>JAFYWY010000043.1 GCA_017546455.1 Opitutales bacterium
TCCCTGACACTCCTGCGGCGTAATGGAATGAGTTGCGTGTTTTCGCAAAAACGAATTTCCAGAGATTTATCTACGAAAAGAGCGCGTATCTTGTTCCATTGCGCCGCAGGAATCTCAGGGACAAATCTACATCGCTTAGCGGCGCATAAGGCCAGAGGCCTGTCCGCGGGTTTCGGCTCTGCCTGCACCCGCGGTTATCCAATGTAGTGCACCTCCGGCGCACATACTTAATCTTGAGACAGATTTTGAATTTCTAGAGGTAGCCTTAAGCTTTAAGCCCTAATCTTTAATCTCTCTCCCTCCGGAGCCGACGCTCGATCTCGAGCGTGATTTTCCGGTGCACGGGCGTGTTCTTCAGACGGGTAATCGAGCGATAGGCCGCCTTCAATTCCGCAATTATCGACTCGGCATCCCAGCCCCGGGTCTCCTCCGCCGGCTCGGGAGGCATTTGCTTCCCCTCTTGTTTTTCCATCACATCAGCTCCTTCAGCTCTTGGTTTTCGGACAACATGGCCCGCAATTTCTTCGTAATGCGGTAAACGGCATTATTGACGACATTGGGCGAGACACCGAGTTCGCGAACGACCGTTTCCACCGGCACGCCCTCAAATTTTACCATCTCGAACGCAATACAGGTGCGGGCATCGAATTCGTGGCGGATTGACGTATAGGCATCGATCAAAACCGCCTGGCGGAATACGCGGATTTCTTCTTCGGCCAAGTGCATTTCCGTCTCCGTCGCCGCCTGCAGCTCCGCAACCATCAGCACCTTCCCGTCCGTTGCATCGAGAGAGGTATTGCGGCACGCGGCATTTGTCCGCAGATAATCAACGACCCGGCGGTCGCAAACGGTTTTGAGAAAGAAACGAAAGCGGGATTTCCCGGGATCAAAACGCCGCTCGTTGAAAGTCCGGTTCAGCGAAATCACCGTCTCCTCAACCACTTCGTCAACCACATGGTCGGGCACTCCGTACCAGCCGCGCCTGTAAAAGGAATTGCAAATCATCACGCGAACGGTCGCATGATAGAAATCGAAAAACTTCCGCCAGGCCCCGTTCCAAGCAGCGCTTTGCTCGGGACTGATCAGCTGTTCGATGACGGTTCTGGGTGTTTGAGGAAAATCCATTGCACTTACCTGAATATATTCGCAAAAAAACGAAGCCAATCACGCGAAACCTCAGAAAGCGGCATCCCGTTCCGCACTTTCCGGATCGAACACGAGCGTCACGACCCCGTCGGAGTAATCGCAGAGGCGCGCCGTCCGGGCCAGTTTTTCTTCGAGGGCAAAATTTTCCCGCGTCAGCTCTCCCGCAGCGGCGCAGGCGGCATCGAAAACCTTGTAACTCAAGCGGGTCCCGGGACGACGGGGTGTCGCTCCAAAAGCCGCGTCGACACAAAGCGTGATCTGCGTTCCTTTCGCCGGCGCGCCGTCCCCGAACACGGCGGCGGACTTCCGATAAAAATCCGAGAGGACGAGCGACAGTTTCAGCGGACGAAGCGCAACGGGGCCTCGGGAGCTCCCGAGACGCAAGCGCCCGCCGTCCGCAATCAGTACGCGCGCATTGTCTCCGCCAAGCGCAAAATCGTTGGCGGCTTGCAGAATGCCCGCGCGAACTTCCGTGCCGCCGGAATAAGTATTCTTGCCGGAAAGCGTCAGCATCCCCGATCCGCGCTTGAGCAGAGCCCCGTTGCCGCCAACCACGCCCCGGACTTCCGCCGCCGTCGGCGAACCGTCCGCCGCCTGAACATCGAAAGTTACCGTCTTCCCGTTAATCAGACTGATGCCCGTCGTCGGGGCGTCCCAAGATTCCGTCACCGCGAGCGTCGCCTCGGCGAAACCGATGTCGCAACGATCGCCGATGAGGCCGCCCCTGCCGACCTCGAATCGAACACCGTCCTGCACGTAGAAGCCTTCGTGCCCGCAACGTACCGCGCCGGCACGCACGACGCCGTTCCCCCAAATATCGATGAAGTGCCAACCCTCGATTTTGCTCAGCTCCAACACGCCGTTCACCTGCAAGTCACAGTGAAATGAGTAATGCAGGGATTCTTCGATGCGGACGACAGCATCCTTTTCGACGATGATATCGGGCTCCGCGAAAGCATCCCGCGATCCGTTGACGCGGATTGATTTCAGGGCGTATGCGTTCGGCGTGCCGTCCGGATTCCCGGTAAAGCGGAGATGCTCATCCCCGCTGAGCTCCATTTCGACACGCGTTTTTCCGGAAAACCCTCCCGCGAGATTCAGTTCTCCGTCCGAATAAAGCTTCAGGAGTTCGACGACAAAAGGCGCTTCCACCTGCAGGTCCCGGCTTCCTTTTCCGGCAACATGCACCTCGTTGACTTTCCCTGCGCCGGAAAAGCGGCTTCGAGTGCCCGGCTCCAAATTCACCTCGCTCGGCCTGACGACTTCGATTCGTCCTTCGGGAGTCGGTTTTTCCGCAGCCCAATGCGCTCCCGCCCAGACACCGGCGGCAACGACGGCGAGTCCGCCCAAGCCCGCAAGCACCTTTTTCACGGGAAAAGGCAAGCGTTTCGGCGAAGACCCCGCCGTTTCTTTGGCTCCCGTCTCCGGCGTCGGCGCCCGGAAATCGCCGGAAAGGACGGCTCGCTTGAAATCTTCGAGCGTGACGAAGCGGTCGGCGGGATTCTCCGCGATGGAGCGCAGGATGCAACGGTGCCAATGTAACCACTGTTCGCGCAGTTCGGGAGCAACGTCTTCCCGCCACTTTTCGGGGAAACGGTAGGCGGCGCGCCCGATGGTATCGGGCAAATTCCCCGTCATCAGAGAATAAAGCGTCGTCGCCAAGCCATAGGCATCCGGGTTGCCGCCACTGCCGGCGAACCACGAAGGTGCGCTGTAGAGCGGCGTTCCGATGCGGGAAAGCGAGCGGCGATCGTCGTCGAGGAGGCCGAAATCGGCGAGCTTCGCCTTCCCGCCGAAGAAAAGGATGTTGGCAGGCTTGATATCCCGGTGAAGCAGGCCGCCTTCTCCGAGAGCGATGGCGGCATCGAAAATCGGTTCGATAAAGCCCAGAATTTCCTCGCAGGAAAACCACGGCTCGTGAGGCGAAGCCAAGCGGCGATCGATGAGTTTTTGGAGCGACGCCTCCTGCCAGCGGAAGTCCTCCGGCGCAAACAACTCTCTTCCCGGAAGCACATCGGCAAGCGGCATCACGTAGAAAATCGCGTCCCCGGCATCACCCCAATCCGTGATTTGCACCCAATTGCGCTTGTCGGGAAAGCGAACGTATTTTTCCAAGGCCTGGCGTTCGCGCCGCGCCTGCGACGTTTGAATAAACTTGAGGGCGACATAATCGAAGGCCCCGACCTTTTGCGCCAGATAGACCGTGCCGAAACCGCCGGAACCGATCTTGCGAAGCAAGCGATAGCCGGGAACCTGCGGAAACTCAGCACTCATCACAAAACACCGAAAGCCGGATTATCTCGGCGATTTCTTGGGAGCCGGCTTCCCGTAAGCGAGCACACGCTTGCCGTCCCAGCCGACGGCTTCGACACGCGTCGCGCCTTCCGGATAAATGACCAGCGTCGAGGAATTGTCCTTGGAATCCAAGCCGCTCATCGAAACGCGCACCAATTTGTCGCCCGCGTAGGTTTCAAACGCGACGACGTTTTTCCACTTTTTGTGCGAAAAAGTCAGTCGCTTCCCGCCGTCGCTTTCTTCAACGCCGGCCCCCTTGCTTCCCTTGACCGGAGCGCCGGTTTTGAAGATTTCCGCGTTCGTCGCCGTAATATAATAAATGACCGGGCTGGCGGGAGCAGGGTATTTTTCGCCGTACTTTTTGAGCTTCGCACAGTCGGCCGCCGTAATCGTGAGCTGGCCGCGCACGTAGTCGTCGAGCTCTTTGTCGATCGGCTTGAGCATCCCGACGGCTTCGAAGAAAGGCATCAGGTTCTGCTTGGCGACGTCGCAGGCTTTTTTCATAAAGGCGCACTGCATCGCACCGTTGTCCGCCTTGCCGTCCTTCGTTTTCGGCACTTCGTCTTTGCGTGCCATTTCGAAAATCTGCGGATAAAAATCCTTCGGCCCGCGCTCGGCAGCGTTCATGTAAAGCTGCAATTGCCACATCGGAGCCACCTTCACGAAGTGGTCGCCGCCGTTTTCGTAATTTTCCATCTTGTCGGGCCCCTTCTGACAGAGCCACTGTTCACCGTGAACCAAAGCGGAATTCAGGAAACAATTGAAGCGCCCGCCGATGAAATTGCCGTCGCCGTCGCGGGAAGGGCAGCGCTCGTGCTCCAGGCGCATGGACTGCGGGTTCAGCTTAAAATTCGCCCAGCAGGAATAAATATTGTTCGTCACTTCCGTCGTGCACACCCACATCATCAGCGGGCGCGTCTGGTTGACGTGGCCGAATTCGTGCGAAATACCCCAGGCCTGATCGTAAACCTTCGCCGGATCGGCAATGCCGTCCATCGTGTTGTCGTGGAACGCCGCGCCCATGCCGTCGGCATGCATGAAGCCCTTCCACATCGTGCGCCCGAGCATGTGATTCGGGCGGCGGCGCTTAAACTGCGTCAGCCCCATGATGTCTTCCTGCTGGCAGCGGATGATTTCGTCGTACGCGTCGATGAGCTCCAGGCCGTTTTTCGGACAGACCTTTTTCATCGTCTCGGCGCAATAAATCAGGTGGACGCGCTTGCCGACAATGTCGATACAATCGCCCTGCACGTTTTCGAGCAGCTTCACCCATTCCTCGTTCGAGCTCTTGGGCCCGTTCGTGAAAACACCGTTGGCATGCCCGGTCGCGATATTGATCGAAACGGCCTCCGCGTTCAGGTTTTCCGTGTAATATTGAATATAGCTTTGTCCGTTGATTTCGACGGGAATCACGTTCACGCCTTTTTCGAGCGGATAGACGCGCTCCGCCCCGTAGCCTTCGCGGTCAAAACAATGCACTTTCAACGCAATCTTCTCACCTTTCGGAATCGCGCCGACAAAAAGAACCGCGGTCTCGCCCGCCCGGAAATAAACGCCCGTCGGGTTTTCGTAGCGGCTGTAAAAGCTCGTGCGCAGCTCCTGCGCGAGCGCGTCCACGGGATAGTACGGACGGTACTTCCGCGTCCGGCGGTGGATTTTGTCCTGATAATCGCCTTTGAGCATCCGCGTCGCCATGTCCCGCAGGACGGGATTTTTGAGGCGCTTCACCTGCTCGGCCTTCACGCCCTTTTTCAGCTTGTGGCAGAATTCGTCCGTAAACACCGAACGCATTTCCGCCGCCTGAAAATCACTTTTTTTGACGCCGGAAAAATCTGCCGCGGATTCCGCCGCCCATCCCAGGCAGCTCAGCAGAGTCCAAAGACAAGCCCACAAGAAGCGCTTCATGTCCGTTTTCTCCCTTTGCGTTATTAGAAAATTAAGCCTTAAAGGCGAGGATTTCCTCCGGCGTGACGGTCGCCGTTCCGAACTTGCCGACGACGATGCCCGCCGCCGTGTTCGCGAAATGCGCGGCCTCTTCGAGGGGCGTTCCCGCAGCCAGCGCCAAGGTCAGCGAGGCAATTACGGTGTCGCCGGCACCCGAGACGTCGAAAACTTCCCGCGCGAAGGTCGGGATGCACTTGCAAATTTTGCCTTCGCGGGAGAGCAGCATACCGTCCGCACCCAGGGTGATAACGAGTTCCTTCGGGCGGTGCTTTTCCCAAATGCGCTTACAGATTTCCTCGGCGGGAAACTCATCCGGGCGCAATTCGTTCTGCAGATCCGCCAGTTCGATGGCCTCACTCTTGTTCGGTGTAATCAGGCCGACGTTTTTGAACGGCAGGCGGCGGCGCGGCTTCGGGTCGAGCGAAACGAGCGTTCCGCTTTCCTCGGCAAGTGCCAAAATCTGCGTGAGAATATCCAAATCGATGGCACCTTTCGCGTAGTCGGAAACGATAACTGCGTCCGCACGGCGAATTTCCTCAAACAGTTTTTCGCGGACGCCGGCATCGCAAAGCGCATAATGCTCGGGCGCCTGCTCGCGGTCGATACGGCAGAGCTGCTGGTTGCGGACGACGACGCGCGATTTGATAATCGTCGAAAGCCCGTCGCGGCAAAACGCTTCCGGGTAGTCAATCGCCGCCGCACCGAGAATCGAGCGAAGCTTGCTGCCCGCCTCGTCATTGCCGCAAAGTCCGCAAAGCGATGCCTTCGCTCCGAGCGAGCAAATATTCAGCGCGACATTCGCGGCACCGCCCGTCACGTAGCGGTCCTTGGCAACATGGACCACGGGAACCGGAGCCTCGGGGGAAATACGCGTCGCGTCACCGTGGACATAGTGGTCGAGCATCACGTCGCCGACAACCAAAACACGAACTTGGGATATTTTTTCAAGCAAGCTTCTCATCGGCGGAAATTTTGACAAAAACCCCGGCCCAAAGGCAAAAACATTCTACGCAAAAAGCGCCCCGGCCGGCAGGTGTTTCTTTCCGCTTGCGGGAACGCGCCTAAAAAAGGAAACTCAGTCTCAACATGGCGAACGACACAGCAGCAACACCGATGATGAAGCAATACTGGGCTTTTCGGGAAAAACTCCCCGCAAACACCCTATTGTTCTTCCGTTGCGGCGACTTCTATGAAATGTTCGGCGAAGATGCCGAACGCGGCGCCGAAATCCTCGGGATTACGCTTACGAAGCGCGGCGGCGCGGCCCTCGCCGGCGTGCCATATCATGCGCTGAGCAATTACCTCGCCAAAGCCCTGAAAGCCGGCGTAAAAATCGCCATTTGCGAGCAAACCGAGACGCCGCAGGCGGGCAAACTCGTCCCGCGCGCCATCGTCCGCATCGTCACCGCGGGCACCAATTTCGACGAAACCCAGCTCGACGCCAAAAGTAATAATTACATCCTCGCCGTCGACGAAAACAAGCGCGGCCTTCACGCCGCCTGGATCGACGCGACGACCGGCGATTTTTACGTCGCCACGTCCCGCGAGCCGCAGAAGCTGGTCGCCACGCTACAGGCCATCCGCCCGAGCGAAATCCTCATTCCGGAATCCTGGCAACAGGGCAACGCCCCCGACTACCTGGAACCGATCATCGAGTGGAACCTCATCACGCGAATGCCGGACTGGAAATTCGATGCCGAAGGCGGCCGCCGCTCGGTGCAAAAAGCACTGAACGTCAACAGCCTCGACGGCTTCGGTGTCGCGGAAAACCACCCGGCCCTCGGCCCGGCGGGTGCACTTTTGGCCTACCTGACGGAAACGCTCTGCGAATCGCCCTCCTTTTTACGAAAAATTTCGGAACTGCGCAGCGACGAAACCCTGCTGATTGACGCCGCTTCGACGCGCAATTTGGAGCTCTTTAAGTCCGCCGCAGGCACCCGCGAAAGCTCGCTCCTTGCGGCGATTGACTACACGCACACCGCCGCGGGCGCGCGCCTGCTCGAACAATGGCTCGCCGCACCGCCGCGCAAAGTCGAAATCGCCCGGGAACGCCAGGAGGGCGTCGCCGCATTCGTCGACCACCCGTCGAGCGCCGAACGCGTTCGCACGGCTCTGGCCTACGTCAAGGACATCGCCCGCATTCTGGGGCGCCTGCAAAACCACATGCGCACGCCGCGGGAACTCGGAGCCATCCGCGAAACACTCCGCCGCATCCCCGAAATCAAGCAGGAACTCGCCTACCTCGGTTCGCCGGTCATCAACGCGCTCGCCGCCAGAATTTCCGAGCACGCACAGCTACGGGACCTCTTGGAGGCAGCCTTGGAAGAAGAATTGCCGAGCACCATCGAAGGCGCCATCCGTAGCGGCTACAACGCCCGCCTCGACGAACTGCGCGACATCCGTACGAACAGCAAAACCTGGCTCGCCGAGTACGAAGCCGGCCTGCAGGAAAGCACGCAAATCAAAAACCTGCGCGTCCGCTACAACAACGCTTTCGGCTACTACATCGAGGTCTCCAAATCCAACACCGGGCGCGTTCCCGAAGCCTTCATCCGCCGCCAGACCCTCGTCAACGCCGAACGCTACACGACCGCCGAGCTCCGCAAAAAAGAAAGCGAAATCCTCCACGCCGACGAACTCGTTTCCTCCCAGGAAGCCGATCTTTACGCCGAACTCGTCGCCGCAACCATCGCCCAAACCGAAAGCCTTTCCGAAAGCGCCGCCGCCCTGTCACAAATCGACGTCCTTGCCGGCTGGGCCCAACTCGCGCAAATCTGGGATTACTGCCGCCCGACCGTCGACGACTCCGATGTCCTCGAAATTTCCCTCGGCCGCCATCCCGTCGTCGAACAAATGCTCCACCGCCCGGGCGTTTCCCAGCATTTCGTGCCGAACGACACCGCCCTGCAAGCCTCGGACGCGCAAATCAATTTGATTACCGGCCCCAACATGGCAGGTAAATCAACGTACATCCGCCAGGTCGCCCTCATCGCTCTGCTCGCCCAAATCGGTTGCTGGGTCCCCGCCAAATCCGCTCATGTCGGACTCGCCGACCGCATTTTCTGCCGCGTCGGCGCCTCCGACGAACTCGCCCGCGGGAACTCCACGTTCATGGTCGAAATGAACGAAACCGCCAACATTTTAAATAATGCGAGCCCCAAGAGCATTGTCATTCTCGACGAAATCGGCCGCGGCACCTCGACCTACGACGGGCTTTCCATCGCTTGGGCCGTCGCCGAATACCTCCACGGAAACGGCCCTGCCGGACCGCGCACCCTTTTCGCGACGCACTATCACGAGCTGACGCGCATTGCCGACACCCTCCCGCGCCTCAAAAATTTCTGCGTCGCCGTCAAAGAATGGAACGACGAAATCATCTTCGTCCGCCAGGTCATCCCCGGCGCAGCCGACCGCTCCTACGGGATTCACGTCGCCCGCCTCGCCGGCCTGCCCGAAAGCGTCGTCTCCCGCGCCAACGAAATCCTTTCCGACCTCGAGGGTGCGTCGATTTCCTTCAAGGATCCGCATCCGCCGAAAAACGCCCCCGCGATTTCGGAGGAAAGCACCCCAGCCGAAACCCTCGCCGAAGAACCGGCCAAGAGGCCTGCCAAACCGCGTACCGGCAAAGCGAAAATCCGTGACGCCGCCGCCGAAGCGCGCCCGCCGGTCCCGCCGCGCGAAGACCGCCAGCTCTCGCTGTTTTAAGTCCGAACGTCGTTTTCGGGACGAAGCTTCGTGCCGCCGCGAAAACACGTTTTACAAATCGGCGGCGAGGCTTAAAATGGACTCTGCAAAATTTATGACTCGTTTGATGAAATTTTTCCCCTGCATCGCGGCGTTGCTGATGGCATCGCCCGTCGCCTCGGCCGCAACGGAAGCCGCAGAAAAGCTCTTTGAAATCCCGCTTTGGGACGGATTTTCGCTCCCGATTACGAATAGTATCGTGACGGCGTGGATTGTGGCGATTCTGCTCATCGTGCTGATTCGTCTCGCCTGCGGGAAACCGAAGCTGATTCCCTCGAAGGGACAGTACGCCATCGAAACCGTCATCGGCATGTTCAAAGACATTTTGGAGCCGATTCTCGGGAAAAAAGCGTTCCC
Organism: Opitutales bacterium; assembly: GCA_017546455.1. Lineage (GTDB taxonomy): Bacteria > Verrucomicrobiota > Verrucomicrobiia > Opitutales > UBA953 > Spyradosoma. Next base: position 9,487 of record JAFYWY010000043.1, read on the forward strand.
GGCGGCGTTCCCGCTGCTGATTTGCCTCTTCTTCTTTATCCTCGCGCAGAATTGGGCGGGGCTGATTCCGGGGGTCGGGACCATCGGCTGGCACGAAACCGCCGTCTCCGCCGACGGTACGACGACGGAGCACTTCATCCCGCTGTTCCGCGCACTCGGCGCAGACATGAACGGTACGCTCGGCCTGGCACTTGTCTCTTTCGGTGCGTGGGCAATCCTGATTTTCAAATACGCCGGTCCGAAAGCCGTGCTCTTTGACTGGTTCGGCAACAAGGCGGACAAGCGTGACGTTCCCGCCGCGGTTTATTACTTCCTCTCGCTCGTGTTCTTCGCGGTCGGGTTCATTGAAATCATCTCGATTATCTTCCGCCCGGTCTCGCTCTCGTTCCGTCTCTTCGGGAATGTTTTCGGCGGCGAAACGCTGATGCACTCGACCGGCTACTTTACGGCATTTTACTTCCTCGAAATTCTCGTCGGCGTCGTACAAGCCCTCGTGTTCACCCTGCTTTCGGCGGTTTACATCGGCCTGATTACGAACCACGACGATAGCCACGAAGAAGAAAGTTAGAAGGCAAATCTGATAACGAATAAGTGTTACCCCTATCAGTTATCAACTATCACTTCTGCCTTATTTAATCCCTTTTTCCGCGCGGGAGGATGCCGCGAGTGTCCACGCCGGAATCCGCAATAACAATACAAACCAAAGGTATAACAACATGATTACAGCACTCCTCGCACAAGCGGCTGCGGCCGTTGACGGAAGCCTCCACATCGCACTCGGTTGCGCTGCGGCAGCCATCGGCGTCGGATGGGTCGGCAGCAAGGCCGTCGAAGCCGTCGGACGCAATCCGGGCGCATTCGGGAAGATCCTCGTTCTCGCGATTCTCGGCATGGCTCTTGCCGAAGCTATCGCGTTCTACGTGCTCTTCCTGGCGTAAGAAAATCAGTGAATAGTGAATGGTGAATAGCTACGGTTATCCACCATTCACTATTCCCTATTCACTTTAATCAAGTTAAGAAATGTTTGCTCAAATTCTGGCCAGTGCCGCTCCCGCCGTCGAAGGCGGAAACAAATTTACGCAGGTAACGACCAAGTTCGGCATCGAAGCCGGACCGCTCGTCGTCCAAATCATCAGCTTCGCCGTGCTTGCGCTCGTCGTGTGGTATTTCGGTTTCCGTCCGCTGATGCAAACCATCGCCGAACGTCAGTCCAAAATCGCGGAAGGCCTGCAGTTTTCCGAGGACATGAAGGCGAAGCTCGCGCAGTCCGAAGCCGACTATAAGGCCAAAATGACGCAGGCTGCGCAGGAGGCCGCCGCCGTAATCGAAGCCGCCCGCAAGTCCGCCAAGGAAACGGTTGAGAAGGCTGCACAGGACGCCATCGCCCGCGCCGAGGAAACTGAAAAGCGCGCAACGGAAAATATCGCACGGGAACGGGAAAAGATGCTCGCCGAACTCAAGGGCGAAGTGGCCGCGCTCGTCGTCGAAACGACCGCCAAGCTCCTCGCACGCGACCTTCCCGCCGCAGAAAAATCCCGCCTCGCCGAAGCGGCCGCGAAAGCGATTAAAGCTTAAAGATTAGAGTTTAAGGAGAAGGAATTCCGCAGATGAGCACGAATTTTTCCAGGACAGACACAAATGTTTGAAAGCTCTGAAAAATTCGTAGATAAAAGACTCATGACAGTTCCCGAAAAACATAATCAAACGTTTGAAGCGCTCCGACACACCACTGCCGAAGGCGGGGAGTATTGGTCTGCGCGAGAGCTTTTCCCCGCCCTGGAATACAGCCGCTGGGAAAAATTCAAAGAACTAATCGTTCGAGCCCAAACCGCCTGCGAAACCGCAGGGGCAAAGGCTTCGGATCATTTTCACCTTGAGGTGAAAATGGTACGGCTCGGCTCCGGATCTTCCCGTAAAATCGAAGATTATCATCTTTCGCGCTACGCGTGTTACCTCATCGTACAAAACGGCGACCCGTCGAAGCCGGTTATTGCACTCGGACAAACGTATTTTGCAATTCAGACACGCCGCCAAGAGCTTGCCGACGATGCGGCCTTTAAGGCGCTCAGCGAAGAAGATCGTCGTCTGTTTTTGCGAAACGAATTGCGGGAACACAACAAAGCGCTTGTCGAAACGGCAAAGCGAGCCGGCGTTCGCACCGAGCTGGATTACGCGATATTCCAAAACCATGGCTATAAAGGCCTTTACGGCGGCATGGACGCGAAAGCGATTCACGCGCACAAGGGCTTAAAAAAGAGCCAGAAAATACTCGACCACATGGGAAGTACGGAGCTTGCGGCCAATCTCTTCCGCGCAACCCAGGCTGAAGAAAAAATTCGCCGCGAAAATATCGCCGGGAAGTCGCAAGCAAACGCGGCGCACTACGAAGTCGGACAAAAAGTACGAAAAACAATTCAGGAACTTGGCGGAACATTGCCGGAGGATTTGCCGTGCCCGCCGAAAGGAATTCCGCAAATTGAACGGGAGCGTCAGGCGCTTGCACAAAATGAAGGCCTCGCGCTCGAGCCTCCGGAATAAAATGCGTGTTCATTCGTGAAATGCGCGGTTTCTCTCAAAAATAAATTTCTAAAACGAAATGGCTAAAAAAGATAAAAATTTACAGAAAGTGACGGCAAAGCTCGCGGAGCTCTCGCGCGGGGCAAACGGGCAAATTGATGCCGCGCGGGTCAAAGCCGTGCTCGCGGAACTCCCCAAGGCGTTCCCGCCGGCACAGTTGCGTCCGATTCTTGAAGCGTTTTATGCCGTGATCGCCCGCGAGCTGCGCTTCTCCGAAGCGCGTATCGAATACGCGGGAACGCTCGACGCAGGAACCGCCAAGGCTATCGCCGCGCATTTTTCCGTGCTCTATAACCGCCCGATTGCGCCCGTCGCCACGGAAAATACCGCACTCCTCGGCGGACTTCGCGTTCAAGTCGGCGACGATGTCTACGACGCCTCCCTCGCGGGCACGCTCGCCCGCCTCCGCGCCTCCCTCGCTTCCGCGTAAGGTTTTCAAGGAAACAATGTCCGAAACACCGACAGTTCCGTCGCCGCTCCCGCCAAAACAATCTTGGTGGCGCCGGATGCCTGCGTTCACACTCGGCTTCATAGTCGGCGCAGGCACCATGTTCACGCTGGGTGTCGGAGCTTTCTTTGCTTTAGTAATAGCCGCGATTGTCGTGAATCGTACAACGCTCGGCTACGAACCGATGCCGCTTGAAAAAGTTTCGCGGGAGGACTTCGTCGGAACGTGGTTTCTTGCCTCTGTCGAAACGGACGACGGCGTGATTTATCCGGGAACGGACGCATTTACGCTAAACGCCGACGGAACGACAATCGTCACAGAACTTGATTTAGCTAAATACAATGCGTGGCTCTCGGAACTTCGTGAAGACGACGCCAAGGCTAAAGCAAATAAGTGGAAATTAATCAGCGATTTCCCTGCGCATGAAAACGCAGTTCTGGAGTTTCGCGGCAACGGTAGCGTTTTTGAGATTTTTGTTTCCGATGAATCCGGAGACATTGTCCTAAAAAAATACCTCGGGGATCCCGATGCGAAGCAATTCATCTGCTGGCGCAAACGCCCGAAACAGGAGGACGGAAAATGAGAGGCGGACAAAACAGAATTTCAGAAGTGGAGAACGTCTCGCGGGAACGTGCGGATTCCGCATACGGGAGTTTTTGCTACAAGTTGCTTTTGGTCGCGGCCATTGCAAATATTGTCTGTATGGCCGGCTTAGGCTTCTTGCCTGCGAATTGGAATAAGCCGGGAATCCCCGAAAGCAACGAGCTTCTCAATTGGATGTCGGCGATTTGTCTTTTAGGTTTTTGGCCGACGGCGTTTTTTGCTTTCTTGGCGTGGGTGTTATCGCTTTTCGGCTTCGTCAAAGGCAAATATCGAAAAACCTCCAATATTCTGTTTTTTGCGGCAGTGCTTTTTCTCCTTATTGTGCTTTACTTGGATTGCTGCGCAGCGTTTCCCAAAAACATTTAATAAAAACAAAAAAACTTAAAACGAAACAACAACTATGAGTCAGATTCTTGATGATATTCGGTCGGCGATTGCTTCGCTCGACGCTAAACCCGAAAAGGCCAATGTCGGAACAATCGTTGAGCTTGCCGACGGCGTGGCAAAGGTGGACGGGCTTTCCCAAGCGCAGATGACGGAAATGCTCGCATTTGAAAACGGGCTCGAAGGCATCGCGTTCAACTTGGAGCAGGACATCGTCGGTGTCGTCGTCATGGGCGACACTTCGACGCTCAAGGAAGGCATGACCTGTAAAACGACGGGTCGCCTGCTCAGCGTTCCAGTAGGCAAGGAATTGCTCGGACGCGTCGTCGATACACTCGGGAATCCGGTGGACGGCAAAGGCCCGATCAACGCTGCCGAACGCGCACCCATTGAAAAAATCGCTCCGGGGATTATGCCGCGCGAACCCGTCAATCAGGCGCTTCAAACCGGAATCATGCCGATTGACGCGATGATTCCGATCGGGCGCGGCCAACGCGAGCTCATCATCGGTGACCGCTCGACGGGCAAGACCACGATTGCGACTGACACGATTATCAACCAAGCGCGCATCAATCGCGAAGGCTTGGCTTCCGGTGATCCGAATTTCCGTCCGGTTTACTCAATTTACGTCGCTGTCGGACAGAAAAATTCCAGCGTGGCGCGCCTGATCGCGACACTTGAAAAGGCGGGGGCGCTCGAATACTGCGTGATTGTCGTTGCGGGTGCGTCGGAAAATGCCGCGAACCAAATGTACGCCCCGTTCGCGGGCGCAGCAATCGGTGAATGGTTTATGGAAAACGGAATGGACGCGCTCGTCGTTTACGACGACTTGTCAAAGCACGCCGCCGCGTATCGCCAAATTTCTTTGATTCTGAAACGTCCCTCCGGCCGCGAAGCTTATCCGGGCGACGTTTTCTATCTGCACTCGCGCCTGCTCGAACGCGCTGCGCGTCTGACGGGAAAAGGATCGCTCACGGCACTCCCGATTATCGAAACGCAGGCCGGCGACGTCTCCGCATACATTCCGACCAACGTGATTTCGATTACGGACGGGCAAATCTTCTTGCAGACGGACTTGTTCAACCAAGGCGTGCGCCCGGCCATTTCCGTCGGTTTGTCGGTTTCCCGCGTCGGTTCTTCCGCCCAGATTAAGGCGTTTAAGCAAGTCGCGGGTAAGGTTAAAGGCGAGCTCGCGCAGTACCGCGAAATGGCGGCGTTTGCGCAGTTCGGGAGCGATCTCGATGCGGCGACGAAAACGATTCTCGACAAGGGCGACCGTTTCGTCGAGCTCTTCAAACAAGGCCCCGGCGAACCGAAACCCGTCGCATCGCAAATCGCGTTGATTTGGGCAATGCAGCACGATTTCTTCGCTGACCTCCCGCGCGAAAAAACGCTTGCCGCCTCACTTTCGCTCCAGGAATACCTCGAAACCTCCGCGAAGGATGTCCTCACGGAAATCCGCACCAAGGCGAAACTCGACGACGAGCTCGAAGGCAAGATCAAAGCCGCGTGTTCACAGTGGAAAGCGGCCTATGCCGGCTAAAAGCTTAGAGCTTAATGCTTAAAGCTTAAAGATAGTTTGAGAATGGAAAGCCCCAACACGTTTTTCTCGTTTCAAAAGTTGCTCGTGTGGCAGAAGTCGCGCGAGCTGGTGAAACGCGTTTACGCTGTATTGGAGTTGTTCCCGCAAGCGGAGCGTTTTTCGCTGGCGGATCAATTACGGCGTGCCGTGATTTCTGTTCCTTCAAACATTGCCGAAGGAAGTGCAAAGGAATCGCCGAAAGACCAAATCCGCTTCATCGAAATCGCTTACGGTTCGTTGATGGAAGTTTTCTGCCAACTTCAATTGGCAGAGGATTTGGAATACATTTCGCGGGAACACTTTGAGGACTTAGGCGGACTTATTCAGGAAATTGCGAGAATGCTTAGCGGACTCCGTCGCAACAAACAATCAACTCAACCTTAAACTGCTTTTTCTTAAAACTTACACCTTCTTTAAGCTTTAAGCATTAAGCTTTAATCTTTTTTCAAATGGCTAAAGGCTTACGAGAAATTCGAAATCGTATTCGTTCGGTGACGAACACCGGGCAAATCACGCGCGCGATGCAACTGGTCGCGTCGTCGAAAATGCGCCGCGCGCAGGATGCCGCGACTTCCGGGCGGCCGTACGCAATTCTGCTTTCGCGGATTTTGGCGACGGCGTTGCGCGGGCTTGATTTGTCGGGAGATTTTTCGCATCCGCTAATCCAGGAGCGCCCCGTGAAAACGCGCGGGATTGTCGTCATCGCGACGGACAAGGGGCTTTGCGGCGGTCTCAATTCCAACCTGTTCCGCTTTTTGAACAAACAGGTACCCGCAAGAACACCGGCGAAGTTTTTCACCGTCGGGAAAAAAGCCACGCAGTTCGTGGCACGTTCGAAGCGCGATCTCGTCGCAGACTTTTCCGTGAGCGACCGCGTGAACTTTTCCGAGGTGCGCCCGATCGGGGAATTTTTGATTAAGGAATACCTCGCGGGAACCATCGACACGATTGAAATCGTCCTTTCGCAGTTCAAAAATACGATCGTGCAGGTGCCGACGATTTCGACGCTCGTTCCGCTCGTGAATTTGGAGGAACGCATGCAGGCACAATTTGCCGTGCAGGGCAAAAAAGAAACCTTCAAGCTGCTCGAAGACGACCGCGAAATGGCGTTCGCTCCGGATGCGAAAACGATTCTCGAAGGGCTGCCCGCGCTGTTTTTCAAACAAAGTTTGCACCAGGCGATTTTGGAGGCAAAGGCTTCCGAACAATCTGCGCGCATGGTCGCGATGAAAGCCGCGACGGACAACGCGAAAAACCTCGTCGAGTCCCTCTCGCTCGAATACAACAAGGCCCGCCAGGCTGCCATCACGAACGAAATCAACGAACTCGCCGCCTCCAATGCGGGATGAGGAAAGTTGAGAGATTAATGCTTAAAGCTTAAAGAGACGTTTGTAAAAATGAACGCACTCATTCACAGAATTTCTCGCATGGGAGAAGCGGTTTGTAACCGCTTTTGCGGGAGCGTGTCGGTGGACGGCGTCGCGAGGGAGGAGGTGCAATGAGGATCGTTTCGTGGAATTGTGGCGACGGTTTCCAGAAGAAATATCATCTTCTGGAAAGATTTAATGCGGATGTTTTTGTCATACAAGAATGCCGAAACCCGAAGAAATATAATGATTCCGCATTTCGCAAATTTTCAGAAAATCATCTTTGGATTGGAGAAAATCGCGGCCTTGGTGTTTTTGCAAAAGCGAAAACTCAAATTGCTTCGGAGGTGTGGGGTGATTTCGGATTGGACTATTTTTTACCTTGTAGGATAGATAATTCATTCACTTTATTGGCAGTTTGGGCATGTAATAACTACGTGGAGGATATTTTCCCATTCATGAAATTTCACAAATCCAAATTATCAAATATTTTGATTTTGGGGGATTTTAACAGTAATTCCTGTTGGGATTATAAGCATGGGAGGAGGACGCATTCTGGTCTGGTTTCCGAATTTAAGAATTGCGGAATAGAAAGCATTTATCATAAGCAAACAGGCGAGAATTTCGGACAAGAAAAAACACCGACATTTTTCATGTATCGTAAGCAAGAAAAGCCATATCACATTGATTATGCGTTTTCTGATTTGTCTTGTAGGCTCACGATTGAACAGAATGTCGAATGGTTGAACTATAGTGATCATGTTCCCCTTATCGTCGATTTAATTGAAAAACCTTCGTGAAAATCCGTGTTTATCCACGGGAAAACTTTTATCAACAAAACCCAACAAACCCCTAAAAATTTATGAACAAAGGAACAGTTACTCAGATTATCGGCGCGGTTGTGGACGCGCAATTTGACGAAAAAAACATTCCCGCGATTTACAACGCGTTGGAAGTGAATTACGTGCTTAACGGCGTTCCGACGCGCCTTGTCCTCGAAGTGCAACAACACCTCGGCGCGGGCGTCGTTCGCGCGGTCGCGATGAGCACGACGGACGGCCTCGTGCGCGGCATGGAAGTCGTTGATACGGGCGCGCCGATTCAGGCCCCCGTCGGCGAAGGCGTGCTCGGTCGCATTTTCAATGTCACCGGCGACCCCGTGGACGGCAAGGGCACTGTGAATTTCACGAAAAAATACCCGATCCACCGCAACCCGCCGCCGCTGGTTGAACAAAGCACCGGCGCGGAACTGCTCGAAACGGGCATTAAGGTCATCGACTTGATTTGCCCCTTCGTCAAGGGCGGTAAGGTCGGCGCATTCGGCGGTGCCGGGGTCGGCAAAACCGTTCTCATCATGGAGCTCATCAACAACATCGCGAAAGCGCACGGCGGTTACTCCGTGTTCGCGGGGGTCGGTGAACGTTCCCGTGAAGGTAACGACCTCTACCGCGAAATGTGCGAGTCCGGCGTTATCGACACCAACGACATTTCAAAATCGAAGGTCGCACTCGTTTACGGACAGATGAACGAACCGCCGGGAGCACGTATGCGCGTTGCGTTGACCGCTCTCGCCATGACGGAATATTTCCGCGACGAAAAGGGCCAAGACGTGCTTTTGTTCATCGACAACATTTTCCGCTTCTCGCAGGCAGGTTCCGAAGTTTCCGCACTCCTCGGCCGCTCCTCGTCCGCTGTCGGTTATCAGCCGACGCTCGCAACCGAAATGGGCAACCTGCAGGAACGTATTACTTCGACGAAAAAAGGTTCCATCACCTCGTTCCAGGCCGTTTACGTTCCCGCGGACGACTTGACCGACCCTGCTCCCGCAAACACCTTCGCGCACTTGGACTCGACCATCGTTCTCGACCGAAAAATCGCCGAGCTCGCGATTTACCCGGCCGTCGACCCGCTCGCCTCAACCTCGCAGGCGCTCACGCCGCAAATCGTCGGCGAAGACCACTTCCGCGTCGCCCGTGCAGTCCAAGCCGTTTTGCAAAAATACAAAGACTTGCAGGACATTATCGCGATTCTCGGGATGGACGAACTTTCCGACGAAGACAAGCTCACCGTCTCCCGTGCACGTAAGATCCAGAAGTTCCTTTCCCAACCGTTCCACGTCGCGGAACAGTTCACGGGGATGAACGGCGCGTACTGCTCGATTGCCGACACTGTTCGCTCGCTCGACACCATCCTCAAGGGCGAAGTGGACGACATCGCCGAACAGCATTTCTACATGAAAGGCTCCATCGACGAAGTGATTGCATCAGCGAAAAAACAATAAGTTTTTTAAAGGAAGAACTGATAACGGATAACTGATAGGTTTTACCATGAGCATGTTGCGAGAGAAAACAACGTCTTTTGCGATACGTGCGGTAAAGCTCTATCGGTATCTGACGGAAGAGAAAAAAGAGTTTGTTCTTTCGAAGCAGTTTGTGAGGAGTGCAACGAGCATCGGCGCAAATGTCCATGAAGCATGGAATGCCCAAAGTCGTAAGGACTTCATACACAAACTTAATATCGCCTTGAAGGAAGCAAACGAAACTCAGTATTGGCTAACCCTCCTTTCTGCCGGCGAGTACCTGTCGGAACGCGAATTTCAGTCTATCTATCCGGAGGCCTTGGAACTGGCAAAGATTCTTTCTGCCTCCGTAAAGACGGCGAAAAAAGGAGGAGCAAGCCCCGAGAAATAAAATCCCTTACGACAAAATTTGTTATCAGCTTCAAACAAGAAAAACCTATCAGATATCAGTTATCAGTTTTTACTTTTATGGCTCTTTCATTTGAAATTATCACCCCAACAGGCATTGTTTATCAGGCGGAAAACGTCAATTCCGTGACGCTTCCGACAACGGCGGGTGAACTCGGGATTCTGCCCGGACACATTCCGCTGACGGCAGAGATTCAGCCCGGAGAAATCAATGTCGCGACTGCCGCGGGAACGACAAAGCTCGCCGTCGACAAAGGCTACGCGCGCGTACTCGCCGATCGCGTGAGCGTACTCGCCGAAGCCGCCATCGACGTCAAAGCGATTGATCTTTCCGCCGTGGAAGACGCGCAACGCCGTGCCGAAGCTGCCCTCGAGGCCGCCCGCCACCAAAAGGAAATCGATCCCGCTGAGCTCGAACGCCTCGAAGCCGTCGCCCGCTTCGCCATCGCGCAAAAGCTCGCTAAAGCCAAGCACTAAAGCACCGCCGGACTCCTTTCGCCCCAAAGCGGAAGCCCCCGACGCGACAATAAAAACGCCTCACCGCATTTCCCCGGTGAGGCATTTTCTATTTAAATCAGCAGCGGAGAAAAAGTGGAAAAACTCCTGCAAGAAACAGACGTTTCCGGGCGTTTCCCGTCACTTTCGAGTAAATTCCGAAAGACACGAAAAAGCCCGCAATCCTTTTGTTTATGCGGATTTGCGGGCTTTTGAAATTGGGTGCAGGGTTAGGATTTGAACCTAAGACCTTCAGGTTATGAGCCTGACGAGCTACCGAGCTGCTCCACCCTGCAATAAAA
>JAFYWY010000044.1 GCA_017546455.1 Opitutales bacterium
CCTCCACGCCGCTTAAGGAGCCGAAAGATCTTCCGGCCAAGGGTATTCAGTACAAAGTTAAGTCCGGGGACACACTTTCGAAGATTGCGCGTGAGCAGCGTTCCAAGATCGCTTGGATTCTTTATGTGAATCCGGGTTTGGACGCGAATCGCCTTCCGCTCGGCAAAGAAATCGTTATCCCGCAGGCAGACTAAAACACTCTCGACACCAACATGGCACAACCTAAGAAAAAACTCGGTCACGGTCGCGGTATTCACGACCTGATTTCTCAATCTGCGCTCAGCAAAGCCGTAAACGCTTCGTTTAAGAAGGGCGGTGTTGCTCCGGCGGCGGGAAATGCGGAGGCCGCTGCGCTTCCTGCGAAGACTGCTGTGCCGATTCCGGCGGCTAATATGCCTGCCTCGCCGTTCCGCGATTTGCCGATTGATGCGATTTCCGCGTCGCCGAATCAGTCGCGCCGCAATTTTGCCGCCGATGCTCTGAACGAGCTCGCCGATTCCATTCGTGCGGAAGGACTGATGCAGCCGATTGTCGTGCGCGAAAAAGATAAGGGCGAATTTCAGCTGATCGCGGGGGAACGCCGTTGGCGTGCCTGCAAGTCTATCGGGATGAAGACGATTCCCGCGCGCGTCATGAAGGCGAGCGATGCTTCCAGCGCGGCGATGACGCTCATCGAAAATCTCCAGCGCGAAAACCTTGATCCGATTGAAGAAGCTTTCGGAATCGGCAGCCTGATGCGCGACTTCAATCTCACGCAGGAAGCCGTTTCCGAGCGCGTCGGCAAGGCCCGCTCCTCGATTGCAAATTCCCTGCGCCTGCTTTCGCTCGACCGCGAAATTCAGGGCTATATTTCCAAGGGCCAAATCAGCGTCGGCCATGCGAAGGTTCTGCTCGGGATCGACAACGAGATGGAGCGCCTTTTGCTCGCTCGCCGCTTTGTCGAATCCGCTTGCAGCGTGCGCGATGCCGAGAAGCTCGCGAAGAAGATTAAAGAAGGCAAGTCCGCAGATCAGGGTGACAAGAACGTGCCCGTCGTGCGCCAGATTTCCCAAGAAATTTTCAAAATAGAAAAAGACCTTTGTTCGCATTTGCACACGAAGGTCCATGTCAAACACGGAAAGCATTCGGGAAAAATCATTATCGAGTATCAGGGCAACGACGATCTCGCCCGCTTGCTCGAATGCTTCGGTCTCTAACTCCCAACTCAATTTATTTTAGCAATGTCACAACGAACTGTTCGCGTTAACGAATTACTGCGCCTCGAAATCAGTGAGCAGCTTCACCGCCGCTGGCCGACGGAGAGCGTGCGCATTACGATTACCGCTGTCGATGTTTCGCCGGATTTGCGTGAAGCACGCATTTTCTACTCCGTCATCGGCGGAAAGGAAGACCGCGCCGCGGCGCGCCGACTTTTCGAGCGTGCCTCGAAGACGCTGCGCATGGAAGTCTCCAAGCGCGTGATTCTGAAATACACGCCGGCCTACCGTTTCGTCGAAGATAAGGGTGTGGCGCATGGTGTATCCGTCATCGATTTGCTTGATCAAGTTGCTGCGGAAGATGCCGCTCGCGATGAAAAATACGGCGAATCGCCTTCCGAGGAAGCTTAATCCGAACAGAACGCCGCCACGTTCCCGGGCATTCCGGCGGAGTGGCGGCGATTTTTTTGATTTTATAAAAACAGAACGGCACCCGTGAAAAGGTGCCGTTCGTGCAGTGTAACCTGTCGGGAGAATTAGACGCGCATTTTGGCCGCGGCGTAGAGGGAACGCATGCGGGAGAAGTCCGATTCGCGGTCGCCGGAGACCAGGCAGTAATCGTATTCCGGCCAGCGCTTCATTTCTTCGAGCGCAACGCACATGCGACGTTCGATTTCGTCGGGAGCATCCGTTCCGCGCCCGGTGAGGCGGGCGCGCAGTTCTTCGACGGAGGGCGGCATGATGAAGACCGAAACCAGGGCTTCGCGGATGCGCGCGTTGGTGGCTGCGATCTTGCGCACGGTGGCGGCGCCTTGGACGTCGAGGTTGAGCAGAACGTTTTTCCCTGCCGCGAGGATGGATTCCACCTGCGCATGGCGCACGCCGTAGCGATTGGAGTGGACTTGCGCATGCTCGAGAAAATCACCGTTTTGCACGCCGGCTTCAAAGGCCTCGTGCGAGAGAAAGAAGTAGTCGACGCCGTCTTGTTCGTTGCCGCGCGGCGCACGCGTCGTGCAGGTTACAGCGCGGGAGATTTCTTCCGGAAAGGCCTCCAACATGCGGTCGCAGAGCGTGGTTTTGCCGCAGCCGGCCGGGCCGGAGACGAGGAGTAAAATCGGTTTCGAGTTAAAGTTTTCCATGGTTATTTTACGAAGAAAGAGGCGGTGAAATTGGTAAGTCCGAGGAGGAAGAGGATGCTGCCGACAATTCGGGCACGCGATGTATTTTGCGTTGTAAATGCAATTGCGTTGCGGAGGACGTAGGGCGAAGCTCCCGTCCAAAGGGCGCCGACAATCAGCAGGTAGGCCGTACCTGCGAGAACGACGGAGTAGGGCGTGTGGCCGAAGCCGATTTTCAGCAATTCATTGCAGATAAACAGGGTTAGAACGGCGATGGCGCGTAGCGAGAGCAGGTCTTCAAGAAATTTAAACGCGAGGATACCGGCGCCGCCGAAAAGGGCGAAAAAGCTCCAACGCGGGAACCCGGCCAAATCGACTTCGCTGATGCCGGCGAGGTGGTAGAAAAACCAGGTTAGGGCTGCCGACCAAAGCAGAATGGCGGCTATGCGGGAACGCGGGAGCGCATTGAGCGGCGCAGCAAGACGTTCGCCGCAACAGAAGAGCAGGAGGCCCGCCAAGCAGAACAGGCCGCCGACGAGAAGGTATGCGGAAGATAAATCCATGAAGCCGAAAACACTATAAGATGCACCTTGCCGAGTGAAGCAAATAAAGAGGTTTCGTCGGCGTAAGTTTCTTCATTGTTGCCGAAGAGAATTTTTCCCTTTGCTTTGTTTTTCGGCGCGGGTATAAAAAATCCATGGAGTCAGTTCCCGCCAATTTTCATCCGCCCGGCGCGCAAGCGCTCAATGCGCCGCTCATCAAACCCGAAGAGCTACCGACGTGGATCGTCGAGCGCGATGAGGATTTTCTCGCTTTTAATAAACCCGGCTGGGTGGTTTGCCATCCGTCCAAGAACGGACCGTGGTCGAGCCTTATCGGCGCCGCGCGGGAATGGCTGGGCGCGGAAACCCTGCATCTTGTCAGCCGCCTCGATCGCGAGACCAGCGGAATTATTCTCATTGCGTTGAATCGCGATGCCGCCAGTCGCGCCCAAAAGGCCGTTGAACGCCGTTGGGTGTCCAAAACCTATTTAGCTATTTTGGAGGGCGAGCTGCGGGAACCTTCTTTGGTGGATGCGCCGCTGCGCCGCGATACGGGGAGCCCCGTGCTGGTGAAGCAATGCGTCGGGGAAGGGCCGGACGCCCAAAATGCCGTGAGCTTCTTTGAGCCCCTCATTGCCCGCAACGGCTACACGCTGGCTCGTGTTGCCCTTCACACCGGGCGCAAGCATCAGATTCGCGCGCACGCCCAGCACATCGGCCATTGCGTGGTCGGCGACAAACTTTACGGCCGTGACGAGCGCCTCTACTTGGAATTTTGCGAAAAAGGCTGGGGTGCCCGGCACGATGCGGAGTTGGAGTTGCCGCGACAGGCCTTGCATGCTGCAAAGCTCGAATTCAAAAGCCCGGAATTTGTCCGCACGTTTACGGCTCCGCTCCCGCCGGACATGCAGACTTTCTTAAATGAGAAACTTTCTATTCCTCCGGAAGAATTGGATGCGCTTCTGAAAGCGGAACTGTAGAGCCTGTTGAGCTCTTAGTGTTTGTTGCCGCCTTTTGTCGCTTGCGAGAGCGCCGGGGCGGATTTTTCCGTTTTGCCGAAGGCCAAAAGCGGAGAGTTGGGCCGGGTCGGATATTTAGTTTCTTGTTTTGGAAACAATGTGAATTCTTTTTAGTTTTGACAGCCCGGCGTGCGGGTGATTCAATTTACGAAAAATTAACCCTATTTTTCCCCGTAACACTATGGATAGAGCCACAATTGAGACTTTGGTTCGCAATGCGATTGTAAAGCGCTTGGGCGGCGGGAACGGCGGAGCTCCGGCCCCGACGGTTGTCGTTAACAGCTCTGCGCGCCACATGCACATTTCGCAGGAAGATTTGGAAACGCTTTTCGGCCCGGGTTACAAACTGAACGTCCACAAGATGCTTTATCAGGACGGACAATTTGCCGCGAAGGAAACGGTGACTCTGATCGGCCCGCGCAAGCGTATGATCCCGAATCTGCGTATTTTGGGACCGACGCGTAAGCAGTCGCAAATCGAGTTGGCGTTTACGGACGCCGTTTCTCTCGGGATTCCGGATATTCCGACGCGCATGTCGGGCGAGCTCGACGGCACGCCGGGCGCCTATATCATGGGCCCGAAAGGAATTTTGGAGCTGAAGCAGGGCGTGATTCGCGCCATGCGTCACGTGCACATGTCGCCTTCGGATGCCGCGTTCTACGGACTGAAGAATCACGACCTGTGCCGCCTGAAAATCACGGCCCCGTCCTGCACGACGATTTTCGACGAAGTCGCCGTACGTATTGATCCGAGCTTCAAGTTGGAAGTGCACATCGACACGGACGAAGCGAATGCCTGTGATCTGGATCACGCGACGAAGGTTGAAATTCTCAAAGCGTAAAACCATTTAACATTAAAAAACATCAACAATTAACAAATAAAAATTATGAGCGAAGCAATCGGACTTATTGAAACGCGCGGTTACGTCGGCCTGGTGGAAGCCAGCGATGCGATGGTGAAAGCCGCGAATGTCGAGCTCGTCAAGTCGATCTCCATCGGCGGGGCGTTGGTTACGACGATCATCAAGGGCGACGTCGGAAGCGTGAAGGCTGCCGTCGACGCAGGCAAGGAAACGGCATCGCGCGTCGGCAATCTCGTTGCCTCGCACGTCATGGCGCGTCCGTCGCCGGAACTGTTGAAATTCTTCGTCGGCTAATCGGCGGGAAGCGTTAGGAAAACATTTAAGACAAAGGAAAATTATCATGGCTGCACAAGCACTTGGAATGGTTGAAACGAAGGGTCTCGTTTGCCAATTTGAAGCTACGGATGCGATGCTGAAGAGCGCTGACGTCGAACTCGTCGGTTGGGAAAAGATCGGCTCGGGTCACGTTTGCGTTTTCGTTCGCGGGCAGGTTGCTGCGGTTAAGGCTGCGGTTGAAGCCGGCGCTACGGCTGCGAGCACGATCGGCGAAGTCGTCGCCGTTCACGTGATTCCGCGTCCGCACGAAGATCTCGGCCAGCTCGGCAAGTTCCTCGGTTCGACGGCAACCCCGGCGAAGAAGTAGTTGCCGCGTCTGCGTCCTGTCGGATCGTTGTTAACGTTCCCGTTTTCTGCTATGGCAAACAAGATTCTGGTCGCCAATATCGGCAGCACCTCGTTTAAGTTCAAGCTTTACGAGATGCCGGAAGAACGCGTCCTCGCCTCGGGCGGGATTGAACGCATCGGCGCGGAGGAAGGTTCCTTTAAGTACAAAATCGGCTCTGCGGGGGAAGTGCGCGGTGCTGCGGCATTTCCGGATTACGCGGCGGCAATTGCTTTTGTCGAAAAAGCGCTCGGCGGTTTCGGCGAATTGGCGGCTGTCGGTTTCAAGCCGGTGATGGCGAAGGGAATTTCGGGAACGCAATTCATGGAAGAACCGGTTTTGGCGGCGATGGAAGCGCTTTATACGCTCTTCCCGGCGCACAATCCGCCCTACGTGAATGCGATTCGCAGTTTCCGCAAGGCGTTTCCGGAACTGCCTTGCATCGGGACTTTCGAAACGGCGTTTTACGACGACTTGCCCGAACACAATCGCCGCTATCCCGTGCCGCGTGCCTGGGAAGCGGAATACGGCATCCGTCGCTACGGTTTCCACGGCGCATCGCACCGCTACATTTCGCAGCGTGTCTCCGAATTGCGCGGGAACGAAAAGAATCTCCGCATCATTTCCTGCCACCTCGGCGGAAGCTCGTCGATCTGCTGCATCCAAAACGGAACGGCGATCGATTCTTCTTGGGGAATGACTCCGCAGAGCGGTCTGCCGCAGAACAATCGCGTCGGCGATTTTGATGTTTTCGCCGCGATTTACTTGGCGCGCGACCTGAAGCTCGGCGTCGATGAAGTCGAACGCGTCCTCTCGAAGGAATCGGGGCTCAAGGGCCTGTCGAACCTTCCGCAGGGCGACATGCGCGACTTGCTCGCCGCCGCCGAAAGCGGAAATACGGATGCCTCCGTGGCTATCGACGTCTTTGTCGGTGCGATTCGCAAGTACATCGGACAATTCCTCGTGGAAATGAACGGCGCGGACGTTATTACGTTCACGGCGGGCATCGCGGAAAACAATCCGATTCTGCGCGAAAAGATTCTCGCGGCTATGGATTTCGCGGGTGTCAAACTCGACAAGGCCGCCAACGACGCCGCGCGCTCCTGCGAAGCCGTGCTCTCGACGCCGGACTCCAAAATCGAAGTCCGACTCGTTCCGACTAACGAAGAACTCATCATCGCCCGCAACGCGTGGGCAAAACTTCACGAAAAATAAAATTTATAAAAATCAAAAAGAAAGAATCTATTATGGCAAATCAAGCACTTGGAATGATTGAAACCCGCGGGCTGATCGCACTCGTCGAAGCGACGGATGCAATGCTCAAGTCGGCAAACGTCGAACTCGTCGGCCCGATGACGCAAGTCGGCAACGCGATGGTCACGGTTTGCGTGACGGGTGACGTCGCCGCCGTCAAGGCTGCCGTTGAATCCGGCAAGACCGCTGCGCTCGCGCTCGGCGAAGTCGTTTCGACCAGCGTTATCGCACGTCCGCACAACGACACGGCGGTTGTTCTCCCGAAAGCGAAATAACGCTTCTGCGGGAATCATCCGTTCAACCCTTAGCGTTCCCGCGAAATGTTGATTGCGCGCGTAGAAGGCTCGGTTGTTGCGACAAAGAAGAACGACAAGATGACCGGTCGCCGCATGGTGCTCGTTCGCCCGTTTGTGGTGAGCGAGCCCGGCGCGCAATCCTTCAAACCGGCTTCGACGACACTCGTCGCCTATGACGCACTCGGCGCGGGAACGGGTGAACTCGTCCTCGTCGTTCAGGGCTCCTCGGCGCGTCTCGCCGCCCCTGACAAAGACACGCCCGTCGATGCCGTCGTCATCGGAATCGTCGATTCCGTCGATTGCGGAAAGACCAAGCTGTATTCGTCGGGCGGCTAACATTGAAATTCGCATAGGAGAATACGATGTTCCTAGAGCGAATGCGCATAATTTCTACTGTATTGCAAAAGCGTTTGAGATTTACGAGAGGAGTCGATGATGAAAAGGCGTATTTGCACGTTGCTTATAGTTTTTTTTCTCACGCTCTGTGTGTTCGTATTTCTTTTTCTTGAGTTGTGCTGCAGGACTGATAAGCCACAATCAGAGAGGGAAAAAGAAGTGGCTACGAAATCTCATGGAATGCGAAAAGGCGAAGTTTTGTTGGAAGAACCTCTTTTTGATTTGCAAGATGGAAAGTTATTTTATCAAGGGAAAGAGGTGTTGCTACCGGGAGAGGGGACTAGTCGGAAGATAACTAAAATTTTTCGGGGAGTGGGGTCTTGGATTCTTGTCGAAACTCCTTTTTATAAGGGGAATACGACAATTAACATTTATTCACTTTCGGCCGATTTTTCTTCTTCTCAAGCACTGCGCGTTCTTGCGCTGTCTTACCGGCGATA
This sequence comes from Opitutales bacterium, assembly GCA_017546455.1. Classification (GTDB taxonomy): domain Bacteria; phylum Verrucomicrobiota; class Verrucomicrobiia; order Opitutales; family UBA953; genus Spyradosoma. Next base: position 7,785 of record JAFYWY010000044.1, read on the forward strand.
TCAGCAGGCAAAGAATCTTGTTTTTTGTAAAAATGAGTTAGGGCAGGTTGAGCAGATTGGAGTGCTTGTTGACAAAACAGCGACTTCTCTTGCTCGAATCGGGGATTGGGGAAACGGATGGTTTGTTTTGGGAAAGAGAATTGATTGGACGCAAAAAATGATTGCAGCGCTTCCCTGTTTTGAGTGTACTCCCTCAAGCGAGTGTGAGTGGCTTTTCCCTTTTGAAGAACCTCCTAGTGATACTCGCATTCTCTGGTTGGACTTTTCGGTGAAAAAAGGATAAAACTATCTATGTGATTTTATAACACTTAATGATAAAACTATGTCTCAAATTGATAAAAATTTAGTTTCTTCCGTGGTTGCGGAAGTTTTGTTGCAGTTGCGCGAAAAAGGTGTGAACCCCACGGGAATGCCGACGGGCGCTTGCTCCGCCGTCCCCGCACAAACCCAATTCGGCGTTTACGACAATATGGAAGACGCCATCGATGCGGCGCAACGTTCCTACAAGATGCTTTGCCAGAAGGGCGTTGCCGCACGTCGTAAGGCGGTTGCCTGTATCCGCAAGCTTGCCGTCGAAAATGCGGAAGCCTGGGGTAAGATGGAATTTGAAGAAACCAAGATCGGTAAGCTCGCCCACAAGGTGGAAAAGCTCCGCTCGTGCATCCCGGTCGTTCCCGGCGTGGAGTACCTCGATCGTACGGCGTTTTCGGGCGATGCCGGCCTGACGGTTATCGATAATACGCCGTGGGGCGTCATCGGGGCGATTACGCCTTCGACGCACTCCGTGCCGACGCTCAGCGGTAACGCGATTAACATGATTGCTGCGGGTAACGCGGCCGTGTTCAATACGCACCCGGGCGCCTGCAAGATTGCGGCACACGCTATCCGCGCTTACAACGAAGCGATTTACAAGGAAATCGGTATTCCGGACCTGCTCGCTTGCGTGAAAAAGCCGACGTTGCAGTCCTTTGAAATTATGTGCAAATCGCCGACGGTGCGTCTGCTCTGCGTTACGGGCGGCGGTCCGGTCGTCAAGGCGGCGATGAATTCCGGTAAGCGCGCTATCTGCGGCGGCCCGGGCAATCCGCCGGTCGTCGTCGACGAAACGGC
>JAFYWY010000045.1 GCA_017546455.1 Opitutales bacterium
ACTCGAAATCTTCCGGCCAATGCCTTTGAGTGGATTTCATTATCCTATGCAGATGCATGGAAATTACCCTCAATAGGGTATGATGTTCGATTTGATGGCATGTCTCACGACATAGTGTATATGCCCAAAATCGTAGATGTCGTAGAAGAGAAAAGGCGCAAAGACAATGAAGAAAGATTTTACCATAGTAGAGAGAATCCCCTTTACAGTAATGAGTTTTTGGAATAAATGTTGCGGTTCTCGGGAGGTGACTTCGAAACGAAAAGTTCCTATTACATTAGATACATGTGAATACGATGTGGAAAGATTTAAGGAGTGTGTGGTAGGCGGGATTGCTTCTGCTAAGCCTTCTGATTATTTCGTTGGAGGAGCGGTTTTTGGGAAAAATTGTTCAACGTGGGCCTCTACCTTAATCGAGCGCTGTAAAGAATCGTCTAAGAGGTGAGGGATAATAGGGATGCGATCAATAAAAATTTTATTATTTTGCGGAGGTTTCATTGTATGCGTACTGTTCGCTTTTTTGTGGGTTGCAACCTTTCCTTTTGGGCCGTTCTCGTTTGGGACGGCAGAAGTCGGTCGATTTTCATCGTTCCCTGACAATTTAACATTCAAGTCGAATCGCTTTTTTGATGGGATTGTATTTGTTTTTATCAATCTCCACGAAGACGATGTATGTATGCGCACACGGATAATCCGGGTGTCCGATAATACTGAAGTCTTTAACGAAAATATATTGTTTCAGAAAATAGAAAATCAGAACTTTCTTGAGCCGTATAAAGCAAATCGAATCTCACTAAAAGATGGGGTCGTTCAGAGTATTTCCGATATTTTAAAATCCGACAGAGATGCGGGTGGTGAACACACGTTAACTCCGTTTTTACTTTTGCTTCCAAATACGGATATTACTAATGGAAGATTTCGGGTTGTCGTAGAGCCTGAAGGGGAAAGAAATCAGTGGGATTTTTGTTTTTATGCTCCATATTTTTTAATTTACTGACATTGGTAGTATCAAAAATGTATAGAAGGAGTTTTTGATGAAGAACATATTTATTATTTTGTATTCTGCCTGTTTTGCTATTGCTTCCTTAGGTTGTGCACCTACTCGGATGTTCTTTTGTCCGTTTCCGGACAGAATTGTTAATGCCAAGAAGGCAATATTGAATTATGAGTTTTATACTTTTCCGTGGGACAGTCATGTTTGGGTTGAAACCGAAATGGAAAAACCTCCCAATTGCGTACAATTCGAGTATCCCGACTTAAAAGCTTCTGAGCCGGAGGTCTATCTTGACGGAATTCCGCTTGACACAAAGCTGACAAGATGGGGAACCTTCACGGAGTATATTTCACCCATAAAGTCGGGAAAGCATACTTTGTCAATCGTTGTGGACGAAGCCCTAATTGATTTTGTCAAGAAGAATGATATTTCTCTTTTCTTTCAAATTAACGGAAGTATTTCCGGGCCTTGGTTCTTCTACTGGAGGAATATGGATGTTCGTCCGGATTACGAGACATTTCCTAGCGACGACGAAACGTGTCCGACATGCGGGAGAGTTGTTTTGAAAGACAATACGATTCGGAAAAATGACTTTAATTATCCGGGTGTCTGGTGGTCTCGGAAAGAATCTCCTTCAGACGAAACACCCTCTGATGAAAATCTTCCTTCAAAGTAGAGTATTGAGACCTGCCTCCGCCGCGAAATCCGGGACGATGATGGCGGCTTCGGAAAACCTCGCCTACGGCTACAACGCCCGCTCGGAACTCGTTTCCGCCGCCTCTGACACCGATGCGAATTACAATTACGCGTACGCGTTTGACCACATCGGCAACCGGGCGACGGAAGCTGTCGCAGGAACGGAAAACGCTTACGCGACGAACTCCCTGAATCAATATACGGAAATTTGTTCGGCGGAGCCGAATCAACAGACGGCAGAGCCGTCGAATCAACCCTCATCGCTTCAATTTTCATATGATGCGGACGGGAATGCGACGCAGGTTCAGAGACTTCCACGGGAACGTGGGCTGTCGAATACAACGCCGAGAACCGACCAATCCGCTGGACGAACTCTGCGACGGGAACGGTTATTACGATGAGCTTTGACTCGCAGGGGCGCCGGACGGAATACAAATCCGTGACGAGCGGCACTCAGAACACGTGGCTGCGTTTCCTTTACGACGGCTATCTCTGCGTACAGGTGCTCTATTCGAACGAGCCGTACAATATATTCAAGGAGTTCGTCTGGGATCCGACCGAACCCGTCGCGACGCGTCCGTTGGTGTTCCGCTACGCGCCGAACAGCCTAAACCTGTTTTACGCCTTTGAGGGGAATAAAAACGTCTCGGACGTGTTCTACCGGATGACGTCTAACGGAATCGGCGCACACTACGACTACGCTCCGTTCGGTGCCACGACCCGCACGCACCGCGATTCAAGCGCCTCATTCGACATCGTTGCGCTCAATCCCTTCCGCTTCTCCTCGGAATACTACGACTCCGAACTCGACCTCGTTTACTACAACTACCGCCACTACTCACCCTCGCTTGGCCGCTTCCTCTCCCGCGACCCCATCGAAGAACAAGGCGGACTCAATCTGTACGCGTTTGTTGGGAACGACTCGTGTAAAAATGACAGGTTGGGAGCAAGTAGGATAACAAGGATGAGGAATAGCTTTTCCCGGAACGTTGGTCTTATCCGCTTGCCTTTGTGATGAGGAAAGGAGGGCGAGATGCGGATTTACGCGGATGCTTGTCGCGGCGGGAAAATCCGTCTAAGCTAATGCTCATGAAACAAATTCGCCTCAAGCTCGCTAAGCGTCCGGCACGCATTTTACAAGGCCATCCCTGGGTTTTTGCCGGGGAGATTGAAACGCCGCCGAAGATTGAAGACGGCATCGCCGCCGAGCTTCTGGATACGCGCGGAAATTCGCTCGGGGCCGGGATTTGGAGCGGAAAATCCCAAATTGTCTGGCGCCGCTTCTCGCGGGTTGTTCGCGAATGGGACGGCGAATTTTTGTCCGCTGCACTCGAAAAGGCCATTGCGCGTCGCGGAAATGCTCTGCCGTGTTGCCGCCTGGTGTGGTCGGAAGCGGACTCGCTGCCCGGTCTCGTGGTCGATAAATTCGAAGACACGCTCGTCATCCAGGCATTGACGGTCGGCGCCGACAGGCAGTTGCCGTTTATCGCCGATTGGCTGGACCGTAAATTGTCTCCCGCGGAAATCATTTTCCGAAACGATGCGCCGACGCGAAAGTTCGAAGGCCTCGAGCTCGGCATTTCCTTTTATAAGGACAAAGTTCATACGCCGCGTTGGTTTAAAATCGACGGCTTGGAGTATTTTCTCGATTTGGCCAACGGACAGAAAACCGGCTTTTATCTCGACCAGCGCGAGCAGCACTCGCACGTGGCAAAGCGCCATGCGGCGGGACGCAATGTGCTGGATGCCTGTTGCAACCAGGGCGGCTTTGCGATGCAGTGCTCCCGCCATGGAGCGGCAAGCGTGACCGGGATTGATATTTCGGCGGCGGCTATCGAGGCTTCCCGTAAAAATTGCGAACGCAACGGAATTACGAACGCGAACTTTGAAGTCGCCAATCTCTTCGACTGGTTCGGGAACAACCGTGACCGCCGATTCGATTTGATCGTTCTCGATCCGCCGCCTTTCGCGCGCTCGAAGTCCGCTCTCGAAGGGGCTTTGCGCGGGTATAAGGAACTAAATTTGCGCGCCTTGAAAATGCTGACGCCCGGCGGGATTCTTGCGACTTATTCCTGCTCGCAACGCATCGGCATTGAGCGCTATATCGACGTTGTTTCCTCTGCTGCGCGGGATGCCAAGCGCGACGTGCGTCTCCTTGAAATTACCGGTCAGCCGGCAGACCATCCCTCGCTTTTGAATTTCCCCGAGAGCCACTACCTTAAGGGCCTCATCCTCCAAGCGGAGTAGGGAACGAATAGAGGAGCAAAGCGGCGCTTGCGGATTTAATTCTGCAGGCGCTGTTTTTGCGGACGGAGCATAGCAGAATCGTTTTCCCCGTTGAAGTTCGGGTCTGCGGAAGGCATACTCGAAGCATGAAAAATCTCTTTCTCGTCTCGTGTCTTGCTTTTTCGGCGACTTGCAGTCTGCTTTCTGCCCAAGGGCTTTTCGAAAAGCACAAGCGCTTTCTGACACCGCCGCAAACCTACGTGTGCCATCGCGCGGCGGATACAATTACAATCGACGGCAAACTTGACGAGACTTCCTGGCAATATGCCGCAAACACGGCGGAATTCGTTGATATCAGCGGCGAAGGTTTTCCTCAGCCCAAGTACCGTACGACGGCGAAGATGCTCTGGGACGACGAATACCTTTACGTCGCCGCCGAGATGGAAGAACCGAACCTGCAGGCAAGTCTGACTGAACACGATTCGATTATTTACCGCGACAACGATTTTGAAGTCTTCCTCGATCCCGACGGCGACGGAAAAAATTATTTCGAAATCGAAATCAACGCCTTCGGGACGCTTTTTGAACTCATGCTCGACAAGCCGTACCGCGTCGGCGGCAATTTCCTGACGCAGTGGGATTGTCCCGGACTGAAAACCGCCGTCCATTGTGCGGGAACGCTTAACGACGCTTCCGATCGCGACCGCGGCTGGATTGTGGAAATGGCGATTCCGCGCAAGGCGCTTACCTTGAACTTCGACAATCCGCTTCAGGCCGGAAAGTGCTGGCGCGTGAATTTCTCCCGCGTCCAATGGCTCCGGAAAGGCGCTCCGGAAGAAAATTGGGTTTGGACGCCGACGGGCAAAATCGACATGCACATGCCTGACCGCTGGGGCTACGTCTTTTTCTCCGATACGAAAGCCGGAGATAAAGCGGCGCCCTCGGCTTGTTTTGCTCCGCCGTATCCGCAGGGTATTTACCAATTGCTCTGGGCGATGTTTTACGAGCAGCGGGAACGCTTCGGAGCGGGGCGCAATTACCTGCGCACGCCGGAACAGTTTTTCCTCTCTGAAAAAGAAATGCAATGCCTGCCGGCCGGCGCGAAGCTTTCCGTCGAAGCCACGCAAAACACATTCCGGATTATCGCGGATGTGCCTGCAGAGAAAAAACGCTATTCGGTGAACGAGCAGGGCGAATTCCGCGTCGAAGCACTTGCGCCGCGCACGGTCAAAAATTGGGTTTGGCTCCGCATCGATAAAAAACTTTCCGAGGCGGATTGGAGAAAACGTTTCGCGCTTTTGCGGGAATGCGGGATTTCCGCCGCACTTTTTGAGGGTTACAACGAGGACATTTACCGTCTTTGCCAAATGTCCGGTCTGGAGGCGCACTATTGGCGTTGGACGCTGAATCGCTCCGACTTTCTCAAAACACATCCCGAATGGTATGCCGTAAATCGTCTCGGAGAATCTTCCGCTGACAAGCCGGCCTACGTCGATTATTATCGCTTCCTCTGCCCGAGTCGTCCGGAGATTGCCGCAACACTCGCGAAAAGCTATCTTTCTGATGCCCATTTGCCTTTTGTGAGCGGCGTGCATCTCGATTACATTCGCGTGCCGGATGTCGTGCTCCCCGTGAATCTGTGGAAAAACTACGGCATCGAGCAGACGCGGGAACTCCCGCAGTACGACTACTGCTATTGCGAGCATTGCCGCGATGCCTTTAAGCAAAAAAACGGAAAAGACCCGATTGCATTGGAATTCCCGATGGAATGCCAGTCTTGGCTGAATTTCCGCTACGACGCCATCGGAAACGTCGCCAACACGATTGCGCGGCACGTCAAAGGTAAAGGGAAATTCATTTCCGCGGCGGTTTTCCCGGGTCCGTCAATGGCCCGCCGCATGGTTCGACAGGATTGGGGGAATTGGACGCTCGACGCCTTTTTCCCGATGATTTACAACGGCTTTTACAACGAAGGCGCAGATTGGATCGGGCACTCCGTCAAGGAAAGCGTCGAGACGGTCAACGGACGCGCCGAAATCTACGCGGGACTCTTTTTCCCGGACATCAAGGACGATTTTGAAGCCTGTCTGGATGCGGCTTTCGACAACGGCGCCTCAGGCGTCTCCTTCTTCGACGGCCCGGATGAAGCGCATCTCCGTCGTCTTAAAACCTACTTAGACAAGCGCGGCTTCAAAGCTGCCGGAGAAGACTGTTGGGGCTTCGGTAATTAAGCGAACGAACATTTGTTAGGCGCATAGACGATAAGCGGATCGCCTATGCGCTTTTTTTGCGGGTGGTCTTTTTAGTTTTCTAAATCTCTTACGGAGACTTGGAGACACAGAGCATCAAGTGACTTTTTTCCCGTTCTTCTTGCCACAGGTCTCTCGCCGAAGATTGCTTTGGAAGTTTGACGTTGCTTGCTTCCGCGATGCACCGTGTCTCCGCGTCGCGTGAGAGATTCTTCTTAAATTGGAGAAAGCGCGTAAAAATAAAAAGCGTTCCCGGGAACTTCCGGGAACGCCTGCAAAGGAAGCGATTGGATTACTTCGCGACAGCTTCGGTCGGCTTAGCGGCTTCGACCGGAGTTTCCGGCGCCTTTTCCGCTTCTGCCTTTGCTGCAGCCTTGGCCTTGTTTTCTTCAATCACCTTTTCAAGTTGGGTGACCCAACGGCTGAGGTAATTGCGGTTCTTTTCGTCCGGCGTAAGGTCGCGGGCTTTTTTCAAATGGACCAGCCCTTCCTCAAGCTTGCCGTCCAACGCGTAGCAATCGCTGATGAATTTGTGGAGCTTGGATTGCGTGTCCGGAAGCAAATCTTCGCGCTTAAGCAATTCGAGCGCTTCTGCGCGAGCGCCTTCCGTGTTGCGATTGGTCGGCGAGAAGCGGTGTTTCGAGTAGAACTCGTCGAGCGTTTTGCGCTGTTCGATGGCAAGCTGTGCGAGGCGCTTCTTTTCGACATAGCCGAAGCGGTCGTTCGGGTCTGCAGCGATAATCGCTTCGACAACTCGCTTTTGTTGTCCGCGGAATTCATTCGGAAGCATTTCGAGAGCCTTGTTGAGGGCTTCAGCGCGTTCCGCATCCGGTTGACCTTCGCTGGCTTTCACCGCCGCCAAGAAACGTTCCTGAACTACACGAATTTCTTCAATCTTGCCCAAATACTCGTTGACGGCGCGCGTGTGTTCTTCGCTGCCGGTCGGCATTTTAACCGAACCGCTACCGACGATTTTCGCGTAGGGAGCGCCGTCCTTGTCCAAAAGCAACATCGTCGGGAAGCCCGTGATGCCGTAGGTGCGCAGGTGTGCTTCGCGCTCGCGCATCACTTCCGGCGGGACCTTACCTTCCTGGCGCGGGAAGTCCAACTCGACGAAAACAATGTTTTTCGAACGGACGTATTCCGAAAATTCCGGCTTGGAAAGAATATTGGCACGTAGCGCTTTGCAGGGCGGGCACCAATCCGAACCCGTAAATTCAACCAAGACAGCGCGGTCGCCGTCCTTGGCGGCTGCGAGTGCCTTCGCCAAATCCGTTTCTGCGGTCTTGAGAATATTTTCGACTTGGGGCTTAGCCGCTTCTGCCTGAACCGGTGCTTCCGCTTTCACGGGTTCCGATTTCGCAGGCGTAGCACTTTCGTCTCCGCAAGCTGTAAACAACGAGGTAGCAAGCAATCCTCCGACGAGATAGAATAATTTATTCATAAGGTCTATAACGCTACTCGGATATTGTAGAGACGTCCATATTTATCCTTCGCGAAAAACAAAAAATATTAGTATTGACCGAAACGAATAAAAAGTATTTCATTCATTCTTAAATTTCGGCTTACGGAGAGATGACAGAGTGGCCGATTGTGCAGCACTGGAAATGCTGTGTACCGCAAGGTACCGAGGGTTCGAATCCCTCTCTCTCCGCCACTTTCAGGGGCGACCGCACGGTCGCCTCTTTTTTGTGCGAAAACGAAGAAACTGACTGCAAGACCCTTGTTTTTCGGTTCTTTGCGGTTCTGGAATTATGAAAATCGCGAAAAACATGTATTTTCCCCCGAAGCGGAAACGTCAGCCCTTCGTTTACGAACGGCGCATTGCCGGCGGCATTTTGTCCGCTTTTGCGGCGGGTATCGTCACCGGATCAATGATTTCCTGGCAGAAATGGAAATGCGCTTTGAGTCCGGGACGAGGAATTTTTATCGGGATTTGTGCGCTGTTTTAGCAAGGACGCGTGCCCTAAATGTGAGAAAGTAGGGGCAAAGGATTCTTGTCCCTACTTTTGTGATTGAAACTTTTCCGCGAGAGCGGCGTTCTAATAGGCATTATGAAGAAAAT
>JAFYWY010000046.1 GCA_017546455.1 Opitutales bacterium
CTCAATAATTTCCGCATGCGATGCCGAAATCATTACAACACTATCTGCGTCTTTTCCGTGCGCGGCAATCGATACCAAAACAAGAGCTATGATTAGAAAATGTCTTTTCATGGATATTTCTTATTTTAGTTTTTTTGAAAGGAATCTACGAATTAAACGGATTGCACGGATAGCGGAAAGCAATCCCGCTTACTACTCACCATTCGCTGCTCACCGCCGCAGGCTTTTACCTTGCGTCGAAGTATTTGGCGTGCGGGGACGCGAAGTAGAGGCCGCAGGCGGAGGAGGGCGGTGTCATCATGAACGATTCGGTCAGCGAGACGCCGATGTTTGCTTCGACTTGGAGCAAATCAAAAAGAGCGCGCTTTTGCGAGTGGTTCGGGAAGACGGGATAACCGATTGCCGGACGGATGCCTTTGTATTTTTCGTCGAGAAGCTCGTCGGTCGAAAGCTGTTCGTTCGCGGCGTAGCCCCAGAGTTCCCGTCGTACCTTTCGGTGCAACCATTCGGAGGCGGCTTCGGCAATGCGGTCGCCGAGCGCGCCGAGAATCAGAGCGGAATAATCGTCCTTGGCGGTCGTAAATTCGTCGGCGAGCGCTTTGATTTTTTCTCCGGCGGTAACGGCGAAAGCTCCGATCCAATCGGCGGTTCCTGCAGGCGCGATAAAGTCCGCGAGAGCGAGATTCGGCGTGCCTTCGCGTTGTTTGGCGAGTTGGCGTGCGGGTTCGAAGACGCATTCGCCGCGGTTGACGATGATTTTTTCGTTTTCCGAATAAGCGGGGAAGATGCCGACGACGGCTTGAGCGGAGTGGACTCCCTTGGCGTGCAGGACTTCCCGGAGTTTCCGCGTGTCGGCGAGCAGCTTTTCGGCTTCGGCGGACTTGGCGGCGGCTCCGCGCATTTCGAAAACGCTCAAAAACGAGCTCCACGCAATCAGCGGGAAGAGCTCATCGAGGGGGATTTCGATTTTTTGTATGCCGATCCAATTCGGTTTTGCCGGCGGATTTTGCGAAAAATCGATTTTCAGGCGATTGGCGCGTGCGGCTTCCGGGGAAAGCATTTCGCGCGGCTTTTTCGCGGCGTAGGCTTCACGGATTTTCTCGTAGGATTCCCGCAATTCGGCGCAGAATTTGTCGTGCAGCTCCGGCGAAAAATATTCGCCGCAGGCGCGGGAGATGCGCGATGCGTCCGTCGTATGAACTACTAAGCCGGCGGAGTAATGCGGAGCGATTTTAATCGCCGTGTGTTCCCGCGAGGTGGTTGCGCCGCCGACGAAGAGAGGAATCGTGAAGCCGTCGCGTTGCATTTCGGCGGCAACCTGCGCCATTTCATCGAGTGAGGGTGTAATCAGTCCGCTCAGAACAATCGCGTCGGCCTGCGTTTCATGTGCCGTATCCAGAATTTTTTTACTCGGAACCATGACGCCGAGATCGATGATTTCGTAGCCGTTGCAGGCGAGGACGATGGCGACGATGTTTTTCCCGATGTCATGCACGTCGCCTTTGACGGTCGCGACGACGAGGCGTTTGCGCGTGCTTGCCGTTTCGCTCGTTGCGCTTTGTTCCATGAAGGGAGTCAGCACTTCGACGGCGAGTTTCATGACTCGGGCCGATTTGACGACTTGCGGGAGGAACATTTTCCCGTCGCCGAAAAGCTGGCCGACCGTATTCATGCCCGCCATGAGCGGGCCCTCGATGACGGCGAGCGGCGAAGCGAGTTTTTCAAAGGCTTCCAGGACGTCTTCGCGGATGTTTTCCGTGTTGCCGTGAACGAGGGCGTGTTCGAGGCGGACGGCGACATCCGCGTCTTTACGGGCGGCGGCAGCGGCAGAGTCGGCCGTCGCATCCGCGCCTTTTTTGACATTGTATTTCCCCGCAATTTCGATGAGGCGGTCTGTGGCGTCGGTGCGGCGGTTGAGGACGACATCTTCGACGCGTTCGCGCAGTTCTTCCGGAATTTCTTCATATACGCCGAGCATGCCGGCATTGACGATGCCCATATCGAGTCCGGCGCGGACGGCGTGGTAGAGAAATACCGCGTGGATGGCTTCGCGAACGGGATTGTTTCCGCGGAAGGCGAAGGAAACATTGGAAATCCCGCCGGAGGTGCGTGCGCCCGGGCAACGCTTTTTGATTTCGGCGACGGCGCGGATAAAATCGATGCCGAAGGCGGCGTCGCTTTCGATGCCGGTGCCGACGGTCAGTACGTTCGGGTCAAAGATGATGTCGTTGGCGGGCATTCCGGCCTGTTCGGTCAGCAGCTTGTAGGCGCGTTCGCAGATTTCGACTTTGCGCTCGAAGCTTGTGGCCTGGCCGTTTTCGTCGAACGCCATGACGATGACGGCGGCGCCGTAGCGGCGGCAGAGTTTCGCGTGCGCGAGGAATTTGGCTTCGCCTTCTTTGAGCGAAATCGAATTGACGATGCACTTCCCTTGGGCGCAGCGCAGACCGGCTTCGATGACTTCCCATTTCGACGAGTCGATCATGAGCGGCACGCGCGCGATTTCGGGTTCGGCGGCAATCAGATTGAGAAAACGCGTCATGCAGGCAACGCCGTCGAGCAGGCCTTCGTCGAAATTGACGTCGATGATATTCGCGCCGTTTTCCGCTTGCTGGCGGGCGATGGAGAGGGCGCCGTTCCAATCGTCGGCGGCGATGAGTTTTTTGAATTTAGGCGAACCGGTGACATTCGTGCGTTCGCCGACGAGGACGAAGCTCGAGCTTGCGCTATTGGCGGTATCGCCGAGCGGCGGGAACGCGAAGTTTTCCGTGCCCGAAAGTCCGAGCGTTTCAGGAAGCGCCGGCAGGGTGCGCGGCGGGAAAACTTCCGTTGAGCGGCGAATGGCGCGAATGTGGTCCGGTGTCGTGCCGCAGCAGCCGCCGACGATGTTGACCAAGCCTTCCTGCGAGAATTCCCGCAGGTACATGGCGGTTTCTTCCGCCGTTTCCGAAAATCCCGACGGCGCAAGCGGATTCGGCAAACCGGCATTCGGGTGGCAGCTGACGGCGCAATCGGCGATGCGCGACAGCGTTTCGATGTACGGACGCATGGCGGGCGCGCCTAACGCGCAATTCATGCCGACGGAAAGCGGGCGGATGTGGCGCACGCTTTCCCAGAACGCTTCGACGGTTTGGCCGGAAAGCAGGCGTCCGGCCCGGTCGGCAACCGTTCCCGAAATCATCACGGGGACGCGTTCGCCGCGGGCTTCGAAGATTTCCTGCATTGCAAAGATGGCGGCCTTGACGTTGAGCGCGTCGGTTGCCGTTTCATAAAGTAAAATATCGGCTCCGGATTCGAGCGACGCGAGGATTTGCTCGTGGTAGGCGGCGCGCATTTCGTCAAACGTGACGTTGCGGGCGGCGGGATCGCTGATGTCGGGCGACATCGAAAGCATTTTTCCCGTCGGACCGATCGAGGCGGCGACGAAGCATTGTCCTGCGCGTTCCGGGTGCTCGGATTCAAAGGCGTTGCGTTCGCGCACGGCGAGCGAAACCCCGGCGCGGGCGATGGCATCAACGTGCGCTTCCAAGCCGTATTCGTGCTGAGAAATGCGCGTCGAATTAAAGGTGTTGGTCGAAATAATGTCCGCTCCCGATTCCAAATACGCGCGGTGGATTTTGCCTAAAATCTTCGGTTGTGTCAGCGACAGGACGTCGTTGTCGCCCTTCAGATCGACCGGGTGGTCGCGGAAAAGCTCGCCGCGGAAGTCGGCTTCCGTGAGCCGTTCGCGCTGGAGCATCGTGCCCATTGCGCCGTCCAAATAGACGATGCGTGAGCGCATGAGTTCAATCAGGGCCTGCCCGCGTGCGGAAATCGGAAGCGTGTCAAAATTCATTCGTATCATTTAATGATGATTTTATGATGATGAAAATAAAAAATTCGTTTTCCGGCATCGGCGCATTTTTTTAGCTCTTAACGATTTTTTAACGGGAGAAAAATACGAATAAAATATCTGTGGTATAGACTGCTTGTACTTTCAGTTATCGAACAGGTATGAAAAAACAACTCAGTCTCAACACATTAACGACGGCAGCCGGACTTTTGGCCGGTTTGGCTGCAGCTCAAGCCGCGGAAGCCCCCGCTCCGCTCACGTCCGGAGAGGGCTCGGGAATTACGATTAAGCTTCCCGATTTGGCGAAAGCGGCCGAAAAGGCGAAGGTCAAAGTCTCGGGTTACGCTCAGGCACAGTACCTCTACACGGATACGAAGGGAAATGCCAACAATGCGAACAGCGGCTTTGCGATTCGCCGCGCGGCGATTTCCGTAAAGGGGGAAATCGACGAAAATTGGTCGTCCGAAGTCGGATTCGAAATCGACAGCGGTAACAAGGGCGGCAAACTCGGTGCGGACAACAGCACGATTTTTGTCGATAAGGCGATTATCACTTACAAGGGCGGCTTCGGGAAAGTGACCGCCGGTTACCAAAAGCCGCGCTTCGTGATGGAAGAATATTCTTCCTCGAAAACCCAGCTCTGTATCGAGCAATCGATTGCGACGGTCTATTTTACGAATCTCGCAAACGGCTCGCTCTCCGGACGCCACGGCGGCGTGTGGTGGGAAGACAAAGCGGATGCCTTTAAGTACGGATTCGCGGTGACGAACCAGTACAAGGAAGACCTCCACGGCGACAAGAACGACGGGGTCGCGTTTTACGCCAATCTCAGCTACGAGCTCAAGTCGGATGCGGCTTGCTGCGAGTTCGGTCTTAACGCCGTGTATAATCCCGGCAACGATGATGAGGCAACTAAGGCGACGGATAAAATCGTCAACGACGATGTTTACGGCCTCGAACCCTATATTCAGCTCACGAGCGGGAACTTCCGGATGATTCTCGACGGCCTTTATGCCGACGGCGGTGCTTCGCAAATGAAGTCTGCCGCTTGGGGGATGAACGCGACGGCGGCTTACCGTTTCGACAATGACATTGAGCCGGTGGTTCGCCTTGCTTACCTCGATGCCGGCGACAACGGCAACATCGATCCGTCGAAGCTTAAAAACGTCCCGACGAACGGCAGTAAGGATTACGACACGGCGTTCGGGGTTTACCTCGGTGCGAATTTCTACGCGAACAAACATATCAAGATTTCGGCGGGTTACGAGCACACGCAGTTTTGCGGCGGCGCGAAGAGCGAATACGCGAACGGCTTCCGCCTCCAGCTTCAGGCTACATTCTAATGAGTTTTATTCTCAGTTAAATCCATCAAACCAATAAAAACCATGATTAAGAACATTGTTATCGGAACAATCGCTTCCATGCTCGCGGGCGTAGCGCTTCAGGCCGCCCCGATCATGCTCAACGGGGCCGGGGCCTCGTTTCCGGAGCCGGTTTATCGGCAATGGACCTACGCTTACACGCAAGGCGGCAAAGCCTCGGTGAATTATCAAAGCCTCGGCTCCGGTGCCGGCTTGAACCAGATTAAGGCCGGAACGGTCGATTTTGCGGGAACGGACAATCCGCTTACTCAGGAACAGCAAAATGAATTCGGCTTGGTCCAATTCCCGATGCTGACGGGCGGAGTCGTCGTAGTCGTCAATATTCCCGGCGTGAAACCGGGAACGCTCAAGCTCTCCCGCGAAGTTTTGGCTTCGATTTTCTTGGGTAAAATCACGAACTGGAATGATCCTGCCATCGCGGCCGTCAATCCGGGTTTGCGCCTTCCCAAGAACCTGAAAATCACGGTGGTCCGCCGTTCGGACTCTTCGGGAACGACCTTCATCTTCACGGATTATCTGAGCAAGATTTCCGAATCGTGGAAAACGCAGGTCGGCGCCGGCTCCTCGGTCAAATGGCCGGTCGGCATCGGCGGACAAAAGAACTCGGGCGTTTGCAACAGCGTTGCGAAAGTGCGCGGAAGCATCGGCTACACCGAATTCACCTATGCGGAAGAAGCGGGCCTGAACTGTGCCGTCCTCGAAAATCGTGCCGGAACGTTCGTGGCCCCGAATGCGAAAAGCTTTTCGGAGAGCGCCGCAAATGCGGATTGGAACAAGGCTCCGGGGTTCCTGATGATGCTCACGGACCAGCCCGGCGAAAACGCCTGGCCGATCACCGGTGTCACCTATATCCTGATGCGAAAAGACGCGGAGGCTTCCCGCAAGGCTGCCTTGAGCGATTACTTCAAGTGGTGCCTGAATGAAGGCGCTGCCTCCGCCGCACGCCTCAACTACGTGCCGCTTCCGGAAAACGTCGTCAAACTCGTCGAAGAAAAAGTCCTGAACTAAGGCATTTCTTCTCCAATAAAAAACGTTCCCGTGACTCACTCACGGGAACGTTTTTTGTAAGTTCTTTAATCTTTAAACTCTAACCTTTAATCTCTCTTGGCTTAGAGCTCTGCGAAAACAGCGGGAAGTGCGGAAGCATCCTTGCCGCCGCCCATTGCGAAGTCCGGCTTGCCGCCGCCCTTACCGCCGAGCTTGCCGCAAAGCGCGGAAACGATTTTGCCGGCCGCAACGCCGGATTTGACGGCGGCGGGAGCGCAAGCCGCAACGACGGAAACTTTGTCCGCCGCGAGAGCCGCACCGAGAATGACAACGCCGTTGTCTCCGAGCTGTTTAACGAGCTGCGCCGCGATTTCGCGCAAATCGTTCGGCGATTCGGCGGAAACGACCGCGACGACTTGCTTGGTGGCACCCGTGTCCTTGGCTTCGGCGACGAGCTTGTTTGCGAGCAGGGCGAGTTCCTTTTGGCGCACGGCGGCGAGCTGCTTTTCGAGCGCGGTTTTTTCTTCCATGATCGCTTCGAACTTTTTCTGCAGGTCCGCAATCGGCGTCTTCGTTTTTTCGGAAAGCTTTTTCAGCATCTGCGTTTCTTCCACACCGTGCGCGTATGCGGTCATGCCCGTGCAGGCTTCGATACGGCGAACACCGGCGGCGATGGCGCTTTCGCTGACGATGCGGAAGAGACCGAGTTCACCCGTGGCGCGTGCGTGCGTACCGCCGCAAAGTTCCATCGAGTAGCCGTCCAGACCGTGCGCGTTGCCGCCGACCTGAATGACGCGGACGACGTCGCCGTACTTGTCGCCGAAGAATTGGATGATGTTTTCGTTTTCCTTAGCCTGTTCGTGCGCGATTTCCGTCCAGGAAATGCCGCTGTTGGCGAGGACGAGTTCGTTGACTTTCTTTTCGACTTCGGAGACCTGAGCCGGCGTGAGCGCAGCGGAGTTGAAGTCGAAGGTCAGCTTTTCGTCGGAAACGAAAGAACCCTTCTGAGCGACATCCTTGCCGACGACGCTGTGCAACGCAAAGTGAAGCAGGTGGGTTGCCGTGTGGTTGCGCTCGATAGCGCGGCGGCGGACTTCATCGACCACAACGGCGGCTTTTGCGCCGGTCGGCGGAGCTTCGTCGCCTTCGACAAAGTGCAGGAAGACGTTGCCGCTTTTTTGCGTGTTCGTAATTTTCCAAGCCTTGCCGCGAGCGGAGAGCGTTCCCGTATCGCCGACCTGGCCGCCCATTTCCGCGTAGCACGGCGTGCGGTCGAGGATGACGGCGAGCTTGCCCTTGTTGTCCACGACTTCGAGGATCGTGGCTTCGGCGGAAAGCGTTTCGTAGCCGAGGAATTCCGTTGCGTCCTTGGTCTGGATTTCGGAAAGCGTGACGATTTGCTTCTTCTGCGCGGCGCGGGCGCGTTCACGTTGCTCGGTCATGAGCACGTTGAATGCGTTTTCGTCCACCGTGTAGCCGCGTTCGCGTGCCATCAGGTCCGTGAGGTCGAGCGGGAAACCGTAGGTGTCGTAAAGCAGGAAGGCCGCTTCGCCGTTGAAAACGTCGGCGAGTTCGGAGCTGACGGCGAGGAAGTTTGCCAGCGTGCCGCGGAAATTCGCGAGCGCGTCTTTGTCTTCCGGAGCGCCGATAACGGCATGCGCACTCGTGTAAAGCGCCTTGACGTCGGAACGCGTAAAGATGCGGCGGGCGAGCTCGGTGTTGACGGGCTTGCCGAAGCCGGTGACGAATTTCGCGATGTTGAGCGCCATGTGGTCGGCGATTTTCGCGAGTGTTTCGTTGCCGTCCTTAAACGCCGCTTCGGAGACGCTCATCGTATCTGCGATGCCGATGCGGAGTTCCTTGGCGGAGTTTTTCAGGGAAATGATTTCTTCGAAAATCGTGAGACCGGCGTCGAGCGTTTTGTTAAAAGCTTCTTCTTCGACGCGGATGGTGTCGCGCACGAAGTCGCGGCGGGAGCGGATTTCCGGGAAGACGTCGCCCATCGTTTCCGAAAGGACGTCCACGAGCTTGTAGAAGAAGGGTTCCTTGAAGCCGAGCGTGCGGCCGTAACGGACGGCGCGGCGCAGGATGCGGCGCAGAACGTAGTTGCGGTCGCTGTTGCCCGGAGCAATGCCGTCGGCGATGGCGAAGGAGAGCGTGCGGATGTGGTCGGCGATGACGCGGAAGGCGATATCGATTTTTTCCTGTTCGTTAGCGCCCTGTGTACCTGCGGCGGGAAGCGTGGACGTGTATTTTTGGCCGGAAAGCTTTTCGATTTCGCGGAAGATCGGCGCAAAGATATCCGTTTCGTAATTGGAAATGATGCCGGTGAAGTCCGTAAAGTTTTTCGTGCACTGAATGATGCTCGATGCGCGTTCAAAGCCCATGCCGGTATCGACGTTCTTTGCGGGAAGCGGCGAGAAGGTGCCGTCCGGATTCGCGTTGAACTCCATGAACACGAGGTTCCAGATTTCGATGCAGAGCGGGGAGCCGGCGTTGACGAGCGCGCCTGCGGTGTCGCCGTTCGGCGTGAGATCCATGTGGATTTCCGAGCAGGGACCGCAGGGGCCGGTGTCGCCCATCATCCAGAAATTGTCTTTCTTGTTTCCGTTGACGATGTGAACCTTCGGGTCGAGGCCTGCGGCGGTGAAGAGCTTTTCCCACGCATCGTAGGCTTCCTGGTCAAACGCGGCGGGATCGCCCTTCGATTTGTCCGGGCAATAAACCGTGGCGTAGAGGCGTTCTTTCGGGAATTTCCAAACCTCCGTAATCAGTTCCCAGGCCCACGCGATAGCTTCTTTTTTGAAATAGTTGCCGTAAGACCAGTTGCCGAGCATTTCGAAGAAGGTGTGGTGGTACGTATCCATACC
>JAFYWY010000004.1 GCA_017546455.1 Opitutales bacterium
AAAGGCCGCCTTAACGCACAAAAAAACGTTCCCGGGAAATCCGCGGGAACGTCTTCTCTAAGCCCTAATCTTTAAGCTTTCTTGCGGCGGCGCGCGCCGGCGAGAGCCAAAGCGCCCAGACCTGCGAGCAAGCCGAACGCGGACGGTTCGGGGATGGACGTGAGCGTAAGCGTAAGTGCTCCCGCAGTAGTGTCATAGCCCCAGTTTCTCACATAGTCTTCGTAGTCGCCGAGAGTACTGGCATCTTTGTCGAAGAATGCTTCAGCTTGGGTGTTCACGTCTGCGAGCAAAGCTTCGCCGGAGAGTGATCCGAGCGTAATCGCCTGTGTAATCACGAGATTCAAGGCTTCTCCTTCGATGACATCGAACTTGCTGAGGTCGATTGCGAACTTAGCACCTTCTTCGAGCGTGGCACCTGCGAGGGAAAGTCCTTCCGTTGCGATTTCAAAAACAGATCCGTTTTTGACGGTGAGCGTTCCGGAGCCCAATGCCGTCGCGCTCGCAGCGACGAGCGTTCCTGCTTCGACGGTCGTTCCACCTGCGTAAGAGCTATCTCCCGTGAGGGTCAGGCTTCCGGCGCCCTGCTTCACGAGTGCTCCCTTTACGATGTTGTTCGTGGCATAGACGTCATTTGAATAGTTGTAAACAACGCCCCATTCTCCGCCTTGCTGGCCCCATTCGATTGAGCCGCTTCCGGAAACTGATTTATACTGGAGAAGACCATTGTCGTCGGTGTACGTTCCCGTCACCCCTTCGCCGCCATTTCCGAAAATAAGTCGGCTGGAGCGGTCGCCCTGACGATTATCGGTAGCGCCCTTTGTCCGGATAAAGTCACCGGAGAAACCCGATACGTCACCGGTAAAAACATAAACCTGTGCGATTGCGTTTCCGCCGGGGTTAGCCCCTTGCGTGAAATTTCCGTCACCGGTAATTGCTCCCGTGAAAGTGGTTGTCGCACCTCCGCTGCCGTTGTTGAGCGTTAAACCGTTGCCGCGCAACTCAACGTCTGCGCTCACGGAGCCACCCGACAACCAAAGGTTTTTACCACCCATATTTTCGAGAACGATCTTCGAGCCGCTCACGCCGTATTTTGCCAAGTCCACTCCCACATGTACGGAAGCCGTGCCGTCCACATTCTTCAGGGTAACCGTACCCGTAAAACCGCTGTCGGCACCAATCTCGTTGGCCGTAGCGGTCGAGTTATCGGAAAGCGTTACTTTATCCGAATTGGCCAAGTTCAAACCGCCGTCAAAAGTCCAATTATCGTTGCCGGAAAACACCAACTTGCTGACGACGAGGGAACCGCCGCCGGAGACGGACATCCCCACCCCGCTCGAGAACTTGACTCCGGAAGAGCTACTGAGCGTCACGGTCTTGCCGGAAGCAATATTCCATGTTGCATTGGAGTTAACTGCGATTCCATTATTTCCCAAAAGCGTCGTATTGGCCTTAACGTTTGCCACGAATCCCGTTGCCTGTGCGCCAGCGATTTCGAAGATAGTTCCGCCACGACCGAGGGTAACGCTGTAGTCTGCCACATCGGCATTGCCTTCAACAATCAACCCGCCAAGTGAATAAGGCGTAAAATCCGTATTGATGTTGATTGAGGCATCGGACTTCTCAATGTAGAGCGTATGCCCGTAGGTGCTGGCTTGGTTGCTTGCAAAACGTTTCCAAAATGCGTCCGAAGTCGACACCCCGCCGAAATCAATATTCGTCGCCGTTCCGGTAAAGGTGTTGCCCCAGGTAATTTCTCCGTTCGAATCCGATTCGAAAATGCTGAACGTCCCTGAGTGGAACTGTGTTCCGGGAGCAATCTTTACGATCCCGCCGGAATAGGTACCGGCGAAGTCTCCCGAGGAGATTGTGGTTGTCGTCGTTGTCAGAGATCCGGCCCACGCAGAGGCGGTTCCGGCAGCAACGAATGCGGCAAGGGTGATATATTGTTTCATAGGGTTGTGTTTGGGATAAAATTGGCACGCATTTTACCTTGGAGGCCGAAAACTTGTCAAGCGGCAGAGACTGTTGAAGGCGCCCGCCTGATACCCGATGCCAGATGTTTGAAGCTTGGCGAAGGCCTGCGAATAAAAGTGAGTTTTTTCTTGTTTGACGGCGGAAGAATATTAGTATTTTGCCTTTTGAATTTTTAATATACTCAGACACAAGAAAACAATGCTGCGCACACACACCTGCAACTGTTTAACCACCGCCGACGCGGGCAAGCAAGTCACGCTCATCGGCTGGGTCGACACCGTCCGCGACTTGGGCGGCGTCCGCTTCGTCGACCTGCGCGACCGCGAAGGTATCACGCAAATCGTTTTTAATCCGTCGAATGCGGAAGTCCACGAAATCGCCAAGAATCTCAAGGACGAATCCGTCATTCAGGTTACGGGCACGGTGACGCTCCGCGATGCCGACACGATCAACGACAAGCTGACGACGGGCACGATCGAAGTCGTCGCCGAAAGCATTGTCATCGAAAACGTCTGTGCGCCGCTTCCCTTCCCGATGGACGACGACAAGGCGGACAAGGTCAACGAAGACCTCCGCGGCGAATTCCGCTATCTCGACATCCGCCGTCCGCGCAACCTGAACCTTCTGCGCATGCGTGCAAAGGCAGGTCTTGCCGTCCGCAACTACCTCGACGAACAGGCCTTTGTCGAAGTGGAAACGCCGACGCTGTTTAAGAGCACGCCGGAAGGCGCCCGCGAGTTCCTCGTCCCCTCGCGCCTGAACCCGGGTCATTTCTATGCGCTGACGCAATCGCCGCAGCAGTACAAGCAGATGCTGATGGTCGGCGGGATCGAGCGTTACTACCAGATGGCGCGTTGCTACCGCGACGAAGACTTGCGTGCGGACCGCCAGCCGGAATTTACGCAGGTCGATATCGAAATGTCCTTCATCGAACGCGAAGACATCTACGCGCTCATCGAAGGCATGCTCAAGCGCGTCTGGAAAGAAGTGCTCAACGTCGATATCCCGACGCCGTTCCCGCGCATGCCCTACAAGGAAGCCATGGACCGCTACGGCGTTGACAAGCCGGATACGCGTTTCGGTATCGAAATCACGGATTTCACGGATCTTTTCAAAAGCTCTTCGTTCAAGGTGTTCAACTCGGTTGCGAATTCCGCCAACGGAGTCGTTCGCGCCATCAACGCCAAGGGCCTGGAAGACATCACTCAAGGCGAACTGACGAATCTCGAAAACATCGCCAAATCGCTCGGCGCCAAGGGTCTGGCATTCATCAAGGCCGCTAACGGCGAATGGAAGTCCCCGATCCTGAAGTTCTTCTCCGAAGAAGAAAAGGCTGCGCTCAAGGAAAAGCTCAACATCGAAGACGGCGATATCGTCTTCTTTGCAGCGTCCTCTTGGGAACAGGCCTCCGCCATTCTCGGCCGCATCCGTCTCGAGTCCGCCAAGCTCCTCCAGGCGCGCGGCAAGCTCGAAATTTCGCCGAACCAGTTCAACTTCCTCTGGGTCATCGAATTCCCGCTCATGCTTTGGGACGAAGAGCAGAACCGATTTGTTTCGGCTCACCACCCGTTCACGGCGCCGGTCAAGGAAGACGTTCCCCTGCTCGACTCCGATCCGAAGGCAGTCCGCGGTCAGCACTACGACATCGTGCTCAACGGCGTCGAACTCGGCGGCGGCTCGATTCGTATCCACAATCCTGTGATGCAGAAAAAGGTCTTTGAAGACGTGCTCGCGATTCCGAAGGATGTCGTCGAATCCCGTTTCGGCTACATGCTGAAAGCGTTCAGCTACGGTGCACCGCCGCACGGCGGGATTGCGCTCGGCTTCGACCGCCTCGTCACGATGCTTGCCGGCCGCACCTCGATTCGCGACCTGCTCGCCTTCCCGAAGACGCAACGCGGTCAGGACCTCATGGCCCAGTGCCCGTCCGCTGTCACGGAAAAGCAGCTCAAGGACGTCCACATCAAGGTCCGCGACGAAGAATAAT
The DNA here is from genome assembly GCA_017546455.1 of Opitutales bacterium. Taxonomy (GTDB): domain Bacteria; phylum Verrucomicrobiota; class Verrucomicrobiia; order Opitutales; family UBA953; genus Spyradosoma. The sequence goes on from JAFYWY010000004.1 coordinate 3,962, forward strand.
TCGCCGCAACAAAAAAGCTCCCGGCCCTCCGGGAGCTTTTTTGTTCGCCTGCTCCGCCAATACAATAGAGACGCCTCACCAGATAATCGTTTCAGAGCTTAGAATTGTTCGGACGTTAAAAGGCACGATTGAGAAAGCCCAATCGTGCCTTTTGTATTTCACGGCTAATCAAGGACGAAGCCGATTTTGCCGTGGCTTGTGCCGCCGCGTTTTTTGTAAAACAGCTCGCCGTGCAGGGCCGCAAAAATCTTGTCGCCTGTCGGATCGTCATCGTAACGCAAACGTTCCCGAACAGCCTTGAAGTCGCCCGGGCAAATGCCGTCAAGCATCGCCAGTTCCCGTTTCAGCTCGCTTTCGATGATTTCCTGCTGCGGGAAGTAGCGTCTAAAGATTTTCACGCGTGCTTCAAGTGTCAGAGGCCGGAATTCGACTTTCCACTGGAAGCGGCGCATCGCAGCGGCATCGAGATTCGCCAGCAAATTCGTCGTACAAATGAAAACGCCCTTAAAGACTTCCATCTGCGCTAAGATTTCGTTGGTTTCGCTGGATTCCCAGGAGCGCGTTGCGGTCGCCCGATCGATGAAAAGCGTGTCCGCTTCGTCAATCATCAGCACCTTATCCTCGTGTTCGGCTTCGCGGAAAGCGGCGGCAATATTGCGCTCGGTCATACCGACGTAGGGGCTTTTGATATCGCTCATGCGGCGAATCAGTATTTCTTTTTCCAATTCGGCGGCGATATGGCGCCCCAGCTGCGTTTTCCCCGTTCCGGGATCGCCGGAAAACAGCATCGCCAACGGCAGGGATTTTCCGGCTTTGCGGGAAGCGGCTCCGTAGCGGCGCAAACTCGCTGTAATTTCTTCAATCGGCGGATTGGTGTTCAGCAGACTCGCGTCGAAACATTCGTCCACCGACAAGGTTTTCTCGCTGCTTCGTTTTCCCGTAATCAGAGAATAATGGCTTTGGGCGATGCGCCGTACGTTTTCCAAAAACTCCCCGCCGAAGTCGGAAGAAACGGTCTTGGCGTTTTTAACCGACAGCGTGATACCTGCGGGCGAAAGTCCGTAGCGGCTCACGACAGGAAAAATGTCGCGGCTTAGGCTCTCCGGCAACTCGCATTCCTTCAGGCAAGACTCCAAGACGATGCGCTTTTGGCGGTCGGAAACACCCGTAAATTCCAGGGTGTAGGCGAAACGCCGCCGCGTCGATTCATCGATGCCCGCGATGCTGTTGGAAATCCAAATAACCGGAGCTCGGCTTTCGTCCAGAAGGCTGTTTACGGCACCCTTCTCGGTGTTGTTGCTCGGAACGCC
>JAFYWY010000047.1 GCA_017546455.1 Opitutales bacterium
ATCTTTCACTCCCTCCTTTGCTTAGAGGAAGAATTTCAAAATAAAGAAAGTTGCGAGGGCGCACATGCTGATGGAGACCTTTTTCATGCGTCCGCAGCAAAGATTGATGAAGACGTAGCTGAGGTGGCCGATGACAATCCCCTCGGAAATGCTATAGGAAAGCGGCATGAAGATGATGCAAAGGAAGGCCGGAACCGCTTCCGAATAGTCGCTGAAATCAATCTTGGAAACCGAGCTGCTGACCATCATCAAGCCGACGAGGACGAGCACCGGAGCCGTTGCCGAGGCCGGAATTGCAAGGAAGAGCGGTGCCAAAAACAGCGCCGACAAAAAGCAGAGCCCGCAGACAAATGCCGTGAGACCGCTGCGACCGCCTTCTTTCACGCCGACGGCGCTTTCCACGAAGGTCGTTACCGTACTCGAACCCATCATGGCGCCGCCCGTCGTCGCAATCGCATCGACGAGAAACGCCCGGTTCAGACCGGTGATTTTTCCGTCTTTGCCCGTTCCCGCGCTGTTGGCAACGCCGATAATCGTGCCGATGGCGCCGAACAAATCGACAAAGAGGAAGGTCAGTACGACGATCGCCATTTCTTGTGTGAAAATCTGCGACCATTCAAATTTAAAGAAAATCGGTTCGACGGAGGGCGGGGCGCTGAAGATGCCGTCGAATTTGGTGACGCCGAAGGGAATCCCGGCGAGCATCGTCAGCAAAATCCCGAAAAGCAGGCCGCCTTTGACTTTTTTGATGAGCAGTGCGGAGGTGATGACGATGCCGACTAAGCCCAGCGTGGAAGCGGCGTTGAGCTTGCCGAAGCAGACAAGCGTGGACGGGTGGTCAACGATGATGCCCGCGCTTTTTAAGCCGATGAACGCGATGTACAGGCCAATCCCGGCGCTGATGGCGGTTTTTACGGCGTCCGGCAAAATATAGACGAGCTTTTCCCGCAAATTGGAGACCGTCAGGAAGATGAAGATGAGGCCTTCAAGGAAAACGGCGGTGAGCGCAAACTGCCACGAATAGCCCATTGAGGCGCAAATCGTGTAAGCGAAAAACGCATTCAGGCCCATGCCCGGTGCGAGCGCAAACGGCAGCTTGGCGTAGAGCCCCATCAGGATCGTGGCGGCGGCGGAGACCAGCACCGTGGTCGTAAAGAGCGCGCCTTTGTCCATGCCGGTTTCGCCCAAAATACTCGGATTAACTGCCAAGATATAGGCCATGGTCAGGAAGGTCGTGATTCCTGCCATGATTTCCGTTTTCAGGGACATTTCCTTCGGGTTAAACCCAAATAATTTTTCAAGCATCAGAAGAGGGGGTGTCGGTTGTAGAGTCGTGAAACGGCACGGTGTTCGTGCGGATGCGCCGTTTGTTTGTTTGTTAAAAGCTTAAGAGCGTTCCCGCAAAACCGATTTACGGGAACGCTCTTCTCTAAGCTTTGACCTTTAAGGTTTAGTCTTTAGGCCTTGGGCGCCGTTACAGCGAAGCGACGAGCGCGTTCATCGCGTCCATCTGTTCTTCGATGCATTCGACGAGGCGGAACTGCGTGCGGCAGCGGTCGAGATTGTGGTCCGGACGCGCCGTCTTGAAGTACAGGTCGCCGTCGAGGTAGTCCGTGAGGAAGCGCATCCCGCATTCGAGCGTGAGGAGCTTTCCGGAGAACGGAAGCAGTTCGCGTTCCTTGGCGTTGAGGAAGTCGCCGGCGGAGCTGAGATAGCCCTTGGCGAGCGCTTCGAAGTACTGGAACTGCATGGCGACCTTGGAGAGATCGACTTCGTCCTCCTTGGCGGGCGAGGTCGAGGTGCGGACCATGTCGCCGAAGTCGTAGAGCGCGGAGCCCGGCATCGAGGTGTCGAGGTCGATAACGCAGATGCCTTCGAGCGTGTAGTCGTCGATGAGCACGTTGTTCAGCTTCGTGTCCTGGTGCGCGATGCGTTCCGGGATTTCGCCGTTGGCCATTGCGTCGAGGACGATCGAGCAGTCTTTTTCGCGGGCGAGGATGAAGTCGATTTCCTTTTTGACGCCGGCTGCGCGGTTCTTGACGTCGGCGGCGAGGGACTTCTGGAAGGTTTCAAAGCGCTTGCGTGTATTGTGGAAGTCCGGAATCGTTTCGACGAGGCGACCGCCCGGGATGTCCACGAGGAGCTTTTGGAAGTTACCGAAAGCGCGTGCAGCTTGGAAAGCCTGTTCCGTCGTTTCGATGACGTCGTAGCCGCGGGCGCGTTCGATGAAGATGTAGCAGCGCCAGACATTGCCTTCGGCGTCCACGAACCAATCCTTGCCGGATTTCGTCGGGATGAGCGTGAGCGTGCGGCGGGAAGCATCCGGCGCGTTGTTCGCTTTGAGCTTGTCGAACGAGTGGCGGCAGATACGGGCTACGTTTTCCATCAATCCTTCCGGATTTTTGAAAATGTAGGAATTGACGCGCTGGAGGATGTAGCGGACGCGGCAGGCGCCCTGGTCAAATACGGCGCAGAACGTATCGTTGATGTGACCGCTTCCGTAGGGGAACGCGTCAACGAAGTCGCCGTAAATGGCGAACTGAGCCGCGATGGCGGGAATATTGTATTTCGTGTCTTTAGCTGATGACATAAGTACGTGTTGGGTTAAATTATTGGTAAATCTTGGGGATAAAGTGGGTCTATTATCTTTCCGAACGGCACTTTTCTCAAGATTTTTATTTCCGAAAACACCGTCGGGGGCTTGCTTGGGGCCGTTCCGTGCCTGCCGCTTACCGCCCGCAAATTTCCGCTTTTGTCCGCCGTTCGGCTTTTTGCGGCGGGGCTTAATCCGTGATTGACTCGATAAGGGCAAAAATCTACTTTTTCGCTCAATTTTTCCCAAGTTTTTTACCTCCTCTTTATGCATACCGATATTATCAATCAGCCCATTTTCTGGGCAATTCCCGCAGCTTCGGTTGTGGCTCTCGCATTCGCGGCGCATTTTTACCGCCAGATGATGAAATGCGATGAAGGCACGCCGACCATGAAGCAGATCGCTCAGCACGTCCGTTCGGGCGCGATGGCGTACCTGAAACAGCAATACAAGATCGTCGGAATCGTCTTCGTTATTTTGGCGCTTTTGTTTGCCGCTCTCGCGATGAAGGGACTGCAGAATCCCGTCGTCCCCGTAGCGTTTTTGACCGGCGGTTTCTTCTCCGGTCTCGCGGGTTTCTTCGGTATGAAGACCGCTACCTACGCGAGCGCACGCACGGCCAATGCCGCACAGGACTCGCTTAACGCCGGCCTTCGCGTCGCTTTCCGTTCCGGCGCGGTTATGGGCTTGGTCGTTGTCGGTCTTGGCCTTCTCGACATCTCCCTCTGGGCCGTCATCCTCGACTGCTGCACGCACTGGATCGACGAAACGGCGACGGGAACGCATAAAATGATCTTTATCACGACCACGATGCTGACCTTCGGTATGGGGGCTTCCACGCAGGCGCTCTTTGCACGTGTCGGCGGCGGGATCTACACCAAGGCGGCGG
>JAFYWY010000048.1 GCA_017546455.1 Opitutales bacterium
ACACCGGGTGTTCCGACGGACGATTCCAACCTCGTCTGCCGCGCAACCCGACTCTTCCGCGAGCAAGTCCCGGCCTGCCCGCCTATCGCCTGGACGCTAAAGAAGGCCATCCCGCACGGTGCCGGACTCGGCGGAGGTAGCTCCGATGCGGCGAGCGCCCTCATGCAACTCAATGACTTCTGCGGCCATCCGCTCGATGCGGCCACGATGAACGCTCTCGCCGCGCAACTCGGATCCGACGTTCCGCTCTTCATCGGCAACACCCCGCTCATCATGCGCGGACGCGGCGAAGCGGTCGAATTTCTTCCGGAGAATGCTGTCCGCTGCCTGTGCAAGCACCGCTTCCTGCTTTTCAAGCCTGCATTCGGCGTCTCCACGGCAGAAGCCTACGGCGCGATGAAGCGCAATGCACCGCACGACTACGTTTCCGCGGACGAAGCCGAAGCGCAGCTCGTCGCCTGGGCTGCCGATCCGGAAAACGTTCCCTTGCCGCTCTTGAACAACATGGAACGCGCCGTCTTCCGCAAACACCTCGCCCTACCTGCCCTCTTCAAAGCGTTGCGTGAGCGCCACGGACTCGACCCGCACATGAGCGGAAGCGGAAGCGCCTGCTTCGCCGCCCTAAGTGATGGCGCAGCCCTTCCGGCCATCGAAAAAACGATTCGCGAAGCCTGGGGCGAAAGCGCCTTCATCACACAAGTCACACCGCTCGAAGCATCGGCAAGTGCCGCCATTTAGCTTCTCCCGCCCCCTTAAAATCAAAAAGCGTTCCCGCCAAAACATGCAGGAACGCTTTTTCTTTGTCTATCCGGACCTTACCGCTTTCGGCGACGTCCTCCGACGAGAACTAATGCCCCCAAACCCGCCAACAATCCAACGCTCGACGGCTCAGGAATTTTCGACAGATACAAAGCAACCGATTGCGAATCCGTATCGACGATAAAGCTCTTGGCGTACCCTTCATAGCCGAGCACCTGAATTCCGCTAAGGTATTCATTAAGTGCGTTTTCGTCTGCTGCCGTAAACTCGTTTCCGCCGACAGAGAACGTAAGATCGCTCAACCTTGAATACCTACTCGTCGTAATAATATCTCTAATTAGGAAATTCTCCATGAATGATGAACAAGATTCCGCATTAACGACAAGGTTTTCACCGGAATCGAGAATCATTTTATCATCAACATCATTAAAAATGTAAATCCCTCCGTTCGTTCCGAACACACCCTCACGATTTAGCGTTAACTGCAAAGCAGAGCTGTCTTTGACCGTAACCATCGAACCGAAATTAATCCGGAAAGTATCACCTACCGTAAGTTTTCCGTTATTACTGATGGTCACGGTCCCTCCAAGCTGCATCCCGAGCTGGAATCCTCCGGTACAATCCCAAGTCCCGCCATCGATAAAACAATCTCCTACACGGGTAATCCCGGAGACATACACATTCCCGTTGGTCTTTGCCGTACCGAAAATCTTTAGCTCCGTATGCACACCATCATTAGGGCAACACCCCACCAGTACGTTCACATCTTCCTCCCAAACATTTCCCTTTTCAACGGTCGCAGAACACGGTCCCGTATACCCGATTTTCAATACTTTTCCGCCGTAAGCCGGATCATTTTCAATGTAGTAATGCGCGCTCGTTGTATAAGTAATTCCCGTCGAAGCCAAACTCGAAAGGGCACCGGCGCAACAAAGAGACGCGACTAGGAAAGAGAGAAGGAGCTTATTCGCTATCATAGACTACAACTAAAATATATTTTACACCATTAAGTCAACCATTCGGCTTGCGCCTCACTTCCAACAAGCGACGTCCTCCCAAAAACAAAACGCGCCCCCGCGAATCAAATCACGGGGACGCGTTGTCAGACTCACTGCGACTAACGTACGGAATATTCGATGATGAGTTTTTCGTCGGGAGCCAGTTCCATCTGGTCCGGAAGCATCAGGAAGTTCTTGGTCGAGCTGTGTTCCACATCAACAACTTCACCGGAGTTGCCCTTGACACGCGTGAAGCGAATCGGCTCGTCGGTATTGCGCAGCTCGGGGAACCAGAAGCGGAATTCAGACTTGCGGGTCTTCCCCTGCGTTCCCGTCACCGTGATGCGGCGCGCTTTGCCCTTTGTTTCGAGCGTGTAGTGCCAGGGCTGGCAATTCTTTGCTTTTTGGTCAAACGCCGAGCGGAACAGCGGATCGCCGTAGAACGCGATGACGTCGCGGTCATGGAAACGGCCCAAATTATCACGCGTAACCTCGGCTTTGGTTTCATACAAAGCACGATGCGCGACATTCATATCGACGCCGCTCATGTCCTTCGCGCGCAACGGAAGCTTGTGGCTGCGCAGGACGTCCGGCAGACGCTCCAAGTTGCGCTGATTCGTAAAATACCACGCCTGACCGACAGTAACATCCTGGTGGCCGTTGAAGAAATTGCCGTGAACATCCCATCCTACGCCATACCAGGTCGGGACCGTGTAACCGACGAGCTGGCGTACGCCGTATTCGGACAGCAAGGTCGCCGCGACGGAATCCGGGCTGCGCAGAACGTCGCCGAAGAGGCAGTTGCCGGAAGCAATCCAGATTTTCGGATCGTTATTCGGCTTAATCGAAAGCAGTTTGTGCTCCTTCGCGTAACTTTCAACTTTTTCGGGCTCGCCGAGGCGACGCAGGAAGTCGCGCATTTGAGCCGTCTTAAAGCAATAGAATTTTCCCTTCGCGGGCGCGATAAGACCACGGCTGTAGGGCATTTCGAGATTGAACTCGGTCGCGTGCGATGCGGAAATCAAGTACTGCGGATTGATTTCATCGAACTTTTTTGCAAAAAGCTCGACGATTTCTTTGCCTTCGGGAAGGAATTTCTTTTCGGAAGAAACCCCGTTGCGCGTTTCCACGTACTGATTGGCTTCCCAGTCGGTAACGAAGAAATGACGCTTAAAACGTTCCAAGTCGCAATTCGTCGTGCTGACGCCGCGTTCGAGCAAAAGCGGAGCCTTTTGGGCTTCGACGAGCAATTCGGCCTGCTTCGGCGAACGCGCGGTGATAATCCCGAAAATCGCGTCTCCGTAAAAATCCGGGTCGATGCGGCGTGCCATTCCGTGAAGATCGGCGACGACGACGCGGTCGATTTCCTGCGGCTTGGCAACGACGGCGATGTAACGCGGCTGAGCTTCCTTAAGCGCAGCTTCAAGCTCCGTTACATTTTCTTTCCAGGTAAGGATTTTGCCCTTGTAGCGCTTTTGAAGCGTAGCGGCGACCTTCGCCCAGCCCGCGTCTTTGGCGGTCGATTCCGAAATCAGAATCGCATACTCGCCGGCGGCGGGAATGATTTTTCCGGGGTCGGAAACGGGTTGCCAATCTTCGGCGGCGTAAACCGTCGCGAGGCCGGCGGGAATGAAACAGGCGGCACAAAGCCAGGAGCGGAATATCTTTTTCATGGGTAATAAATATTTAGTTATGAGGTATGAATTTAAACAAATCGTGACCCAAGGCAAACATGTTCGGGAAAATCATTTCCTGTGAGCCCGTGCATTCAATCAGCGCCTCGGGCAAATGCGTTCCCGTCGCAACACAGGCCACCGGCATACCGACGGCCCGCGCAGCACTGACGTCGAAAGGCGAATCGCCGACAAGCATCGCATTTTCCGCAGACAGATTCATTTTTTTCAAAACGTATTCGGAATATTCTCGCTGCGGCTTGCGCCAGGGCATGTCGGGAAGATTTGTCCCGAAAACGGCATCAATGAGCGGCGACAGCTTCAGGTAATCCAGAAGCGCCACGCTCGAAACATGTTCCTTGTTCGTAAAAACGGCGGTTCGGATACCGCGCTCCCGCAGGTTTTTCAGCATCCACTCAACACCTTCCAGCACGAAAACGTCTTCAAACATCACCTCCGGGAAATGGGCGCGGAAACGGCGCACGCCTTCATCGGCGAGGTCTTCTCCGATGAGCTTGGAAAGCGTCATCGTGATGGAACCGCCGACCGTCGCGCGCAACACCTGATAGCTTTTGGGAACAAGGCCCATCTCCCGCGCGATATCGGCGTAGCACTTGTAAATCGCGCGAAAATTGTCAATCAGCGTCCCGTCCAGATCGAAAAAGACGGTTTGAATCTTGGATAAATCCGCAGGCATAAAATCAGAGTTGAATACGTTTATAAATCGGACAGGCGAGGGCCAGCGAAAGGGCATTGATCAAATCGGCTTCCGCAGCGGACACCTTCCCGTCCGCCAAAGCAACGGCGTCGCACACCTTAATCAGGTTTTCCCGGAAAATGATAGGGGCGCTTCGAAGCACGTCGAATGCACGGTCGAGTGCGGGCACTTCGAGCTGAGATGCCGCAACGAGATGCAGACGCGCGGGGAAGAATGTTTGATCGGCGAGAATCGCCCGTAGCTTCTGCTCGGCATCGGCAGGCGCGAAGCGGTTTTCCCGCATAACCACGGAAAATGCGATTTCGGCGGCAGCTAAGCGTTCGGACTCGGAGAATTCCGCGTCCCCGTCCCAAAGCAAGAGGCCTTCGACAATGCGGATAATCAGGAACTCGAAAAGCGCAATTTCACCGTCGGCTTCCGCCAAACGCCGCAACGTCGCACAAATCGCCTTACGCTCCTTCTGCGAATAATCCCGCAGCTGCGGCGCCGCCAGGATGACGAGCGAAAGGCGTTTTTCCGGCGGAAGCGCCAAAACGGATTCCCAATTCGCCTCCAAAATCGCAAATACATCCTTCTTTTCCGTGCGGATCAGAAGATTCGCCTGCACCTGATCGTCGTCGCGGGAATGCGTCATCATCAGCAGGTAAACGAGCGCGCGGGCGCCCTTGGGATTTTTGGCGAGATCGGCAAGCGCCCAATGCTGCATCGACGGCACGGAGGCTTCTCCGGCAGGAGCTTCGTTCTTGGTTTTTCCCGAGCGCAGAAACTTGCCGTCCCAAGCCGGATTAAGAGCACGAATGCGCTCCTCCAGCGGCGGGTGCGTCGCAAAAAGCGATTGAACACCGCAGGCAAAAAAGAAATGGGAATACTCGCTCGCGTGCGGCGACTCCAAAATACTCGAATCGCCGCCGATGCGGGCAAGTGCATTGGCCAAAGCCACCGGATTGCGCGTAAACTGCGTCGCCGACGCGTCCGCCAAACGTTCGCGGTGGCGGGAAATCGCGGCCTGAATGATGCTTGCGAAAAATTGGCTGATCGAACCGATAATCAGAATCGCCAAACCGATGATAACGAGCGCCTGCCCGCCGTCATTTTTTCGGGAACGGGAATTGCCGGAAAGCATCGCGCTTTGCATCAGAATGCGTCCGACGAGCGCTAACACGACCAAGCCGAAAATCCAGCCGATGAGCTTAACGTTCAAGCGCATGTCGCCGTTCAGAATATGCGAAAATTCGTGACCGACAACCGCCTGCAACTCGTCGCGGGTAAGTTTGTCGAGCGCCCCGCGGGAAACGGCAATCGCCGCATTTTCAATGCGCGTCCCTGCCGCAAACGCGTTGATGCTTTTTTCGCGCTCGAGAATAAAAATCTTCGGCATCGGCACGCCCGAAGCGATGGACATTTCCTGGACAACGTTTACGAGCCGGCGGCGATCCGCTTCACTCGCATTCGGATTCACGGCAACCCCGCCGAGCTCCCGCGCAATCATTTCACCGCTCGAACTTCCCAGCTCCAGACTTTTGAAAAAACTCGCGCCCCCGACCAGCAAAAGCGTACCGCCGAACGCGTAGGCGAAAATCTCCGGCTCCCAGTACGAACCGCCCGGCAAAATGTCGGCATAAATCAACGCCGCCACGGCGACCGCATAGATCGCGGCTGCCGTGCCCAAAACCGCAAGCGCAAACCAGACGACGAGCCAATGCGTCGCCCGGCGCGCCCTGTCCTGCCGCTCAAAGAAGTTCGTTCCCGACATCGATTACCACCCGACGGAATTCTTTTCGCCCTGCTTCGTAATGGTCTTCGAATCCATCCAAACCACGTTGCCGGTCTTCGCTTCGACAAGGCGCATCGAAAACACATAGGAAACCTGGCGCATGCTGTCGGCACGAGCCGTCACCTCCGAAATCTTCCCGATAAGCGTCAAGTCCGGAACGACCGTTTCCGTGCCGCCGAGCGCGGCGACGTCCTGGCGCACGCTGTCGTCGTTGCGGTCAACGCTCATCGACATCGAGATAATCGCTTTGCGGGACTTCAAAATAGCTTCCTGGACCTGATTCGTCAGCAGGGCCGTATCAAAATTGTTCGTGGTGTCGTTGACGACGCGGCTGAGTGCGACCACCGGCTTTTTCGCGCCCGCGAAGGCGTCCCAGGTCAGCATGTCGGCCACCAGTGCTTCCGTCGCAGATTGGAAATCCTGGATATCGACCTTGTTCAGCGACACGACGGTTTCCGGACCGTTGGAGTCGATATAGCGCGCTTTCTGCGAGGCGCAGGCGCCGAGGGCGAGCGTTCCCGCAGCGAGCAAAAGCATGGAAAGGGATTTTTTAAGTGTCATGGTTTTTCCTTATTTTTGAGTAATTTTAAAATTTATTCGCAGCGTTTCAGCGAGATGCGAAAATCACGCGCCGACGCATTGGGCGCCACGGCCGTAATCGATTCAATCTTCGACGGCTGGATATTGAGCTGATTCCAAGCCGCGGGAACATCGATTTTCATTCCCTGCTCGTCAAACCATTCGACGAGATAGACCACGCGACCGATTTCGCTCGTATGGTTCATGAGTTCGAGCTGAACGCGCATCACATTGTCGGAAACGGTTCCCGTACGCACCTCAAGCGGCGTCGCCATTTCAAGTGTCTTAGAGTCGGTGACAACACGGCGGTCCTGCGTTCCCGTGCGTTCAACCACGTTGACGGAAGCCGCGCAGGCAGAAAAGAAAACAGTACCGCCGACGAGCGCGGCAAGGAGGATTTTTCTTAAGGGAAAGCGTGCCATAGAATTATTATTTGAGGATAAATTGATTCACTTTCGGTTCCAATGCAAATCCGACGGCCTTCACGAGGACGATATTAACCTTGCCCGGCAATAACTCGACTTGCACGCGATGCCCGGCAACTTCGACCTGTAGGCGGCGCGACTCCGGCGTCGGCAGGCGCACGACGGAGAAATTCTCGGGAAGTGTCTGCCAAATGCGCAAGTCCGCCTCCGCCGATGCGTAAGTAAACGCGTTTGTGGCAATCATTCCCCCGAGCGCGATAAGCGCGGCGGCTGTGCTTCCGTCACGCCGGGCGTATTCCTCCGCGGCGGCATTGGCGGCGACGGAAGCGGCTGTCTTCAAAAACGCCGTGGTCAGCGTCCGCGCAAGCACCGCGGGATAGGCATTTTCGAAATCGGTTTTGACGGCCCGATTCATGTCGCAAAGCGTCTGCGCGGAAATGTCGTTCGCCCGCATCACGGGAATCCCCGCAGACTGCTCGCGGGAGAGCTTCGGCAAAGCGATACAAAAAGGCGCAATCGTGAAATTGCCGTTCCCGACCGGAAACGGGAAAAATTCGTCGATGCGCGAAGCCACAAGCGTCGGCGCCACGCCGTATTCGAAAATAACGTAAGTAAGCGCTTCGTTCGCCGGAGTAACCTGAGCCAAATCTTCCCGCACGAAAGCGTTTCCGGGCTCCATCTGAGCCACGCGCTCCAGAGATTTCCGTCCCCGCTCGCGGTCGGCACCGTCCGTTCCCGCATGAATAAAACAGATGCCGTGAAGCCAAGTCGTAAACGGGTTCACATAATCGGCATAAGCGGCAAATTCCGAAGATGCGCTTTTTTCTTTTTCCAGCGCCTCGGCAACGGACGGCAGGCTTTCCAGAGACACCAGATCGACTTCATTTTCGGCCGCAGAAGCCTGTGCCTTTTCGATGTGCTTCCGATTAGTTTCGACGGCATCGCTCTGCGCCTGAAACGCCGCATTGAGCGCCACCCGGGCCTCGTCACGTTTTCCCGCCTCCAAATAATTCAACGCACGGTAAGTCTGCAGCATGATGCGGTCTATCCCGCGGCCGCGGTACGGAAGCGATGCCAGGCTCGACAGCGTTGCGACGGTTTCCTGCGAAATGAGGAAATCGGCCTTTTCGTCCCAAGATTCGAGCGTCGCGGCGGCAGCGTCGAGGGCAAGCTGCGCCTCCGCGTTACGCTGCTGGCCACGCAAAACGGACGCATGTTCCAACTGCCAAATCAGGCGGTCCTTGTCGTCGGCATCTTGCACCTCCTCAGCGACCAGCTGCTCGGCAAATGCAAAATTGCCCTGCTTCCACGCGCCGCGAAGGTCCGTTGCCTTCCCGGAATAGGCCGCGGAACAGCCGCCGAAAAAAGCAGCTCCCGCAAGCATGAAGACGATTCCGAAAAATGCCGATTGGTTTTGTTTCATGGTTAGCTCGAGTTCCCTAATCTTTCCCGCACAACGCGGAACTGGCAAGAGCAATCTCGCCCGCACGGCTCCGGCGGGAACGCGCTTGCCTTTATTCGCAAAACAGTCTCAAAATTAACACATGAAAAATTCTACCGCCCCGATGAATTTTGGAGAAGTACTCGCCTCCGTCGGACTCAGAAGCACGCGTCCGCGCCTGACGATTTGGGAAGCCGCCTATTACTACGAAGGACATTTCACCGCCGAAGACCTGCTGATCGCGGCACGCAAACTCTATTCGAAGATTTCCCGCGCCACGGTCTACCGCGCCCTGCCGGACCTGATTCGCTCCGGAATTCTCAGTGAACTCAACGTCGGACGCGACTTTAAGTACTACGAAAGCACGCGCAACGCCGGCACCTTCAAAGGACATATCGTCTGCACGAATTGCGATAAAATTATCGAGTTCGACGCCCCTTTCATGGACTGGTACGGACGTGCCATCGCCGAAAAAAACGGCCTGACCTTTATCACGCAGCACCTGCAAATCACGGCACGCTGCCCGAATTGCAACCGCGAACAGGCAGCCGCCGAAAGCACGCCCGCAACCGGCAACCCGAAAACAGAAAATCACGTTTAACCTCCAATACGAACAATGAAAATCGCTCCGCTCCTCCCTTTCCTCGTCTGTACCTTGGCCGCCCCCGCCGCCAACGCCTACACTCACAACCAGATTGCCGATGAAATGAGCTACGTCCCCGCCGGCGATCTTTCCGCCGTCGCCGAAAATTTCCTCGGAGAAAAGCGTGCCGCCTGGCGCGGCGAACGCGTGCTCGTCCGCGTCAAAACCGTACTCCCGGAAGATGCGGAAATTTCGGCCGGGCTGTCCGTCATCAGCGGAACGAAAACCGTCAAGTCCCGCGCGCGCGCAGAATACGTGCGCTCGACGCTCGGGCAAGGCGGCAAGCCCGTCGCCGACATCGTCGAGCCCGAGGGCGAAGTTACCCTCCGTACCCAATCCGAGAAAATCGTCATTAAGCCGGCTGCACCCCCCTTTAAAATTCCGGCGGGAGAAGCCGTCATCCTCGTTTCCGCAGACATCGCGGCCGACGAAAATCCCGGTACGCTCGGTTTAAATTTATCCGTAAACGGCAAACCTCAGCCCATCGCCGAGATCGAAGTCCTGCCCGCCGTGCTCCCGCCGCCGCAGGATTGGAAAATCCACCTCGACCTATGGCAACACCCGGAAGCCGTCGCCCGCTGGACCGGCACAAAACTTTGGTCGCGGGAGCACTTCGACGCGATGAAGCCGCTCATGAAGCGCCTCGCCGACGCCGGCCAAAAAGCCGTTACCTGCTCCATCATCGAAGAGCCTTGGGATCACCAGACACGCGACCACTGGAGCTCGATGGTTCAATGGCGCAAAACGAAATCCGGCGAATGGGCATTCGACTATACGGCGTTCGATAAATACGTCGATTTCATGATGAATGAGGTCGGCATCCGCGAACAGATTTCCTGCTATACGATGGTTTCCTGGTCGCTCAAAACCACATACTTCGACGAAGCTTCCGGAACCGCGAAAACCATTTCGCTCGACCCGAAATCGCCGGACTACGACGCGACGTGGAAGGCGTTTCTGACCAACTTTCGCGCCCACCTGAAACAACGCGGTCTGCTCGAAAAAACCTGTATCGCACTCGACGAACGCCCGGACCATCTCGTCAACGCCGCCCGCGGAGTCGTCGAAAAATACGCACCGGAACTCAAAATCGTTTCCGCCGTCGACCGCCCGACGAAGATGGCCCATTTCGTCTACGACATCTCTGCCGTCTTCCAGCATTCCGCAGGCCTTCAGGAGCTTGCCGATTCCCGCCGCAAAGAAAACCGCAAGACAACCTGCTACGTCTGCACGAATCCGGCGAAACCGAATACGTTCCCGCATTCCGCGCCGGCCGAACCGCATTGGCTTTTGCTCTACACCTCGGCCAACCGCTTCGACGGATTTCTGCGCTGGGCGTACAATTCCTGGGTCGATAATCCCTTTGCGGATTGCCGCTGGCCGAAGCGCTACTGGCCCGCGGGAGACTGCTTCCTCGTCTATCCCGGCAACCGGACAACGCTCCGATTCGAAACGCTCCGCGACGGCATCGAAGATTTTGAAAAAATCCGACTGCTCCGGGACGCTTCCCGTCAGACAGACGCCTCCGATGCGCTCAAAAGCGCCGTCGCGGATTTGGAAAACTACCTGACGACGACGTTCACGGTCGAAGCCGGTTTCGGCAACGCACACAGCAAGCAGGTCCGTGACGCCCGCAAACTCATCGATGACGCCTCCCGCCGTCTGTAACCCGCCGTCCTTCAACGTTTAAATGACGCCTCCGCCCATGAATTCCCGCGAACGTTTTCTCGCCGCCGCCCGCTGCGAAGCTACGGACCGCCCGCCGGTCTGGATTATGCGCCAAGCCGGACGCTATTTGCCGGAATACCGAGCGCTCAAAGAACGTCACGACTTTCTGACGCTCGTAAAAACGCCGGAGCTCGCGGCGGAAGTCACGCTTCAACCCGTACGCCGCTTCGAGACGCTGGACGCCGCCATTACTTTCAGCGACATCCTCGTCATCCCCGAAGCACTCGGCCAAAACTACCGCTTCGGCAACGGCGGCATTGCGATGGAATTCACACTCGATTCCCCCGAACAAATCCGACGTTTGGCGGCCGCCGACGCCGTTTTTGAAAAGCTCGCCTACGTCCCCGCCGCTCAAAAAATCGTACGCAAACAGCTCGGCGATACGCGCGCCCTGCTCGGCTTCGCGGGAACGCCCTGGACGCTTGCGACCTACATGATCGAAGGCGGATCCGCCAAGCAATTTTCCAAAATCAAGGCACTCGCCGCCGAACAGCCGGAAGCCTTCAGCGCCCTGATGGAAAAGCTTTCCGACGCGATTATCATTTACCTGAAAATGCAAATCGACGCCGGCGTAGACGCCATCCAGCTCTTCGATTCTTGGGCTGCCCTGTGTACTGCGCAGGAATACGAGGCCCTTTCCCTAAAATGGATTCGCAAAATCATCGCCGCCCTTCCCCCGGAAACGCCGGTTATCGTCTTCGCCAAAGGCATGGCACATTTCGCCAAGGCCGTCGCGGAAAGCGGAGCCAGCGTGCTCGGCACGGATTGGACGCATTCCCTCAGCGACATCCGAAAAAGCCTTCCCGCCGGCACGAAACTCGCCCTGCAAGGCAATCTCGACCCGGCGGTTTTGAACTTCGAAAACGCCGGAATCGTGCGGGAACGCACGCGCGCAATTCTCGACGAAATGGCGGGCGACAACGGGTTCATCTTTAATCTCGGCCACGGAATCCAACCCTGCGCACGCATCGAAAACGTCGCCGCCATGCTGGAGGAAATCAGCCATGCCCAACGATAAAATCCGCATCGAAAAAATCCGCGCCTACGGCTACCACGGCGTCTTCCCGCACGAAAAAAGCCAAGGACAGAATTTTTACGTTTCCCTGACCCTTGCACTCAACCTGCAAGATGCAGGCAAGAGCGACGATTTGGAACAGACGGTCAACTACGCCGCCGTCGTCGCCCGCGTCGTCGAAATCGTTTCCGCCCGCCCAGGATTCAATCTGATTGAGGCGCTCGCGGAAAAAATCGCCGCAAGCCTGCTGCGGGACTTCCCGCGGATTGATACGATTGACGTCGAAATCCACAAACCCGAAGCGCCGATTCCCACGCCGTTCGGCGACGTCATCGTCTCCGTTTCCCGCACGCGCGAGAACCTGTAATTCGGATTCGACGGCATGAAACTCCGGACTTAAGCTTTAATTTTAGAAATCTAATCTTCCTGCAATGAGCGAAGAACTGAAATGCCAAATTTGCGGAGCTCCCGCGACCGTCCATCTGACCCAGATTATTAACGGGAAGATGCGCAAAATCCATCTCTGCGAAAAATGCGCCGCCAAGCACAACGCCACGGAATTGCCGCTGATTAAATTCGCCGAAATGATCACGAAAAAGCTCTTCGGCGAAAAGCTCGGCAAAGAAATTCTGGAAGGCACGGCCAAAGCGTTTTCGGAAAAGGATTTGAAGCTCGGAAAGCAGTGCCCGAAATGCGGGATGAGCGAAAGCGAACTCGAAAAGCATGAACGCTTCGGATGCCCGCAGTGCTATGAAACATTCGCCGAAGCACTGAACGCCCTATTGCCGAAAATCCAGCACGCCAATGCCGCGCCCGAAGGCTGCGCTCCGGCGCCTGCCGCCCCTGCGAAGAAGCACAAAGTCGCGGCGAAGATTTCTGTCGAAACCCTCGAACAAGCGCTCCGCGATGCTGTTGCAAAAGAAGATTACAAGCTCGCCGCCACGCTGCGCGACCAAATCACGGCGTTGAAAAATAAGCCCGCCAAGCCGGCCCGTAAAAAGGCCGTTGCCAAAACCGCGTCCGCAGGCAAGAAAGCCCCGGCGGCAACAAGCACCGCCAAACGTTCCCGAGGAGGAAAAAAATAATGAGCGACCTGAAACGTTTCCTCGCCGATTCCAATCTGCTCCCGCACCGCTCGCTCCCGATCCTGATCAGCTCCCGCGTGCGCCTGGCGCGCAATCTCGCCGACAAAGTTTTCCCGGAGCGTCTCTCCCCGCAAGAGCGTGAAGACATCAAACAGTGCATCCTCGCAACCCTGAAAAAGCTTCCGGAACTTGCCGACTCCGTTTGCTTCGAAATGCACGACCTCGCGCTTTCCGAAGCGGAAATGCTCGTCGAGCGCCACCTCATTTCCAAAGAGCTTGTCGAACGCGAAGGCGCCGCCGTCGTCATCTCTCCCGACCGGAAGCTCTCAATCATGATCAACGAGGAAGACCATTTTCGTATTCAGGTAATGGATGCGGAAATGAATCTTTCCCTGCTCGCGGAAACCGCCCGTTCACTCTCCGAAGCCATCGCTCGGGAACTCCCCTTCGCGAGCTCGCCCCGCTACGGCTTCCTGACCGCATGCCCGACCAACCTCGGCACCGGCATGCGCGTCTCCGTCATGGCCCACCTCCCGGGGCTCGTCATGGACGGACAAATGGAAAAAGTCGTCCGCTCGCTCAATATGTGCGGCCTCACCGTGCGCGGTTCGCTCGGCGAAGGCTCCGACGCCGCAGGAAGCATCTTCCAGATTTCCAATCAACGCACACTCGCCCAGACGCCGCAAAAAATCGCCGACACTCTCCAGGACTGGCTTAAAAGCCTCGTCGAGCAGGAACGTAATGCACGCCGCCGCATCGTACGCCGCAACAAAAGCATTTTCTGCGATCAGGTCGGGCGCATCTACGGCGAATCCCGCTTCGGCATGCTGATCTCCGAAGGCGAAGCCCTGACCGGACTCTCGCTCATGCGCCTCGCCTGCGACCTCGGAATTTTCCCGGAATACACCCGCGTTCGCTTCGACGAATTGCTCATCGAAACACAGGACGCCCATATCCGTTTCCGCAACAAAATCGCGGGAACGGCCAAGCCGAGTGAACTCGCAGACCGCTGCCGCGCTACGCTCTTCCGCGAGACCTTCGCGACGCTACCGCCGCCGGACTTCTCACGGATATAATCGCAGACCCGCGAACTCGACGGAATCGAGAAACAACAAAGGCGTCCCCGAATTACTCGGGAACGCCTTTTGTTTTTCCGGAAGATTAAACACCGAGCATGCCGGTGATATTGCCTTCCGCGTCCAAATCGATGGATTCCGCGCAGGGCACTTTCGGCAGCGCCGGCATACGCATGATATCGCCGGTAAGCGCGACGAGGAAGCCGGCGCCTGCAGCGATTTCAAAGTCGCGAACCGTGATCTTGAAGCCTTTCGGGCGGCCAAGCTTGGTAGGATCGTCGGAAAGCGAATTCTGCGTTTTCGCCATGCAAATCATCATCTTGTCGCCGCCGGCAAGCGCCAGGGATTCAAGTTTCTTCTGCGCCTTCGGGAGGATGACAACGCCGTCCGCGCCGTACATTTCCTTGGCAATCGTTTCGAGCTTTTCTGCGACGGGAACGTCGAGCGGGTAAAGCGGCTTAAATTCCGGAGAAGGCTTTTCGCAGGCTTCGCAAACGAGCTTGGCCAGCTCCGTGCAACCCGGTCCGCCTTCCGCGAACGAGCCGGCGTAAGCAGCGGGAACTCCCTGTGCGGCACAGAAGCGCTCGACCGCAGCAAATTCTTCCGGTGTATCCGTCGGGAACTTATTGAGCGCAACGACGATCGGACGACCGAACTTCTTCGCGGAGTCGATGTGCGCACCGAGATTTTCCAAACCGCGTTCAACTGCGGCAACATCCGTTTCTGTGAGCTCTTTCAGCCCCTTTCCGCCGTGCATCTTGAGCGCACGAATCGTCGCAACGATGACAACGGCGTCCGGTGCGATGCCTGCCGAACGGCACTTGATGTCGAAGAATTTTTCCCCGCCCAAATCAAAGGCGAATCCGGCTTCCGTAATGGCGTAATCCGCATAATTCATCGCCATTTTCGTCGCGATAACGGAATTGCAGCCCTGCGCGATATTGGCAAACGGGCCACCGTGAACGAACGCAGGAACGCCTTCGACGCTGGACACCAAATTCGGCTTCAACGCTTCCTTCAAAATCGCCATGAGCGAACCGGTAACACCGATTTCTTCCGCAAAGACCGGCTTGTTTTCGACGTCAAAACCGACAACCATCTTGTTCAGACGCGCACGCAGGTCTTCGTAGTTTTCCGCAAGGCAAAGAATCGCCATGATTTCGGAAGCCACCGTAATGTCAAAACCGCTTTCGCGCGGGACGCCGTTGCCGTTGCAACCGACGACGATGTGGCGCAGCGAGCGGTCGTTCATGTCGATCACGCGCTTCCAGGTGATGCGGCGCGTATCCAAACGCGTGTTACGGAAGTAGAGCTTGTTGTCGATTGCTGCGGCCAGCAAATTGTGCGCCGCCGTAATCGCGTGGAAGTCACCCGTAAACTGGAGATTGATTTCCGTTGCCGGCTGAACCGTGCTTTTCCCGCCGCCGGTTGCACCGCCCTTGCGGCCGAAAACCGGTCCCATCGAGGGCTGACGCAGCGCGAGCGCAACGCTCTTGCCGATGAGCTTCATGCCCTGAGCCAAGCCGATGGACGTCGTCGTCTTGCCTTCGCCCGCCGGAGTCGGCGTAATCGCGGAGACAAGAATCATCTTGCCGGGCTTTTTGCCGGAATTCAGCGCTTCAAGAGCAATTTTGCCCTTATCGCGACCGTAGGGTTCCACCATTTCGGCAGGAATCCCGAGTTGAGAAGCCAAGGAGAACACAGGAAGTTTTTCCATAATGCCGAGAGCATAAAAATGCCGTGAGGGGAACGCAAGCGGCGATTCTTCAAAACGAATCGGGAATAAAATATTTTCGTGTTGACGAATATAAGAAAAAAAGGCTTAATCGAGCACAATCCTTTCTTTTACGGGGGCGTAGCTCAATTGGTAGAGCGTCTGCATGGCATGCAGAAGGTCGTCGGTTCGATTCCGATCGTCTCCACCAAATTTTTAAACCGAATCAGTTCACGCTGCTTCGGTTTTTTGTTTTCCGGCGGACGCAACCAATGCCTACGGGAAAAAGTGCGCAGCTCGTTCCATTGCACCGCAGGATCCTCAGGAATGTAAGCAAGTCCTCGTTCGGCGTATGGCACAAGAGCTCCAGTCCGCGGGTTTCGGCGATTATCTGCACCCGCGGTTATCCAATGTCGTGCACCTTCGGCGCACATATTCTGACGGGCAGGATGAAAGAAAGCTTGAAACCAAATCTAGAAAAACGAATTTCTGGAGCTTTCCAATAGGATTGCCACCGCTCCACTCCGGCATAAAATGGCCGTTTATGAAAAATGAGCTCCCGACTCTGCCTTCCGCCGCATCTCTGCGTCTGGAAAGCGAAATCCGACCGGACGAACCCGTCTTGTTTGCCGGACAACCCGTTGCCCGAGGCTTCAATGAGCTGACAAAAACCTTATTTCTTTCCGCGCTGTTTGTCCTGATCGGTTACCCGCTAATGTTGAATACATTCGTTGCCGAACTCAGCGCTTCGTGGCAATGGGTTAAGTGGCTACTCTATACGTTCTTTGTGCTGAGCATTCCGATGTGCATCGCGCTCATGTCTTCGCCGTTGCTTCTGAAGCGTCTGCGAAAACAATCCGCTTTTGTGCTGACGGACCGACGTGTGATTGTCCTGAAAGCGCTCCCGTTCTATTCGAAAATCCAATCCTTCGGCATTGAGCCCGGCATGATTGAATCCGTTTGCCTGCACCGCGACGGCAGCGGCGACCTTTTGCTCGCTTCCGAAAGCGGACGCGGATGGCTCCGTGATATCCCGCGACTAAAGCAATTCGTCACGGCACTGGGGCGCTTAGGCGTACAAGAGCCGAATGCGGAAAAATATGCGGAACACACGCTTCGAGCCGCACGGACAGGCCTGATAAAACAATCGCTTACTTTGGCTGCGTTGGTAATTTTCTGCCTTCTTACAAACTCATCGGTAAACATAGACGACACCTTGCGAGCAAACGGCGTACGGACGGAAGCCAAAATCGTCGGCATCAGCGAAGAAAAAAGCTTAGGAGGAAGAAGCTCGCGGACGGTTTATCGCCCCATCGTTCTCTTTTCCACGCCGGACGGCCAAAAGCATTGGCAAAAACTTGGACATGTTGACGGCATCTACCTGATTAGTTCCGACTACGACAGGCCGGCATCCGTCGGCAAGAGCGTGGAGATTGTTTACAACCCCGCCGATGTCTCGGAACTCGTCGTCGCGGAAAACTCCGACCGTTTCCGACAAGCCATGATCCGCTACATACGCAATATCGCCGTACTCGTGATTATCGGGACTGCTCTAATGTTGATCGGAAACATTCGGGCTTGGTTTTTCGGACAACGGATTAAGCGCGGCGAGGTTTAATTCGCGTTCCGGGCTCCGCAACTAAAAATCCGCAAGCTTCGTCGAGTTTGCGGATTTTATGCATTCGGAAGATGCCGGACTCGCCCTATTTTTTCTTACAGTGCGAACAAGAACAACCGGCTCCGTGAATTAAATCCGCCTCGCCCGGCAACAACTCATTCCCTTGGGGCTTTACAAACGATTCCGGCGCATTCGGATCCGTCCCCGCCGTTTTATGATAGCGCCCCGTCGCCGGATCGCGTTCATAACGCGTGAAGCCGAGGCGAGCCAACTCCTGGGAATCGTTGACCTTGCGCTTGATTTCGCCTTCTCCGTAACGCGTGACCAAACCCGCAGCCGTAACCACGCGGCGCAACGGCTCGCCCGTCAGCGGATGATGCGTCAGCGGAGCATCGCCGAAAGCCTGCTCGATTTCGAGCGTCGCGCCGTCGCTCCCGTCCGGATTTACAATGCAATAAACAAACGTAGGCATGCGGGGGAGATTAAAGATTAAAGATTAAAGCTTAAAGATTAAAGAGCTTCGGATTTTTGAAAAACAATTACTAAATTCTCTAAGCGGTAATCATTCGAGATTCGGAATTTGCAATTGCGCAACAGCCTCTTCGAGGCAGAGCGACGATGGTGTGTCCCCGAGATTCCTGCGGCGCAATGGAACGAGCTACGCGCTCTTTTCGTAGATAAATCTCTGAAAAACAAATTTCCGGAGCTAGCCTTAAAGATTGGAGAAAACAGGTTGAGCCCCTGCCGCGTATCGCATTAAATACGTCCATGCTTTGCAGCGAGAAAGTTTATACCATCGATGATTTGCGCACGTGGACGCGCACCGAAGCGAGTTTCGCCGTTCTCGGAAAACCGATTGCGCATTCGCTTTCGCCGAAGATGCACAACGCCGCTTTCGCCGCTCTGCAGGAACGCGATCCGCATTTCGCCCGCTACCGCTATTTCCGCTTCGAAATCGCGCCGGAGGCACTCGACGAAGCCCTCCCGCTTTTCTTTGAAAAGAACTTTCACGGGCTCAATCTGACGATCCCGCATAAGGTTGCCGCACTTCCCCTCCTGAAAGCAATCTCGCCGGAAGCCGAAATCATCGGAGCCGCCAACACGCTTGTCCGCGACGACAAGCTCGGCGGATGGCACGGAGAAAACTCCGACGGCCGCGGATTCGCCCGCGCCGCCGAAATGCAACTCGGCATCAGACTCACGGGGACACAAATCGTTCTGCTCGGAGCCGGCGGCGCCGCACGCGCTATCGCCGCGACCGCACTCGCACAGAACTGCGCCTCGCTCACCATCGTCAACCGCTCCCGCGAACGCGCCGAAACACTCGCACACGCGCTTACGCAATCCCAAATGCCGAATGCCGAATGCCGAATTTTTTCCCAGGACGAAATTCGGAATCCCGACTTCGAGATTTGCAATTCGCGGACACCCGTGCTCGTTGTCAACGCAACCGCGCTCGGCCTAAAGCCCGACGATGCCTCACCCTTCCCGGCGGAACTTTTGCAAGCCGGTATGGCGGTTTACGACACGACTTACGGCACCCACACCAGCGCGCTCGTCGCCGCCGCACGCGAACACGATCTCCCCGCCGCCGACGGCCGCTCCATGCTCGCCTGGCAAGGTGCCCTCGCCTTCGAGCTTTGGAACAACGTCCCCGCCGCCGAAACCTTCCCCGTCATGTTCCGCGAACTTTCTTAGGAAACGGAACCACGAATAAACACGAATTTTTCGTCACCCATCTAACAAAACTGCCGCTTACGGCAAAAATATTAGATGCCTCACTCACGACTTCCAACAAAACTTATCGTCGCCGAAAAAAAGCCTGGATGCGTAGAAAACAAAACCACGACTACAAATTAACAAATTTCCCCATGTCTCTTTTTGAAAATCTCCAAAATGCTTCGTCCGAAGAAGACGTCAAAGACGCCTACATTAAAGCTCTCGGATTGAAAGCCTACCAGAAGAACCTCATCGACATCCAAACCAAGGAGGTTTGGTTCGAAGCGAAAGTCGGGAACAAAATCTCCACTTACGCGATGTTCACGCAACTGCTTCACTACATCCAAGTCGCGCTCGACGACGGCGACGAAATCCCGCCGTTTCTCTGCGTAATCGACAGCGTAAAAGCCGCGCTGATGAAAACCGAAATCGCGCTCCCACTCCTAAAAAAACGTACGATTAAATGGGGAAAATCCGCATCGGCGTTCCCGCGGGAAGCGCTCGACGCCGTCTCTCAATACATCGGCACGCACTTTGTCACGTTTCGTATCGAAAGCCATGAAAAGGAATTCATCGAAACCGTCAAAGCAGCCATCCGAACCGGTGAAATTGTCCGCACGCAAATCACACCGGACAATCTCAAACAAGTTTTTGACCGCTGGGTCGAAATGATCGGACGAGAAATTTCCGGCGTTCCCGAAGAAGATTATTGCTTGCTCTTTTTCGCCGACATTATGAGCGACGGGACCGTAGCCACGCACGAAAACCTTCCCGCCGAGCTTCTCCACAAAAACGGCAAACCCACATTCCTGCTCAACGGAAAACTCTACCAGCTCGGAAACTATGACGGATACCGCAGATTTTGGGCAATTTACGCCCGCCCGCCGGAGCCGGAATACCGAAACTACCTGCTCGAACGGCGGGACTCACTCATTCCCTACGACGAACGCTCTTTCAAAGGTGCCTACTACACGCCGCTTCACGTTGTCGACAAAGCCTACGACCTGCTCGCAAAAACGCTCGGGAAAAACTGGCAACGCGATTACATTGTCTGGGACCCGTGTTGCGGCGTCGGGAACTTGGAAACCAAGCACGGGAACGCACGCAATATCTTCATGTCCACGCTCGACCAAGCCGACATTGACGTGATGAAAGCCGCAAAAACCTGCCGCGCCGCCACTCGCTTTCAATACGATTTTCTCAACGACGACATCGCCGAAGACGGAACAATCGACTATTCCCTCTCCGGGAAACTCCCGCAAAGCCTGCGTGACGCAATCGCCGCCGCCAACGCCGGGAAAAAGAAATTTCTCATTCTTATGAATCCGCCGTACGCGGAAGCGATGAACGCGGACAACACCGGGAACACCACCGACAGCAAAGAAGCCGAACGCAAAAAAGGCGTCGCGGGAACATGCCTCGCCAAATCAATGAATCTCGGATACGCACAACGCGAACTTTTCGTACAGTTTTTAGTGCGTATCTTCAGAGAAATTCCGAGCGCGACCGTCGCCATGTTTTCGACATTAAAATACGTTAACGCCTCGAACTTCGAGCTGTTTCGAGAATCTTGGACTGCAGAATTTTTGGACGGATTTGTCGTTCACTCCAAAGCATTTGACGGCATTAAAGGGAACTTCCCCATCGGATTTCTCATTTGGAAGCTAACGGGAACGACGCGAGACGCGTCATCTCCGCTAAGTTTTCCGTTGGAAATCACCTGTGAGGTTTTGGACAAGGAGGGGAACGCCGTCGGAGAAAAAACATTTTACAATCTTCCCAAAACAAAATTTCTCAGCGAATGGATTAAACGCCCGCGCTCGAACAACGTTCCCGCGATCCCGCTAAAAAACGCAATCACGCCTTCGACAAGCACGAAAGATGTCCGCGGAACACATTGGGCAGACGGAGCAATTGCATCGATGTATTGCGCAGGAAACGACTTTCAGCATGCACAAATTTATACCGCTCTTTTTTCTTCCGGATACTGTAGTGCGGGAGCGTTTTTCGTTACGCCGGAAAATTTGGAAAAGGCGGCGATTGTCTTTGCCGTTCGCCGCCTAATAAAACCGACGTGGCTGAATGACCGCGACCAGTTTCTTCAGCCGGACAAAGCGTTCCCGCAGGAATTTGCCGACGATTGCCTGATTTGGATGCTTTTCAGCGGAAGCAACCTCACGGCAAGTGCCGACAATTTAGAGTGGAACGGAAAGCGCTGGAGCATCGTTAATCATTTCATTCCGTTCACGGAAGACGAAGTAAACGCGCCCGAGCGCTTCGAAAGCGATTTCATGGTAAATTATCTCGCGAAGAAAAAGCTTTCGCCGGAAGCCGCTGCGATTCTCGATGCCGGGCGGGAACTCTGGAAAGCGTATTTCGAGCGAAGCATGGAATTTTCTATTCGCGAAAAACTGAAACTCAACCGCGCTGATGTCGGCTGGTATCAAATCCGCAACGCACTAAAATTTTACAACGAAACAAGCGACGCCGTTCCCGTGAGCTTTTCCCGCTTTGAATCCGCCTACAAAACCCTAAGCGACAAACTCCGCCCGCAAATCTTCGACTACGGATTTCTGAAATGACAACGAATGAAAATTTCGTCGATTTTTCAGCAAATTTAGAAAACGTTCGGAAATAGGTGGATAAAAACAGCTTTGCGGAGATAATTGGGCGTATGTGTGCAGATGAAAAAATCAATTGCGGGAACGGTTTTCCGAAGACGGCGTTTTTGTTGGGGGCAGGCTTAGGAACGCGCTTGCGTCCGCTAACGGAAAATTGTCCGAAGCCGCTTTTGCCGATTGGCGGAAAACCGATGATTTGTCACGCGATGGACGCGCTGATCGCGCTCGGCATTAAGCGTTTTATCATCAACACGCACCATGCCGCAGCCGTTTACGAAGAAAAATTTCCGGACGGTCATTATCGCGGCGTTCCGGTAACACTCGTCCACGAACCCGTTTTGCTCGACACCGGAGGCGGCCTAAAAAATATCGAACAACTTCTCGAGCCAGACGACGAAAATCTGCTCGTTTACAACGGCGACATTCTCGCCAAACTCGATTTGTGCACGCTCATCGCGGAGCACCTGCATTCCCGCGCGCTCGCCACCCTGCTCTTGCGAACGAACGAACGCGGGAACGTAAATTTCTCCGAAACAAAACAAGGCAAGTGCGGGAACGTCGAAGACTTGCGCGATCGGCTCGGCAATGCGGGAACGCGGCGTTGCGGTTTTACCGGAATCTATTGCGTCTCCCGAAAATTTTTCGACGAGCTCCACGCAGGGAAAATCGAAAGCGTCGTCGAGGCATTTTTGCGTGTCATCGCTCGCGGGAACAGCGAAATCCGCGGTGTTATCGATGACACGGGAACATGGCGCGACCTGGGCACGCTCGAAGAGTACGCCGCGGCACAAAAGGAATATCGCTGAGGCTTAAACACAAAAAAGCGTTCCCTTCTCGGGGAACGCTTTTTTGTCGGTAAGAGTAATTACTCGGCGGAACCGTAGTATTGCGAATACGAATTCGCATACGACTTGTCCGTGTAGAAATGCTCCGTACGGCGCGGCATCTGGTTGAGAACGGCACCGAAGATCGGAACCTTGGCGTCTTCCAAACGACGCAAGCTGTTTCTGACCAACAAGCGCGGGTTCGCATTGAACTTAATCGTAAAGATGACCCCGTCGCAGTTCGGAAGAATATTCAGGATGTCGCTGACCGCAGCAATCGGCGGCGTATCGATAATAATGCGGTCGTAGCGCTCACGCAGCTGGGACAGCATTTCCAAGAACTTCTTGCTGTTGATAACACGCGTCGGATTCTTAAACGCGCTTCCTGCGGGAAGTACGTCCATATCCGGAATGAAGTCCTTCACGATACACTCTTCGATCGGAGCATTGTCCTCAATGTAGTGGCGAATCCCAATTGCACTGTCGTCAAGGCCCAAAGAACGCGCGATATTCGGCAAGCGCAAGTCGGCGTCGAGCAACAGAACACGTTCACCGTTAGAGGCATAAACTTCCGCAACATTCGAAGAGATGAAGGTTTTCCCTTCCGAAGGCGTCGTCGAAGTAACGGCAATGACCTTAGCAGTTCTGGAAACTTCACCGATTTTCAGCGCGGAATACAGCGAAATAAAGGATTCCGTAACGCGGCGGTTGTTGCCGCTTGCCACCATCGTCGCCTTTTCGACCAAGCCGTTTTTGCGTCCGCGAATGCGCTTAACGGAAGCCAAAAGCGGGAGGTTGAGAAATACTTCGACGTCCTTGCTGGTTTTGACGCGGTCGTCCAGGAAGGAGAGCAGAATGATGACACCGGCGCCGATAGCCGTTCCCGCCACGATTGCAAAGAGCGCATTCAGGAGGAAGTTCTTATTCGACGGCATATTCGGCACGCTTGCCATATCCAAGGGCTGGATGATGGAGGTCGAGGTGGTCGTCAAGCTCAAGCTTTGGTCTTCCAAGTTGATGCGGAGGCGCTGGAGCAACTCTTCGTCGTTGCGCAGCTGAGCCGTAAGCGTTTCAAGCTGTGTGCTGGCTTCGCGCATCTTCTGGAGCTTAGCCATTTTTTCGATGGCGCGTTGCTTCGCGGATTCATAACGGCGCTTAGTAGCAACAAAGCTCGCGTTGAATTCGGCTTCAGCCTTGGCGACTGCCTTATCCAATTCCTTCTCGGTTGCAGCCAATTGTTCCTTGGCACGAATGAGTTCCGGGTGCTTTTCCGCGTAGCGTTCGAGCATCGACCCGATGGCGATACGCTGTTCCGCACGGCGGGAGAGCAAAGCTCCTACGTGGGTGTTCCCCGTAATTGCCGGCTGTTCCAAGAGCGAATTGCCTTCGCGCTTGGCCTTATCGATTTCGTTAATAATCGCCAGCTGGTCGTCGTAATTTTTCTTTTCTGCGTCGAGCTGACGGTTGATATCGGAAAGCTCACTGGCTGCCGTACCCATATCGAGCTCAAGCAGGTTCTCGCGGCGAACCAATTCAACGCGCTCCTGACGCTCCATCTCGATCTTCTTTTCGAGATTTTCAATCTTTTGACGTGTCGTCTCAATCGCCGGATTTGCACGCAACGCACGGATTTCCATGTTGTACTTGCAAATTTCGTCGATGAAGTAGTCCGTCATCTTCTTTGCAATTTCCTTCGTACGGTGCGTATAGCCGACGGTCACGATGAAGGTCGATTTCTTCGGCTGAACCAAGCGGTGACGTGCGATTACTTCTTCAGCCGAGAGCGGGCCCGAGAAGAAGTCGCTGTCGCGGTAAGGGTCGACGACTTCGGAGAGTTCCGCCTGCGTCAAACGCTGAACAACGCGGTTGATAATCTGCTCGCTGGTCATAATTTCGACCTGCGTAAGGAAGTCGTCCTGACCTCCGACCTGCATTTCACCCGTCGTGCGGCCAAGTCCGAGATTCAACGCTTGGCGAAGCACCTGAACGCGCCCCTGAGCCGTGTATTCCGGAACAATATTGTAAGTGTAAACCAATACGCCCGAAAGCACGATAAACACGGAAAGAATCAGATACCAGATGCGCTCCCGGAAAATCGTGATGTAATCTCCGAGCGAGCGCGATTGCATCGTCTCGGAAAGATTCCCCGCGATATCGGAGAGTCCGACGCCGTAATTCCCGTTGTGATAACCGTAGCCATAGCCGTAACCATAGCCATACCCCGCAGGAGCGGGGGCGGGAGCCGGGGGGGGCGGTGCTTCCGGCGTACTCGTTCCCGCATCCGCGGGAGTCAAATTTTCTTTTTCAGACATCAGAATTAAATTTTAGAGTCTTGGACGTAGATTTTGTCACCTTCCTGCAGGAGAATGTCGGGATCGATACCTTCCTGAATATTCTTCAGGTTGATGATATAGGTCTTTTCCCCGTCATCCGTCTTTCGGATCAGAATGACATTCGTTCGCGAGGCACGCGGCAACAAACCGCGGGCAGCCGTGATGGCGCGAATCAAAGTCAGGGATTCTTCCATCGGCATCAGCACCGGACCGACGGCTCCGACAAACCCGTCCACATAAACGCGGCGCTCCGCGTAGGAAAGGATTTGCAGGGAGACCTGCGGATTAACGTAATAGGCGGCCTTACGGTAGGAGTCTTCGATTTTTTCCTTCGCTTCGCGGAGGGTTAAACCAGAAACTTTGACCGGGCCCAGCAGGTAGAGCGTGATGTTCCCGTCACCGGAAACACGATATTCCCCGCGGTTTTCCGGTTCCTGGAACATTTCGAAGCGAATCATGTCCATCGGACGGATGCGGTAGTCGCGCGTCTCCAATTGCGGAGGCACCGAGCTTTGGCGCAAATCGCTAACAGAGCTCGTGTCCTGAGTGCAGGCAGTAATTAAGCCAATAAAAAAAAGAGCTGCGCAGGAAGCTACAACTCTTTTCCAAAAAATAAATTTAATCATTTTTTTATAATAAACGAAGCGCTTTCGCGCACTTCCGCTTATTAGTAGCGGAAGTTGAGCGAAAGAGTAACGATATTGTTCGTGTAGCGCATGCTTTCCATCGTGGAATCATCCCACTGGAAGCTGTAGCGTGCGCTGACTCCAAGATTGTCGTTGATGCTATAGTTCGCGCCGGCAGAGAGCGTGTAAACGTCGTCGCGGCGGTAATAATCGTTGTAATCGTCGCAACGGTAGTCAACAGCAGCGTTAGCCGTCCACTTGTCGCTCATGCGGTGGTTTGCGGAAAGCGCAACGCCCGTGGAGGTGATGCTGTCACCGTTACCGGCGATTTCAAAGTCACGATTGAAAGCCAAGGTTGCCGAGGTCTTTTCGGAAACACGATAGGTCAGCGCGCCGTTGAAACCGAGGGTGTTTTCGCGTTCGTCGCCGCTTCCGACCGTACGACGGCTGTAATCGCTCGTCGTGTAACCGATACGAACATTGGCAGAAAGCGCTTCAGAGACGTCACCGATTGCGGAAAGACCGAAGAAGTGCACCTGCTGGCAACCCGGATTCTTTCCGGAGGCTGCCTGCACGGTCGTTGCGGCGAGGTCCGTGTAGCGGAATTCGTAGGTGAGACCGCCGCGCAGCTTTTCCGTCAGGAGCTTGTGATAAACACCGACCGGAACCACATAGGTCTGGCGATTGTTGTAAACATCGCGGTGGTTTTCGTAGGTGCGGCCGCTCCATGAGAAGCCGGAGCTGAGCGTAACCTTTTCACCGATCTTGTAGGAGCCGTTCGCACGCGCATAGTAGCTGTAGTAGCGGATGAGCTCCCCGGCACCGTTCGAGTAGGCACGATTATCGCGGCTGGTCGTGTTCTGATTCATGTCGAATCCGGCGGCGACGGACGCATTCAGGCGCGACCCCATGAAGGAGTAAACGGCATTGGCATGCGTTCCCTGGTAGTTGTTTTCGTCGTCGGACATGTACATCGTCAGATCTTCCTTGATCGTGACCTTGAAGGACGATTCCGTCTT
The DNA here is from genome assembly GCA_017546455.1 of Opitutales bacterium. Lineage (GTDB taxonomy): Bacteria > Verrucomicrobiota > Verrucomicrobiia > Opitutales > UBA953 > Spyradosoma. The sequence continues at coordinate 26,389 of JAFYWY010000048.1, forward strand.
CTCTCCGCCCTTGGCGAGCTCGATACCCGGAATCAACTTCAGAATCACGTCGCTATCCTTTCCGGAAGCCGACAAATAAAGGTTATCATTGAACAGCATCTCGCCCGAGCAAAGCAAGTTGAGCGCGGTGCCGTTTTCGAATTGATATAGGGGCGAAGCCGCAAAAGCGGACGTCGCAGCGGCTCCGAGAGCCGCAACGGTCAATAAACCAGCAAAGGTGTTTTTCATATCAATTATTTTTTAGGGTGAACGGTGAAAAAACTGGGCGAATTTTCTTATTCTTTTTTCTATTACGCAAGAAAAATCTTACTGATTCGCTTCTTCGCCCCCGAGAGTGGTCAGCTTGACGCGGCGGTAAGCCGGCAAACCGGTTCCGGAAGGAATGAGGTGACCCATGATAACATTTTCCTTGAAGCCCGTGAGACGGTCCTTCTTCGAAAGCGTTGCCGCATCCGTGAGTACGCGCGGCGTTTCCTGGAAGGACGCAGCGGAAATGAAGGATTCCGTTTCGAGCGAGGCCTTCGTGATACCGAGGAGAACCGGCGTGTAGGTCGCGGGAGCCCCCCCCATTTCTTCGATACGAGCGTTTTCTTCGAGAATCATCGAGCGGTCGACCTTTTCATCCCAGAGGTACTTCGTGTCGCCCGGGTCGCTGATCTTGACCTTGCGAAGCATACGCGCAACGATAACTTCGATGTGCTTGTCGTTAATCGTAACGCCCTGCATGCGGTAAACGCGCTGAATTTCTTCGATGAGGTGGTTCTGGATGGCTTCGAGACCGAGCACTTCGAGAATTTCGTGCGGATCCGGAGAACCTTCGGTGAGAAGCTGTCCCTTGTGGACGTGGTCGCCTTCCTGAACGGTGATGTGCTTGCCGTGCGGGATGAGGTGCTCGGAGGTCACGCCGTCAGCCGACGTAATCACCAAACGCTTCTTGCCGCGCAGAGTGCCGCCGAAGGAGACGATACCGTCCGCCTTCGCCATTTCTGCGACTTCCTTCGGGCGACGAGCTTCGAAGAGTTCTGCAACGCGCGGAAGACCACCGGTAATGTCCTGCGTCTTGGAAGCGGAACGCGGCGTCTTTGCGAGAAGCGCACCCGGGAGGATTTCGTCACCGTCGGCAACGACCACCTGAGCGCCCGTCGGAATAGCGTGCTTGGCGACACACTTGTTTCCGACGAAGACTTCGACGGACGGATTCAGGTCGTCGCTGTGTTCGATAACCACCGTCTGGACCTGTCCCGTCGCTTCGTTCATTTCAGCAGAGACCGTAACACCCGGGATCATATCGCGGAAGCGGACACGACCGGATTTTTCGGCGAGAATCGGAATATTGTGCGGGTCCCACTTAGCGAGCAGCTCACCGGACTTGATCAGGCCGCCGTCGAGAACGGAAAGCACCGTCCCGATGACGATTTCGTGTTCGTCGATAACCTTCGACGGATCCTTTTCGTCGAGAATTTCGATCGAGCCCGTCTTGTTCAGAACGACGGCTGCGCGTTCGCCGACCTCCACGTAGCGGAGATTCTTGTAGCGGACCACGCCGCCGACCGGAACGCGGATTTCCGGGTTCTTCAAAATCTGGTTCGCAATACCACCGATGTGGAAGGTACGCATCGTCAGCTGAGTACCCGGTTCACCGATGGACTGAGCAGCGATGATACCGACGGAGGAGCCGCGCTTGACGAGCTTGCCCGTGGACGGGTCAAGACCGTAGGCCAAAGCCGGAATGCTGTTAATCTTCATGTGCGTGAGCGGCGACATGACCTTAACACGTTCGATGCCGAGGTGTTCGATCTTCTTGGCAACCGCCGAGGAAATCATTTCCCCGCAGTGGACCAGAATTTCGTCCGGATTCTGCGGATTGCGTACGTCTTCGCTCGAGCAGCGGCCGACAATACGTTCGGAGAGCTTGACGATTTCGTCTTCGCCGTCACGGATTGCGCGCTTCCAAACACCGTCACGATTGCCGTCGTCGTCAACCGTAACAATCACGTCCATGGCAACGTCGCAAAGCTTACGCGTCATGTAACCGGCGTCTGCAGTCTTGAGAGCCGTGTCCGCGAGACCCTTACGGGCGCCGTGCGTGGAAATAAAGTATTCACCGATCGTCAGACCGTCACGGAACGACGAAAGAATCGGACGTTCAATAATTTCACCATTCGGCTTAGCCATGAGGCCGCGAGCACCGCAGAGCTGACGAACCTGTTGCTTGTTACCGCGAGCCCCGGAGTCCATCATAACGTAAACCGGGTTGAGAATCCAACGTCCGCGGTTGCGCGGGTCGGCTTCAGCGGCCTTGCCCTTGATGGAAGCGGCCGGAACAGCCGAAGCTTCAAGCGTCTTGAACACTGCGGAAGCGATTTCATTGGTGGCTTCCGTCCAGATGTTAACCGTCTTGTTGTAGCGTTCGCCGGCGGTGATGATACCCTTCTTGTACTGCGCTTCGACTTCGTCGCGCTTCGAGGCGGACTTCTTAACGATATCAGCCTTTTCCTTCGGGAAAATCATGTCTCCGATACCGATCGAGATGCCGGCACGAGTTGCGATACGGAAGCCCATCGCCTTGAGGCCGTCCACGACTTCGGGGACACCGTCCTTACCGACAAGCTTGTAGGAATTGAGAATCAAATCGCCGATCTGGCCCTTCTTGACGGAGAGGTTGATGAAGCCCATACCGTCTGCGGGGACGGACTCGTCGTCAACCAAGCGCTTTTTCGGCCAAATCTGATTGAAGATGATGCGACCGACCGTCGTGCGGATAATCTTCTTGGTCGAATTCCCATAGAAGGTTTCCTTGCCGAAGTCCGGATTTACGAAATCAACCCAGCTATGGAAGTGCAATGCGCCGTCCATTTCCGCCATTTGAGCTTCTTCGACGGAGCCGATGAGCGGAACGTGTTCGCCTTCCTTCGGCGCCGCCGGCGGTTCGAAGGTGAGATAGTAGGAGCCGAGAATAATGTCCTGAGACGGCGTAATAATCGGCTTCCCGCTGGAGGGCGAGAAAATATTGTTCGTGGAGAGCATCAGGAGTTTGCACTCCATGATGGCTTCCGTGGAAAGCGGAACGTGGACAGCCATTTGGTCACCGTCGAAGTCCGCGTTGTAAGCGGTACAGGTCAACGGGTGGAGGCGCATGGCGTCCCCTTCGATGAGCACCGGCTCAAACGCCTGAATCGACAGACGGTGGAGCGTCGGAGCACGATTGAGCATAACCGGGTGGCCCTTGGTCACTTCTTCGAGGATATCCCAAACTTCCGGCGGGCGCTTTTCAATCATCTTGCGTGCACCGCGAACCGTGTGGACAAATCCGAGTTCCTTGAGGCGGCGAATGATAAAGGGTTCGAAAAGAACCAAAGCCATCTTCTTCGGCAAACCGCACTGGTTGAGCTTGAGTTCCGGACCGATGACGATAACGGAACGGCCGGAGTAGTCAACGCGCTTCCCGAGCAAATTCTGACGGAAACGGCCCTGCTTACCCTTGAGCATGTCGCTCAGGGACTTCAGCGGACGGTTGCCGGCGCCCGTAACCGCGCGGCCGTGGCGGCCGTTGTCAAAGAGAGCGTCAACCGATTCCTGGAGCATGCGCTTTTCGTTATTGATAATAACGTCCGGCGTCTTGAGCTGAAGGAGGCTGCGGAGACGATTGTTACGATTGATGACGCGGCGATAGAGATCGTTGAGGTCCGAGGTCGCGAAACGACCGCCGTCGAGCGGAACGAGCGGACGCAGATCCGGCGGGATGACCGGCAGGACTTCGAGAACCATCCATTCCGGACGGTTGCCGGATTCGATGAAGCCTTGGATGACTTTCAGGCGGCGGGCAAGCTTGATCTTAGCCTGCTTCGAGCGCGTGTTCGACATCTGTTCCTGCAATTCCTGGACAACCTGCGGGAGGTCCAGAGCCGCAAGCACGTCGCGGAGCGCTTCCGCACCCATCTTCGCGACAAACGCGTCATCACCGTATTCGAGCTGAGCCTGGCTGTATTCTTCTTCCGTCAGGAGCTGCTTCGTTTCGAACGGCGTCTTGCCCGGATCGACAATCAGGTATTTTTCGTAATAAATGACCGATTCCAGCTGGCGCGCCGTCATGTCGAGCAAAAGCCCGAGGCGGGACGGCATCGATTTCAGGAACCAAATATGCGCAACGGGAACCGCAAGCTCGATGTGGCCCATGCGGCGGCGGCGTTCGCGGGAAACCGTGACTTCAACACCGCAACGATCGCAGGTAACACCCTTGAACTTGATACGCTTGTACTTACCGCAAGCACACTCGTAGTCGCGCACCGGCCCGAAAATACGCTGACAGAAAAGTCCTCCCGGTTCCGGCTTAAAGGTACGGTAATTGATGGTTTCCGGGTTCTTAACTTCCCCGTACGACCACTGGCGAATCGCATCCGGAGAGGCGATGGAAATGGAAACGTAGTCGAAGGACGACTCGCGCTCGTTGTTGATATCGGATTCTGCGTGATTCATCGAAAAATCTTCCTTGAAATTTAGTTACTTTTTGAAGCGATTCGAAGACGTTCCTTAGAACGTCGTCGAATCTCCCATGCGGACGTCAAGACCAAGAGCCTGCATTTCCTTGACGAGAACATTGAACGACTGCGGCGTTCCTGCTGCGAGGCAGTTGTCTCCCTTGACAAGGTTTTCATACATCTTGGTACGTCCGGAAACGTCGTCGGATTTGACCGTGAGGAATTCCTGGAGCGCATATGCAGCACCATAGCCTTCCAACGCCCAAACTTCCATTTCCCCGAGACGTTGTCCCCCGTACTGAGCCTTACCGCCGAGCGGCTGCTGAGTAATGAGGCTGTACGGACCGACGGCACGTGCGTGAATCTTGTCGGCGACCAAGTGGTTAAGCTTCATCATGTAGATGATACCGACAACGACGTCCTGGTCGAACGGTTCACCCGTGCGGCCGTCAAAGAGGACGGTCTTACCGCTGCGCGGCAGCTTGGCATCGTCGAGATATCCGCGGATCTTTTCTTCCGGAATACCGTCGAAAATCGGGGTTGCGACCTTGATGCCGAGCGTCTTACAAGCCCAACCCAAGTGCGTTTCAAGAACCTGTCCGACGTTCATTCGGGACGGAACCCCCAGCGGGTTCAAGCAGATATCAACCGGCGTTCCGTCCGGGAGGAACGGCATGTCTTCAACCGGAACGATACGGGCAACAACCCCCTTATTTCCGTGGCGACCTGCCATCTTGTCACCGACCTGAATCTTGCGCTTGGCGGCGATGTAAACCTTGACGTTCTTGATGACACCCGTGTCGTCTTCGCCGGATTCGATTGCGGCAACCTTGCGATCGCGTTCGTTTTCGAGTTCGTCGAAACGCTTCTGGTGCTCTTCGACAATACGCATAATCTTAATGCGGACCGGCGACTGCGGCATTTCGATGTACTTGGAAACCGAAGCCAACTTGCGCAGGAGCGTCTTCGTAATCTTACGGCCGGCCGGAATGATCACCTCGCCGTTGTCGCTGTTAACGACGTCCAGCGGAATCTTTTCGCCGAGAAGGATGTTCGAAAGCATTTCCGTAAGTTCATCACGGAGCTTTTCGGATTCGGAACGGAAGGTTTCGTTCACGCTCTTGATCTGGCGGCGCATATCCGACTGCGACTGCGTCTTTTCGACTTCCTTGTCGGAGCGGCAGGAAACCTTGACATCCATAACGATACCGTAGGTCCCCGACGGAACCTTGAGGGAGGAATCCTTAACGTCGGCGGCCTTTTCACCGAAGATAGCGCGGAGCAGCTTTTCTTCCGGAGCCAGTTCCGTTTCCGATTTCGGCGTGATCTTACCGACCAGGATGTCGCCCGGACCGACTTCCGCACCGACGCGGATAACGCCCGTGCGGTCGAGGTTCTTCAGAGCATCTTCACCGACATTCGGAATGTCTCGCGTGATTTCTTCCGGTCCGAGCTTCGTGTCACGTGCCGTAACTTCAAATTCTTCAATGTGGATAGACGTAAAGACGTCGTCCTTCAGGACGCGTTCGCTGAGCAGAATAGCGTCTTCGAAGTTATAACCGTTCCACGGCATAAACGCGACAAGCACGTTTCGGCCGAGAGCGAGTTCGCCGTCCTGCGTCGCAGCACCGTCGGCAATGCACTGCCCCTTCTTGACCTTTTCGCCCTTCTTGACAACCGGGCGCTGATTGAAACAGGTCGTGGCATTGGAGCGGAGGAACTTGCGCAGTTCGTAAACAATAGCGTCCTTCGAGTTTTCCTTGCCGTCCTTGGAAATAACAATCTTGCGGGCGTCCACGGAAGCGACAATGCCGTCTTCCTGAGCCAGCGAAACCGTCTTGGAGTCTTCCGCGACGCGCTGTTCCAAACCGGTTCCGACATACGGAGCTTCCGGCTGCAACAACGGCACACCTTGGCGCTGCATGTTAGAACCCATGAGAGCACGGTTAGCGTCGTCGTGTTCAAGGAACGGAATCAATCCCGCAGCGACAGAGACCACCTGCTTCGGCGAAACGTCGATGTAATCGACTTCCATCGGATCGATCGAAAGCACGTCGTCACGGAAACGCACGGTCACCTTGCCGAGAAGATTGCCCTTCTCGTCCATTTCGGAGTTGGCCTGCGCAACTTTGTAAAGTTCTTCGTCGTCCGCGGTCATGTATTCGACCTTGTTCGTCACGCGGCCCTTTTCAACCTTGCGGTACGGCGATTCGATGAAGCCGAACTCATTAACGCGGGCATAAGTTGCCAAAGAATTGATAAGACCGATGTTCGGGCCTTCCGGCGTTTCAATCGGGCAAATACGGCCGTAGTGAGACGGGTGAACGTCACGGACTTCGAAGCCCGCACGGTCGCGGTTGAGACCTCCCGGTCCGAGAGCGGACAAGCGGCGCTTGTGAGTGAGCTCGGAAAGCGGGTTAATCTGGTCCATGAACTGGGAAAGCTGGCTGCGCGCGAAAAAGTCGCGGACTACCGTGCTGAGCGCCTTCGGGTTGATGAGACGGCCCGGCGTAATCGTTTCCACGCTGGGGTCAAACATCGCCATACGGTCACGGACATGGCGTTCCGTACGTGCCAAACCGACGCGGCACTGGTTCGCGAGCAATTCGCCGACATTACGAATGCGGCGTGCGCCCAAGTGGTCAATATCATCGACGACACCGTCGCCGCGCTTCAAATTGCAGAGATACTTCGTTGCCTGAACGATGTCTTCGATCTGGATAATGCGCGTTTCAATCGGCGTCTTGAGCTTGAGCTTCTGATTGATTTTGTAACGGCCCACGCTACCGAGGTCATAACGCTTGGGATCCTGGAAGAGGCGCTTCAGCAGGGAACGCGCATTGGCGACCGTCGCCGGCTCACCCGGGCGGAGCACCTTGTAAATATCCTTAAGGGCTTCTTCTTCGTTGCGGGTCGGATCTTTCTTCAACGCACGAATAATCGCGCCGTCGTCCGTGGACGTATCAATCACGCGGATGGAAGCAATACCGATCTTACCGACTTCGCGGAGAATCGTCTTGGTAATCGGCTCAAACGCACGGGCAAGAATTTTGCCCTTTTCGGAGTCCACGATATCTTCGACGAGGACGTACTTGGAGACGCCGTCCATGTCGATCGCCTTCTTCACCTTCAGCGTTTCGAAAGTATAGAACAGCTCCATGATTTCGGCGTCCGTCGAATAGCCGAAAGCACGCAGGAGCGTCGTGATCAGGAATTTGCGGCGACGACGGCGGCGGTCCAAATAGACGTAGAGCAGATCATTCTGGTCGAATTGGACCTCCAACCAGGTACCGCGGTCCGGGATAATGCGGAATGCAAAGAGCGTCTTGCCGCTGGAGTGGTCGGACTGTTCGAAGCAAAGGCCCGGAGAGCGGTGCAACTGGCTGACAATAACGCGTTCTGCACCGTTGACGATGAAGGAACCGCGATCCGTGATCAGCGGAATTTCCCCCATGAAAATTTCTTCTTCCTTGATCCGGTCGCCTTCTTCGCAAAGGCGGAGTTTCAAAAAGAGTTTAACGGAATAGGTGATACCTTCGCGAATGCACTCAAGCTCCGTATTCTTCGGAGCTTCCAGGCTGTAGCTGATATATTCGACGCGGCAGCGGCCGTCGTAGCTTTCGATCGGGAAAATTTCGCGGAAAACACCTTCCAACCCAACCGCTTTCCGGCTCGTTGCCGGCAAATCACGTTGCAAGAACTCGTTGTACGAGTTGATTTGATTTTCGATAAGATTCGGCGGAGGAATAACCTCGCTGAGTGTACCAAAATTTTTGCGCACTGACATAATAGTCTCGTTGTTGGGTTTATTTAAAAATTTTGTTTAAGAAATTGGAAATTGAAGGGAGCGGAAATAGCCAATCCCTTCAAACCGGAAATGCGGACAGCGCAACACTGTCCGCAATCCGGATTTGAATGTGAGGAGAACGTCAAGTAATTACTTGATTTCGACCGTCGCACCGGCAGCTTTGAGCTTAGCTTCGATTTCCTTAGCTTCGTCCTTGGAGCAGCCTTCCTTAATGGCTTTGGGAGCACTTTCAACGAGTTCCTTGGCTTCCTTGAGGCCGAGACCCGTGATAGCGCGAACTTCCTTAATGACATTGATAGCGCTTGCGCCCTTGTCCTTGAGGATAACGTCGAACTCGGTCTTTTCTTCAGCCGGAGCAGCAGCAGCGCCTGCAGCGCCTGCAACAGCAACCGGAGCTGCGGAAACGCCCCAGAGTTCTTCGAGTTCTTTAACGAGAGCGACCATATCCTTAACGGGTTGAGCGCTCAGCCATTCGATGACTTGTTCTTTTGTGATGTCTGACATGATATTTAGTTCCTTGAATGATTAGCGTTCGTGGAATAACGAACATTTAAGGGGTTATCGCCCCTAACCGATTTCTTTGGAGTTCCCGCCGTCCGCTTCCCCGGAAAGAGAAGCGAACGGCGAAAAATTTGCTTATTCGGCTGCGCCGCCCTCCTTGTCGTTCTTGGCAACAAGAACGCGGACAAACGAGCCTGCCGGCGTGGAAAGAAGCGAGAGGAAGAGCGCACGAGCTTCCGCAAGCGACGGGAGCTTGGAGAGTTCTTCAACCGCATCCTTGTTCAGCAACTGGCCTTCAACGACACCGGCCTTAACTTCGAGACGGGCCTTGTCCTTGAAGAACTTGAAGAGCACCTTGGCAACGCCGCTCGGATTATCTCCGCCCGTAACGATAGCCGTGTGGCCCGACAGGTATTCGGCGAGGTCCGGAAGCTGGGCTTCCTTGGCCGCAATGTTCAAAATGCTGTTCTTGACAACGTGGTATTCCGCATTGAATTCGCGGAGTTGCGTACGAATGGCCGCTGCGTCAACAACCGTAACGCGCGTAAAGTCCGCCAAGAGAAGATAGTTGGACTTCGCGAGGTGCTGTGCGACTTCGTCTACGAGAAATTTCTTTTCAGATCTCATGGATTCTCAGTCCTTTCTTACGCAGTGTAGGGTTTAACGTCAATCTTGACTCCCGAGCTCATCGTGGAGCTGACCGTCAGAGACTTGATGAACTTCGCGCCCTTGAGCGCTTCCGGTTGTGCCTTGACGAGAGCCTGGATTGCAGCTTCCGCGTTTTCTGCGAGTTGTTTCGACTCGAACGAACGCTTGCCGATAACGATTGCGATGTTGGCGGTTTTGTCCATCTTGAACTCAACACGACCGCCCTTAACAGCCTTGATCGTCGCCGGAATGTCATCCGAGACCGTACCCGACTTCGGGTTCGGCATCAGGCCGCGCGGACCGAGCACGCGAGCAACCTTACGCACATCCTTCATCGCCGAGGTCGTGGAAATCGCGACGTCGAATCCGGTCCAGCCGGAGTTAACTTTCTCGATGAGGTCTGCAAGACCGGCTGCATCGGCTCCCGCGTCGAGAGCTTCCTGCGGATTTTCCGTGAAGACGATGACGGACACCTTTTTCCCGCTTCCGTTCGGAAGGGAGACCGTGCCGCGGACCATCTGGTCGGACTGTTTGGGGTCAACACCCAAGCGGGCGCTGATCTCAACGGTTTCGTCAAACTTTGCCTTCGGCATCTTAGCGAGCATTTCGACGGCCTGATCAACCGTGTAGAATGCAGCCAAATCGCCGACAGCCTTCGTTGCCGTGTAACGTTTGGATTCTTTCTTTTGCATTGGTTTCGACTTTCTTGTCTCCTGCTTAATTGCAGTACAATAAAACTATGCGACGACTTCGATGCCCATGGAGCGAGCGGTGCCTTCAATCATTCGGGCAGCCTGGTCTGCATCCACTGCATTCAAGTCTTTTTTCTTGATTTCGACGATTTCGAGAATCTGCTTGCGCGTAACTTTCCCGACCTTCGTCTTGTTCGGAACTCCGGAACCGCTTTCAATCTTAGCAGCCTTCTTCAGAAGCACTGCCGCCGGCGGCGTCTTGAGAACGAACGTAAAGGATTTGTCCTGGTAAACTGTGATAACGACCGGAAGGATCATGCCTGCCTGGTCTTTTGTGCGTGCATTGTACTCCTTACAGAAGGCCATGATGTTCACGCCTTTTGCACCGAGAGCCGGACCCACGGGCGGGGCCGGATTCGCAGCACCCGCCGGGAGCTGGAGTCTGATTTCACCTACTACTTTTTTTGCCATTTGTGTCTGTTTTTAAAGGTTGAATTCGAACGGATTAACTTTCAAGAACACGTTCCACCTGCCAGAACTCGAGTTCAACCGGCGTCAAACGCCCGAAGATCGAGACAGAAACCTGCATCTTGCCGCGTTCGTTGTCAAGCGCATCAATCGTACCCGTAAGGTTCATAAACGGACCTTCGAGGATCTTAACTTCTTCGCCTTCCGCGAACTGAACTTTCGGAACAACCTTGCCTTCCGCCGCCTTGACCTGCTCCTGAATCTGAGCAATTTCAGCCGGCTTGAGCTTAACCGGGTATTCGCCGCCGATAAAATCAATAACCCCCTGAACGTTGCGAACGAAGAACCAGGGCTTGTTAATCAAGCGACCTTCTTCGTCAAACAAACGCATCCGGAGGAAAATGTAATTCGGATAGAGCTTGCGGACGCGCTGCGTCTTCTTCCCTTTGCGAACTTCCTGGACGTTTTCCGTCGGCATCAGCACTTCCTTGATGTAGTCCTGCAATCCTTCGATCTCGATAAACTTATCGAGATACTTCTTCACCTTTTGCTCCATATTGGAGAGTGTCTGAATTGCATACCAATCAAAGCAGCCTTCCGCCTCTGTCTGTTCCATGGTGTCTGTTTTTATTGAAAGTTATTTATGTTGGAAAAACGCCTATGTTAATTACTAGGCGCTTACAAGTTTTGTCAAAAACTGAATCAGACTTCCGAGAGACAGGTCAAAGGCAAAAATGACGCAGGTCAGAAGCACCACTGCCACGCACACGACGAGCGTGTACTGCGCGAGCTCTTTCGGTTTCGGCCAAATCGCCTTCTTGAAGACCTCCGAGCAGGTTTCATTAAAGAAACGTCGTGCGGCTCCGATAAGACTGAAGATTTTTGAAAACATTGTTTAAAGTGGCAGGGCAGGAAGGAATCGAACCCTCGTATGCGGTTTTGGAGACCGCCGTTCTACCATTGAACTACTGCCCTGTGATTTTAGGTACGGAAGCCGGGAACGGATATAGCTCCGTCCCGGCATCCGTCAAATCCCGATCGTTCGACTACTTGATGATGTCGATGATACGACCCGAACCGATCGTGCGGCCGCCTTCACGGATAGCAAAGCGCTGTCCCTTGTGCATAGCGATCGACTTACCGAGTTCGATTTCGATTTCAACGTTGTCGCCCGGCATGACCATTTCGGTGCCTTCTGCGAGCTTGACAACACCCGTAACGTCAGCCGTTCCGAAGAAGAACTGCGGGCGATAGTTGGAGAAGAACGGCGTGTGACGTCCGCCTTCTTCCTTGGTGAGAACGTAAATCTGAGCCTTAGCCTGCGTGTGCGGCGTGATGGAACCCGGCTTCGCGATAACGTGACCGCGGAGGATCTGGTCCTTTTCGATACCACGGAGGAGAATACCGACGTTGTCACCGGCCTGGCCCTGGTCGAGGCTCTTGCGGAACATTTCAACGCCCGTAACCGTGGACTTCATCGTGTCGCCGAGACCGACGATTTCGACTTCTTCACCGACCTTGATGACACCCTTTTCGATACGACCCGTAGCAACCGTACCACGACCCGTGATCGAGAAGACGTCTTCAACAGACATCATGAACGGCTGGTCGATTTCGCGTTCCGGTTCCGGAATTTCCGTGTCGAGAACGTCCATGAGTTCGGAAACAGCCTTGTAGCCCGGACCTTCTGCATTGTTAGCAGCAGCGTCTTCGAGAGCCTGCGTTGCGGAACCGCGAACGATCTTGGCATTGTCGCCGTCAAATTCATACTTGCTGAGGAGGTCGCGAACTTCCATTTCGACGAGTTCGAGCAGATCCGGGTCGTCAAGAAGGTCGCACTTGTTCAACCAAACGACGATTTTCGGCACGCCGACCTGACGAGCGAGGAGAACGTGTTCCTTCGTCTGCGGCATGGGTCCGTCAGCAGCGGAAACAACGAGGATAGCACCGTCCATCTGAGCAGCACCGGTGATCATGTTCTTAACGAAGTCAGCGTGACCCGGGCAGTCAACGTGCGCGTAGTGACGTGCATTGGATTCGTATTCAACGTGAGCCGCAGCAATCGTAACGGTTTTCGTGTCGTCACGAACCGTACCACCCTTAGCGATATCCTTATAGGACTTCACCTGAGCGAGACCCTTAGCAGCCTGAACTGCGAGAATAGCAGCCGTCGTGGTCGTCTTACCGTGGTCGATGTGACCGATCGTGCCGACATTGACGTGCGGTTTCGTGCGAACGTAGGTTTCTTTAGCCATAGTTTTAGTTATTTATTTGTTTTTGTTTATTGTTGAAAATTGGAAATGGAGCCCCCGAGCAGACTTGAACTGCCGACCTCGTCCTTACCAAGGACGCGCTCTACCGACTGAGCTACAAGGGCATCCGAGAAATCTTCCTTCGCGAACGAAAGAAAAGGAGTTGCCATTCTCTCATTTTATAAAAAATCGTCAACACTTTTTTTAGCGCCCCACATAAAAACGGAATTTCCCCTGCTCTCGCAGATGTTTTGAAGCCCACATCCGAATGAACGCCAAGACACGCTTATCAATTTCCGCACTTCCCGAAGAACGCGTCACGGTAAAATGTCGGTAAGCCGCCTCCCCATAGCAATCAACCTCAATCGGCGCCCAAAGCATCTTCGCCTCATACATCCCCTCCAAAGCAATTTCGCCGCAGAAAATGCGCTCGCCGCCACCGCAATTAACGACGGACATACGCACGCCGGGCACAATCGGCGGCTCGGCATCCAAAAAACGGCGCTCTCCGAACGAATCCGTCAGCCCCCACCGTGACGCACCTTCAAAAACCGCTTCCTCCGAGCGCAGAAAGTGCTCCCTCAAGGCAAGCGCCTCCCGATTAGTATCGAGAAAAAAGTTTCCGAGAAAACCCAAATTCTCATCCCGTACAATTTCCTCATCCGCCACGGCACCATCGCCGTAAACATTCCAAACCGTCGGCAAAAACAGCGGAGTAGAGTCCCGCAACTCGCCTTCCTCCTGCAGATGCTCGCAAACCGACATCGACGGGAACACCCCGCTACGCTCGGCAGCAATCGACACATTCGGGGAAAACAAAAACGCAAGGCCGCACAGGCAAACGAAGACGCCGACAAAAACCCAGCGCATTTGAACGGTAAAGGTCTTCCGATAAAACCGATAGATGCGATACGACCACTTCGACGGACTCAACTGCACTGAATTCACGATGTGAAGATTCTCTCCCAAGCGCATTTTTTTTGCCACCATAAAAATTCCGCATTGACTCAAGCGGCGGAAAACGATTTCGTAGGGTTTCCTTTTACGGAGAGATGACAGAGTGGCCGATTGTGCCTGACTCGAAATCAGGTGTACTGCAAGGTACCGGGGGTTCGAATCCCTCTCTCTCCGCCACTTTCAAAATCCCGCTTGTTTTCAAGCGGGATTTTTCATTTAGAGCGCTTCCAATGCACTGCAAACCTCGTCGATGAGGAAACCGGGCGTAGAAGCTCCGGCCGTCACCCCGATTGTCTTATAACGCGCAAGTGCAGCCAAATCCAACTCCTTAAGCGTCTCGACGTGATAACAGGGAATGCCCTGCAATTCAACGAGGCGAGCCAGTTTCAAAGTATTCGCGGAATGCCGCCCGCCAATGACAACAATCGCCTCCGCTCCGTCCCGCGCCAAAGCAGGTACGTCCCCCTGACGATCTCGCGTTGCACCGCAAATCGTATTGAACACGACAGCCTGCGGAAAGCGTTGCTTCAGCGCTTCGGCCAACACTTCAAATTCATCAACATACATCGTCGACTGCGAAACCATGCACACACGATCGCCCAAATCGGGAAGCGCAGCAATATCTTCGAGCGTACGCACCGCATACCCGCGCTCCTGCGAATAACCGAGAATGCCGACCACCTCCGGGTGATCCGGATCCCCGAAAATCACCGTCGTATATCCTTTTTTCGCATACATTTTAACCCGGCCGGCAATCGCAGCGACGTCCGGGCAGGTTGCATCACGAAACTCCAGCCCGAGAGAACGCAAATACTCGCGTCGCTGCGGCGTAATCCCGTGCGCCCGCACGATAAGCACCGCCTGCTTTCGCGCCTCGTCGTTCAAATCAATCTCAAGCTTTTCGCTGCTTCGATAATCGCCGAGTTCCCGTACCCCTTCCCGTTCAAGCTCCGCCATCATCTGGCTGTTATGAATCAGAGGCCCGTCGGTAAACACCGGTCGTCTCCCGCGCGACGCATAGTCACGCGCAATATTGATGGCACGTTCGACGCCCTTACAAAATCCGGCGCTTTTGGCTCGAAGAACTCTCATAACAATAAAAAAAAATGCCCGAAGCCCAAATGCAACCCCGGACTTCGGGCATCACGAAAAACGCATTAGCGACGCTTTTTGTTTGCGGGCGCCTTCACCGCCGCCTTCTTGGCGGGAGCCGGCTTCTTAGCCGGAGTCTTCACGATTTTCTTCGCAGAAGCTTTGACTGGCGTTTTCGCAGCAGGAACCGGCAGCTTCACCGACTTTTTCGATGCGACGGGCTTAACAGCAACCTTCTTTGACGAAGCAGTTTTCTTCACGGAAGCAACCGGCTTGGCAACCGCTTTCGCTGCTTTGGCCGACTTTACCGTTTTCGCAGGCTTTGCGGGCGCCGCAACCTTCTTGGCGACAGTTTTTTTACGGGAGCCTACAGCGAGCGCGGAAAGTTTCTTCGCAGAAATGCGCCCGACGTTGCAGATCAGGAGGCGGACAACGTCTGCAAGGCTACGACCGTTTTGCTTCGCCAACTTCGTCAGCGCATCGACGGTTTCCGGCTCAACACGAAAGGAGATTTGACGCGTCTTTTCCTTATGCGTCTTCAGATTTACGCCGGATTTTTCTTCGAGTGCCGTGCGAAGCAAAGAGCTGAGCGTGGAAATACCGAATTTCTTCTGAACGGCCTTCGCCTCGGCGAGAACCTGTTGCGGAAGGACAACGGTAACAAGTTTCTTGGTTGATTTCATTTTCAGTAAACGGATTTTAATTACGCGTTAAAAATCGCCTCCACATAGTTTTCAACCGAAAACGCCTGGAGGTCTTCCGGCTTTTCGCCGAGTCCCACAAAATAGATCGGGATACGAAGCTCCCGCCAAATTCCGACAAGCGCTCCGCCACGGGAAGTCCCGTCGAGCTTCGTAACGACCAAGCCCGTAAGATTGAAGGCTTCGTGGAAAATGCGCGCCTGTTCAATCGAATTGGAGCCGAGCGTTCCGTCCACCACCAGCCAGCGGTGATGCGGCGCCGACGCATCGAGCTTGCCGACGACGCGCGAAATCTTTTTCAGCTCTTCGAGCAGATTGCTCTTTGTATGCAAGCGACCGGCCGTATCGAGAACGGCGATATCGCGGCCGCGTGCGCGGGCAGCCTGAACCGTGTCAAAGGCCACGGCAGCGGAATCCGCCCCGTGTCGACCGGGCACGAGATCGATTGAAAGACGTTCGGCCCAAGCCGTAATCTGCTCATTCGCGGCCGCACGAAATGTATCACATGCACCGAGAATCACCGTTTTGCCGTTTTGAGAAAAGCGGTGAGCGAGCTTTGCCGCCGTCGTTGTCTTTCCTGCGCCGTTTACTCCGACGAGAGCAATGACTTCGGGCTTATTCGCCGTCGCTTCCGGCAGTGTTCCCGCTGCACCTTCGAGGACCTGAGCTAAAACACGCCGTCCGATTTCGGCGGCTTCCTTTCCGTGAAGCTCTTTGTTCTTGGCGTAGGCCTTTTTGATTTCGGCCATGATCTCATCTGCGGTCTCGACGCCGAAATCTGCGCCGTAAAGCGCCTCTTCCAATTCGTCGATGGAAGCGGCATCGAGTTTCTTCGAGAAGATCCCGCCGATCGCGCTGAACAGACGAGCCGTTTTTTTAAAGCCGTCCTTAAATTTCTGAAGAATAGAACCAAACATTGTATTGCGTTTTAACGACACCGAGGCCCCGCTGTACGACAGAGTCCTCGGATAATCGCGTTATTGCGCCGTTCGCAGGGGGCGGGAAAGGTGCTTTTTCACCTTGTCGAGCACCCCGTTAACGAAACGGTGCGAATCATCCGTCGAATAGATCTTTGCGAGGTCAATTGCCTCATTGATCGTCACAATCGGCGGAATATCCGTGCGGTAGAGCAATTCATAAACGGCAAGGCGCAAAATTGCCAAATCGCAACGAGCCATGCGGGAAAGCTCCCAATTTTGAGTCGCGTCCGTAATCACGCCGTCGATACGGGAAAGGTTCTGAAGCGTCCCGGCGACGAGCTCTTCCGCGAATGCATAGTATTCGCGCGAATTGCCCAGAGCCTCCGTGTCGGCAAAAGCCGGCTCCCCGTCCGCGTTATCTTCGCTGTCTTTCGCTCCGAGGCCCATCGCCTGCGGAATGGAAAAGAACGCATAAAGTTCGTCACTCAGATCGCGGTGCGAGCTGCTTGCCGACCATGCGTAGAGAAATTGCATCGCCGCAATACGATTTTGGCGGCGTTTCGCGGGAACCGGGCGTTCCGGTTTTCCCGCCGTATTCGTGTTATCCAAAGCCATGTTAGTTTTTATGATAAGGGTTGTCGGAGCTTCCGAAGAAATCGTCTTCGTCGTCGGCTTCTTCATCGTCGAGCGAGAAACTCCCGAAAATCTCTTCGTTGCGTTCCCGCTCCATGTCGTTGCGATCAAGCTGTTCCAAGTAGTCGGCAAGACGATTGCCGAGCATTGCCATTTCGAGAGCGGCGTTAGCGAATTCCGTCCCGCGATCGTGTTCGCCGAAGACACGTGCATCCGCCTGTGCTTCATTCAACGTGACGATAATTCCGTTAATGACGGGCACCTGCGTATCGACGGCGATACGTTGCAATTCGCAAGCCGTCGCGTTGGCGATAATTTCGTGGTGCGGCGTATCTCCCGCGATAACGACTCCAAGGGCAATGACGCAATCACAATCGCCGGTAAGCGCAAGCATCGAAGCCACATAAGGCAATTCGTTGGCCCCGGGAACGCGCGTAAGCGTAATCGCCGAAGCGGGAATTTTCTTTTCGCGAAGCCGTGCCTGAACACGGTCAATCAGGTAATCGACATGTTTTTCGTTGTAGCGCGACGCTACAATGGCAAATCGTAAATCGGAGCGAGCCTCAATTTTGTTTGTAGGTTTGTTTTTGCTCATAAAATCGCGAATTGAAAAGAACCGAAGAAAAAATTAGACAGCGGCAACCAAATGCTGGTGGTGTTTTCGCCACGCATCCCGCCAAGCGGCACGATGATGGGAAATCCAATCGTAAGCGGCCGTATCGAAACCGACATCCCGCCCGGCACGTTCCGAGAGAAACCACTTGTGCCGCAAAATTTCCTCACGCTCCGCCAGCGTTTCCCGAAAAAGGCTGGATTGCTGAGCAATCAAGCGCGTAAGCGAATCCGGCACCTTCCTGCCGGAAAGGCGACTTGCCTTTTTCTGTGTGTTAAACGCGGTCATGTGAAAAGCGCCATCATGTTCATTCCCGTCCGATTGGCAACTCAAATAAGCGGAACAAGCCCGGAAGCACATGTCCCTTCCCGTAACCGGACAAAACAGAGACAAACCGAAAGCGGAGTAAAGCCCCAAGGCAAAATTCCCTTTCCCACAAAGGCGTTTTCTGTTTTCATTAATCTTTTACATTTTTCAGATGGACAAGAAGAATACAATTATCGGGGCTCTCCTGATCGCAGCCGCAATCGGGCTGATGTTCTGGGACGCCCGTAATCGCACGGAATTGCCGCCGCCGGCATCGCAGCCGGTCGTCACGCAAAAAACTCAAGACCGGGTCCCCGCCGACCAAGCAGCCAAGGTCGCCGAACAACCCGCGCCGAAGGCTCCTCAAGCTCCGGAAAAGATTTTTTCGCTCGAGAACGCCACGCTGAAGCTCAATATCAGCTCGCATAACGGTGCCGTCAAAACCGTCGAGCTGAAGACGCAGCCGACCTCGCTCGAAGACAGCGCTCCGGTCGTCTTCAACGAAGGCTCCTCCGTCCCGGCACTCCGCCTGGCTTCGCCGTCCGGTATCCGCGGCGTAACGCCGATTCCCTTTGACGTCGACTTCGTCGTCGAATCCCAAACGGAAGACAGCGCCGCCCAAACGCGCACGCTGACTCTTCTCGGCAAGACCGACGGCTTGGAAATTCGCCGTATCTACACGCTTTCGCTCAACGCCGAAGGCGAAGGCCTCCAAGACCCGTACCTGGTCAACCATGACATCAAGATCAAACGCGTCTCCGGAGAAGCCAAAGCGTTTCCGCTGTTGGTCTCGACGGGCATGCTTCCGCCGACGGAAGGCGACCGAGCTAACATCTTCCTGAACGCCTCGTGGTACAACGGCGACGACTATGAAAAATGCTCCCCGAACGAGTTTAAGGATTCTTCCGGCTTCCTCGGGCTCGGCGCCCACCTCGCGGCTCCGGATCTCGAAATGCCGATCCATCACTCCGACCCGCTGAGCTTCATCGCCGTCACCAACCAATACTTCGCCAGCGTCGTCGGCTTTGCGGAAAGCACGAGCGCCATCGCCTCCCGCGTTTTCGTTTACCCGCAAGCGCTCCCGAAAACGGAACAAATCAACGATATAACGCTGACCACGCAGGCGTACGCGCAACTTGACGTCCCTGCGCTCAATGTCGGACAAACCGCCAACATCCGCCTCCACTACTTTATCGGCCCGAAGGAATACACGCGCCTCGCGGAACTCAACGATACCATCGACGGGATCGACAACGTCGTTCAGTTCACCAACCTCTTCGGCTTTATCTCGGTTGATTGGCTCTGCAAAATCCTGGTCGTCGTAATGAACGCCCTCCACAACCTCCTCCCGGCAAGCACCTGGGCCTGGGGTTGGGCCATCCTGCTGATGACGCTGATCGTTAAAGGCATCACCTGGCCGCTGACAATGGCTCAGCAACGCTCGGCAAAGAAGATGCAGCAGTTTAGCGAGCCGATGAAGCAAATTCGCGAGAAGTACAAGGACAACCCGCAGAAGATGCAGCAGGAAATGATGAAGTTGTACCGCGACAACAAAATCAATCCGCTCGCAGGTTGTTTCCCGGTACTGATTCAAATCCCGATCTTCTTCGGAATGTACTGCGCCTTCCAGACCTGCGCAGAACTCCGCCTGCAGAGCTTCCTCTGGATCTCCGACCTCTCAATGCCGGACCTCATCCCCGGCATGGAAGACGTCACCATCCCGCTCATCGGCGCACAAATCCACCTGCTCCCGATCCTCATGGGCGCAACGATGCTTGCCAACATGGCAATGACGCCGATGCCGAACGCGCAGCCCGGGCAGAAGAACATGTTCTACATCATGATGGCCATCATCCCTGTCATCTGTTACTCAATGCCCTCTGCACTGACGCTTTACTGGACGATGCAAAACATCCTGACCATCTTCCAAACCTGGTTGGTCCGTCGCTCCCGCGACAAAGACTCGGGTACGAACGGCAAGGTAGATATTATCCCGCCGACCAAGAAAAAAGGTCGCGGAAAAGGTCTGCCCTTCGCCCGCTAGTTCATACAAGCGCTAAAAAAATCCGTCTCTTTCCGGAGACGGATTTTTTATGCCCGCACGCCAAGCGGAAAAGCCGTATCACGCCGGCAACAAAAAAAGCCGCCACGAAAACCGGGCGGCTCTTTCCGAAAGCGCGTTACTTATTTCAACGCATTCAGAAGCGTGGCTTTCTGCTGAACGCCGACGAACTTCTGGACGACTTCGCCGCCCTTGAAGACGAGGATCGTCGGAATGTTCTGAATGCCGAAGCGCGCAGCCACTTCCATGGCTTCGTCGATGTTAACCTTGCAAATCTTTGCGTTACCGCCGACTTCGTCCGCAATCTGGTCGATCGTCGGGCCAAGCGCCTTGCAAGGACCGCACCAGGGAGCCCAAAAGTCCACAAGCACGGGAACGTCTGCCTTGATTGCGTCGGCAAACGTGTCGTTGTCCAATTCGTTTACGTAAGGTGATGCCATATGAATAAAAGCGTTGGCGCTACGGGATTATTTGTATTCGCGAGCCAGGAATTCGAGCAGAATCAGCACGATACCGGCAGCCGCAGCGAGGAAGAAGAGAACGTCAACAACGGCGGCGAACTTGCCGACCTCCGTCGATGACTCAACAACTGCAGGAGCAGCAATCGGAGCACGAGTCGGCACCGGAACCGGCGGCTTAGC
Source organism: Opitutales bacterium (assembly GCA_017546455.1). Lineage (GTDB taxonomy): Bacteria > Verrucomicrobiota > Verrucomicrobiia > Opitutales > UBA953 > Spyradosoma. Next base: position 47,161 of record JAFYWY010000048.1, read on the forward strand.
GACGGCAACGCGCGGACGTGCAGGGGGAGGAGGAGGAAGCGGTGAGGACATAGCAGGTTTATTCGGAATAGTGGGTTTGGGAGTGGGTTTTGCCGCAGGAGCAACCTTCGCCACCGGCTTGGAAGCACCGACGTACTCAATGAGAACGAGCGTGGCAGCGGGTTTATTCGCAGGAACGGCTTCCTTTGCGGGAGCGGGTTCCGGACTCGGCGAAATCGGCTTCGACGCAGGCGCAAGCTTGACGCGCGGAGCAAGTTTCACAGCGGGTTTCTGAGGCGAATTCTCGAGGGGCATGACGTTTAAAAGTTTCCCGTTATCTTATCTATTTATTCCCGCGAGTGAAGAATAAAATGATTCTTTCCCCTTTTGAAAGCCTACAGGTTCGCCTCACGCGCTCTTCCCGAGTACCGAAATCCCGCCCGGCTCGCTTGCCTCCAAGAGAAAATCCCTGTAGAGTTGCGGGAACGATGAAAATAAAAATCAATCCCGGGGCGCGGCGCATGCTGTGCCTGGTCGGTGCGATGATTCTGGGCGGAAGCGTACCCGTACTTTGGCGTGCCTCCGGTACGTTTTTTGACAACTACGCCGGGAATCTCGTTCCGATTATGATTATGACGATGCTGCACTTCTCGTTTATCGACGCGAAGTTCGGCAAAGGCAGCACAGGCTGGAGCCATTTGCGCATCCTGCTTTTCATGGTCTCGCTCTCCGTAATCGCCTACTTCACCGTTAACACGCTGACGGGCAATACGAACTTCGCGGTTATGGCGTTTCTCATCGGAATGTCGCCGACGGCCAACGCCGCTCCCGTTATCACCAACCTGCTCAAACGCCGGGAAGACTACGTGACCGTGAGCGTCGTCCTCACCAATCTTTTTACCGCCTTCGCGTTAGCCCCGCTCGTCGCACTCGTTATCGGTAGCACGATTCAGATCGATACCGCAGCACTAGCCTGGAAAACAATTTTGCTCATCGGTACGCCCTTCCTGCTTGCAATCGTCCTGCGCAATTTCGCCAAGCCGGTCGCCGCCTTTGTACGCCGCTGGAAATTCCTCTCGTTTTATCTCTGGATGGTTATGCTGTTCACGGTTTGCGCCCAAAGCGCCACCTATATCTGCAAACAAGACAACCTCTCTTGGATAATCCTCGCCGAGATTTTCGCCATTTCCGCCACGCTTTGCGCCGTCAACTTCATCGGCGGCTACTTTCTGGGCGAAAAACATTTCCGGCGGGAATGCTCCCAGTCCGTCGGCCAAAAAAATACCATGCTGATGCTTTGGGTCGGATTGGCATTTTTCAATCCGATTGTCGCCCTCGGCCCCACCTTTTACGTCGTTTGCCACAACCTGTGGAACTCCTGGCAACTACGCCGGGCCGACAAAAACGCAAGCACGATCCGATAGTTTCGTCCGCACAATGAAAATTTCACGTCTGAAAGTCTTTGCGGATTTAGCCCACACAGGAAATTTCTCCGAGGCGGCACGCCTCAACGGGATTTCGCAATCCGCCGTCAGCCAAGCTCTCCAAGCGCTGGAAAAAAGCTTTGCCGTCCCTTTGATTGACCGCACCCAAAAGCACTTTGCGCTCACCCCCGAAGGCGCCCTTTTGCAACGCCGCGCCCGCGATCTTTGCACGCTCTATGAAAAAACGACAACCGAGCTACTGGAGCTCCGCAACGTCGTCGGCGGGAGCGTGCGCGTCGGCATCATCCCCTCCGTCGGCAACAGCCGTGAATTCCCGCAAACCCTGCGCCGCTTCATGGAAGCCAATCCGCAGGTCACCATTGCTCTGACTACGGAAGCCGGCTACGGAATCTCCTCGAAGATTGCCCGCGGACAGCTGGACATCGGCATCGTTGTCGCCGACAAAAAACAACGCTCGGAAGACTACGCCCCGCTCTACGAAGAAGCCCTCGTCGCCGTCTGCGCGCCGTCGAACACGCTCACTTTCCAGCGCGACGTCTCGCTCGCCGAATTAAAAACCTTCCCCTTCCTTTCCTACTCGGACGACTTGGCCATGCGCCGCCTCGTCGATAGCGCCTTCCGCGCCGCCGGTTTGGAATGCGCCCCCGCCAAAACCTTTAATAGCCTGGACGTTCTTAAGCGCGCCGTGGAACTCAACGAAGGCGTCGCCATCGTCCCGGCCGATTCCGTCCGTTCGGAAGTCGCCGCCGGAACGCTCTGCGCGCGCCCGGTTCGCGGAGTCCGATTGACACGTCCGATTGCCGCAATTTCACGCAAAAACCGTCCGCTGACTCCCGCCATGCGGCGCTTTATCGAAGCACTGAAAAAATAAACGATCGCGCAAGCTCCACCTACGACCGCCGTACACGAAAGCGGTGGACGCCCGAATCGACAATCTCGAAGTCGAGATGGAGGGCATCCGGCGGAAGCGCGTCGCCGATTTTTTCCGGCCATTCGACTACCCAGCACCAAGGCGAACGCATAAACTCCTCGAGCATCAGCGATTCTGCCGCCTCCGGCGACGGCAGACGGTACGCGTCCATATGAATCAGCTGGCGGAAGCTTCCTTCGTAAATCGCATAAATATTGTAGCTCGGCGAAGTAACGGGCTCACGCACTCCGAACGCCTCTGCGAGCCCGCCGACGAAAGTCGTCTTGCCGGCTCCGAGTCCGCCGTGAAGCGCCAGCGTGCAATCCGCCGGAAGCAACGATGCGAGCTCCCGCGACGCCGTACGTGTCGCCTCCGCACTCTCGCAAACGCGCCATTCCCCGAATTTTTCCAAAATCGCCGAATTCATGACCGAAACTCTATAAAACAGAAATGCTTCAAACAAACATTAATCTTACTTCCCGCCCGGCGAAGCAGACGCCCGCAGCTTGGCCCAAGCCGTTACGGGGCTGTAATGATTCAGAAACGACGACGGCTCGGAAACGGCAACGCTGATAACACCCGCTTCCGCAAGCAAGATTAATTCAATCGACACATCCCTCCCGCAAAGCCGGCGCTCCCGCACGGCAACGGCTTTCGGATATTCCCGAAAATGCCCTTGGATCGTTTCGTCGTCCTCGACGATTCGAGCCACCCGCTCGGCATAGCGCCGCAAGAGCCTACGCCGTCTCCACGCGCGCACCGCCCAAGCACCGCCGCAAGCCATTGCCAGCGAGCTGAAGAAGACGACTCCCATTATTTCCCGCGGGTAATCTGACGAAGCGCCTCGTAGGTCGCGATTCCGGCTGCCGTGGAAAGATTCAACGAACGCAGAGTTTCCGCCGGCTGGGGAATTTTAATCTCAAAATCCTTACCGACGAAATCGTGAAGCCATGCCGGCGCTCCGTGACCCTCGTTCCCGAAAATCAACCCGTCGCCGTCCTGAAAATCCGCATCCCAAAGCCCCTTTTCGGCCTTTGTGGTCAGCAACCAAAAGCGCTTCGGGCGATCCGGAAATGCAAGGAAAGCCTCCCAGTTTTCATGGTGAACAACGTCAAGCGACTTCCAGTAGTCCATTCCGGAGCGACGCAAATGCGCATCCGTAATTGTAAAGCCGAGCGGATGAATGAGGTGCAGACGCGAGCGCGTAATGGCGCACATCCGCCCGATATTACCCGTGTTCTGCGGAATCTCCGGATTAAAAAGAATAAGGTGAAGCATTTTAAAGTTTATAGATTAAAGTTGATTCGGCGCGGAGCGCCTGTTGATTCTCGAAACGAGAGAGTCCTAGCAATCAAGGATTCGAATCTTCTTCCGAGCGATGCACAATACTCTTTCTAAGGCCGGAAAGCATCGCGGCAATTTCACGAATCCTAACGCGGAAATTCTCAACGTTCACTTCTGCGATAAACGCAAAGTCTCCCGCAAGACGAATTTGGCAGAAAAGCTCCATCAATGAACCGTAGGCAACTTCGATAAAACGAATCTGCTCGCGCACGCTCGTTCGGCTCATCCCCTCTGCAATGTTTGAGCTCACCGAGACCGCCGCACGGCGCATCTGAGAAACAAGGCCAAACTGCTCCGAAGCCGGGAAACTACGAGTGCAGGCGTAAACCTCCTTGCTCAGTTCACGCGCTTTTTGCCAAACCTGCAATTTTTCGAAGTTAAAATTCCACTCGCTCATCGTATCTCGATAATTAGCAAACTCGCGCCTGCGCGAATCAACTCTCAACACTAAACACTAAACTTTTACTGCGGCCACACCATCATGCAAAGCATGCCGGCAGCTTCGGCAGCATCAAAGCCCTTCGGGCTGTCTTCGACGACCAAACATTCCGACGCGGGAACCCCGAGCTTTTCCGCCGCAAGCAAAAACAGGTCCGGAGCCGGCTTGCTGTTCGCTACATCCTCCGAAGTAACGACAACCGGAAAAAGCTCGGCAACACCGATCGTTTTTAAAATTTCGTGAACCTCCTTGCGGAAACCGCCGGACGCAACAGCCAACTTCGCGCCGCGTGCCGCGAGCTTCTTCGCATAAGCGCAAACATCCGGAATCGGCGTCACCTCGCAAATGTGTTTTTCGAGATATTCGTGGTAGTCGGGAAGCAGGCGATCGATGCTAATCTTAAAGCCATAGCGTGCCTCGAGAATCGCAATCGTATCAGCCGTATTCATCCCGCCGAGCGTGCAGAAAAATTCCCAGGGGAAGGCCCAATTCTCGCCGACCTGACGGCGGATCGAATATTCCCACGCGGCATGATGCAACTTCATCGACGCCGCAAGCGTGCCGTCGCAGTCAAAGATATAAGCGGAAAAAGGTTCTTTCATTTCGGAACTCATGGATTGCGAAATCTACCCCCTTCCCGCCATCGGCGCAAGCCTGAGACACGCGACTCTGAGGAGAAAACAAAGTTTTATATAATTGACTAACAGCAATACACGGCTACTATTCGCCACATCAATCAATAATTATGCGCGACACGATTAAAAATCTATTACGGGGACTGATGTCCGTTTGCGTCGTGATTCCCGAAAACCCGAGTGAGTCGGTTTACCGCACCAAGGCAGACCGCATGGAAGACTTTAATAATCTACGCGCCGATTTTTCCCGAATAAGAAAAGACTTCGAAACCGCAAGTTCAGAAGCCTCCCGACAATTCTATGTGCGCTAAACGAAATGTCGCTGCCGCGGTAAACATCGATAAAAAGACAGCACTTCTCGTACGACAACAGGAATCGGACGCGCCCTTTCTTCCGGTGGACGAATTAGAGCGCCTACATCGTTTCCGACCGGATACAATCGATTGGGTATTGGAGCGTACAGACCAAGAAATCGACTGGCGCAGATCCCAAATCGAAAAAACGAACTCCCGAATTTTCTTAGAGCGAATACTCGGGCAAATCTTGGGAACAATTATAGGATTGTCCGGTGTTATCGGAGGAATCATTGCAATCTACATGAAATCTGCCTGGGCCGGAGGCATTATTGCAACCGTAGCAATCGGGACACTCGCTGTAGCTTTTGTTCGGGGCGGAAAGACAAAATAACAGCTCTTAAGAGGCAAGGTGTTTGCCAACAAAAAAGCGCCTTAGAAAGGCGCTTAAAAATGGAGCCACTTGTCAGACTTGAACTGACGACCCTCTCATTACGAATGAGATGCTCTACCAACTGAGCTAAAGTGGCTAATGGAAGAATGAAGCTTAAATCTACACTTTTTATTTTTATGTGCAAGCAAAAATTAAAATCTCCGGAACAAATTTTAATTTTTGCCGAATTCAGCGGGAAGGAATCGGCGCGTTTTGAACACGAGCCAAAATCCCGGAAGCGTGCAAAGAATCGCCCACCAGAAAAAGTTTTCGTATCCGAGCCATTCCTGGAGCGCCCCGGCCCAGAACTTCGGAAGCATAACGCCAAGCGCCATAAAACCCGTGCAAATCGCATAATGCGCGACCGCACGCCGCGTCCCCGCGCAGGCATAGAGCATGTAAAGCATATAGCCGGTGAAACCGAAGCCGTAGCCGAATTGTTCAACAACGATACTTGAGCCGATGAGCGCGAGCGACTCCGGTTGCCAATGCGCCAGCGCAACGTAGATCAAATCCGGCAGATTCAGCAGTAAAATCATCGGCCAAAGCCATGCACGCAAGCCGTTGCGCGAAACCAGCCACCCGGCAATGACGCCGCCGGCAAGCATCGCAACAACGCCGAAAGTGCCGTTAAGCAGGCCGAATACCCGGTTATCCAAGGCCAAACCGCCCTGCTCAATCGCGTCCTTAAAGAACAACGGAGAAATCACGCCGAGTTGCACTTCCCCGAAGCGGAAAAAGAGCAAAAAGACCAGAAGAAATCCGATGCGCTCCTTTTGGAAAAACGTTTTCCAGGTCTCTCGGAAATCAGCCGCAAGCGACGTCTTATTCTCGGATGCGGGAAGATCGTTTTGCGGAGCGGGAAGCACCAGTGCATGGAAAAGCGCAAGCCCGCCCATGAGCAAAGCCACGCCGCCGAGCACATACCCCCACGCGGCTCCGGCCGTTGCGCCGTGCGCTGTCAACACACCCGCCGCCGCGATAATCCCGCCTTTGGCAAAAATCTGGGAGAGTCGGAAAAACGTACTGCGCCAGCCGGAAAAGAAAGCCTGCTTTCCGGAATCAAGCGCAAGCATATAGAAGCCGTCAGCAGCTATGTCGTGAGTCGCCGAAACAACCGCCATCGAAAACAGCAGAAGGACGATGAGCGACGCGGGCACGCCGAAGCTCAGTGAAGCGGCAAAAACGAGAAGCAAGATTGCTCCGGCAAGCTGCGTCTTTACGATCCAAGAGCGTTTGCGACCGATGCTGTCCACAAGCGGGCTCCAAAGCGCTTTCAGCACCCAGGGCAGGTAGGCCCACGCAGCGACGAAAGTGATAACGGCATTTTCAAAGCCGAAATCCTTCATCGCGACGGGCGCGACGAGATCGACAATGGCATTGGGCAGCCCCTGCGTAAAATAAAGCGTCGCAACCCAGAGAGCAGCGACGCGTTGCAGAGAAACTTTTTTCTCGGAGGAAAGATCCACGAAAATCGTTTTCCTCTATCGTTCTTCAATCGTCACACGGGAAGCGGAGCCTCCCAAATTGATGACTTTCGGCCCGGAGGAGCAGGCGCCGGTAAAAAGGCAGAAAAGCGCCAAAACGAGTGCGCCCGCCGCGAGCTTGCCGAAACGTTCCCGCGATTGCTTAGTTGCCCGCATTGTCGGCGCCCTTCCCGAGCGTTTTCTCACCGAAGGCGTCCACCGCCTTGAAGAGTTTGTGGAAGAAGTCCGCAACCGTAACGTTGAGCGAGAGCATTTCGCTGTTCGTCAGGTCGATCGCGTCGCCGACCTTGAATGCGCGGCGCGTATCGGCAAGGCGCACTTCCGGTTTATCTTCCGGCTTGAGCGGCTGAATGGTCTGAACCGTCTTGAATTCAAAAGCGAGTTCACCGTCTTCGTCCACGTCTTCCGCGGAAACCACACCGTTGTGCTGCATGAGTGCGCGGAGAGCGATACCGAGCGTCGTCACGGCATCTTCGAGAGAATTCGTGATACCGAATTCTTTTTCGAAGGCTTCGAACTTATCGGGAATCGAGGAGTTGACGAAAGCGTTTTGCTTTTGGCCGATGAGCTCGTTGGTCGCCTTCGGATCTTTTTCCATGGCTGCCTTGTTGGCGATGAGCGTGCACAGCAGGTGGCAGTTGTCCATACATGCGGCGGCGAGTCCGAGCAAGTCGTTGAGGGCTTGGCGGAGAATCAGGCCGTGGACATAGCCCTTCATGGCATCGAAAGGCATGTGAATGGGAGCGACCGGCATAATGCGCGTCATTCCGCTGAAAGTATCGTAGTTTTCGGCACTTACCGACTGCGATGCCGCGAGATTAAACGCGAGCAAATCAAATTGGCGCTGGAGGGCGCCGAGAAAATGGCGGCTGATTGCCTGCAGGCTGATGACCTGTTGTTTCGGATTGTTTTGTTCTTCGGACATAATAGTAGAATGGAATCGCCAAACCCGCGTTCCCGCAATGCAATTTTCAGAAATTCGCGTGAAGTTTTCGCGTTAAAGCCGTGAAAGCGACGCTATCCGGGAAAGCCCTGAGCGTCTTCCGGGAAAAACCAGACAAAAGCCTCTTCGGGATCGCCGTCAAATCCTTCGGCAGCCGCAATCCGAAGCGTCCCCGCATCCGAAAGACGAAAAAAATTCTCTTCGGGCGGGCAATCGTCGATGCGAAAAATTTCCGGCGGAAGAACGATTTTTACGGGTGTTCCGGCAGGCGCGTCATCGCTTCCGTGCCAAGTCCCGCGAATTTCTCCGAGCGGAGTCGACGCAAGGAACTCGCAGGCGCCGGCGGCAATAAGCGTTCCGTAAACCGCCTGCTCGACTTCAAGGTCTTCGACGGGAATCATATCCCCGCGAAGCCAGGTAAAAAATCTCCGGAAAAATCCCATCGCCGGCTTTAACCGATTGCCTCTTCGTCAACGCGCACAGCCTCTCCCGAGCCGCATTGCGCACGATAAGCGAGAAATGTGCCGGCAGCGGCATGCTTGTCGAACACCGGCCAAACAAGCACGCGGTCGGTCGGCGGAATCGCAATGGAATCGATTTCTTCCCGCGTAAAAAACGCAAACTGCCCTTCGTCGATTTCCGGAGGAAGCGCTTCGAGCGGCTTGCGCGCGTCAAAAAGAAACATCAGCCAGTGCCCGCTTCCTTCGTAACTGCGCTCGGAAACCATGCCAAAAAGATGCAAATCGCTCTGCGCAAGCTCGATACCCGTTTCTTCCCGCGCCTCGCGAATCGCACACTCAAACGGCGACTCACCGACCGCCATTTCAAGCTTTCCGCCGACAGGGCTCCAACACCCCTTATTCGGCGCCTTTTTGCGCTGAATCATGAGAAATTTTCCCTCCGCATTTTTGAGAAAAATCAGGACGGAAATCTTAAACGGCAAAGTCGTGTTCATGATTTGATTTCGGCTAAAAGCTCTTACCAGACAATTGCCCAGAGCGCCTTCAGGTAGCGGCCTTCCGGATAATTCGACATCACGGGGTGGTCCATGCCCGGCCCCGTACGATCCAAAATCTGCAGGCGGCGGCCGAGGCGGTGCGCGACACGGATAATCAGCGCCTCGAAATCTTCGACCTTCAGCAGGCCCGAGCAGGAATTCGTCACAAACAAACCGCCTTCCTTCACGAGCGGCAACACGACCTTGTTCATGTCGTGGTACTTCGCATAGCCGTCTTCGTAATCCTCGCGCCCGTTAATCAGCTTCGGCGGGTCGAGCACAACGACGTCGAATCGCTCGCCGTTCGCCTGCATCTGACGCGCGTAAGTAAAGGTATCGGAGTGTACAAAATTGATACGCGTCTGATTCAAATTCGCATTGCGCTTGGCCTGCGCGACCGCATTTTCGTCCAAGTCCACGCCCGTCACTTCCGCCGCATTGCCGAGCACCTTCGCCGCCAGCGAAAATCCGCCCGTGTAGCAGCACAAGTCCAAGACGCGCTTGCCCGCGCAAAGGCCGGCCAGCTTTTTGCGGTTATCACGCTGGTCGCAGAAAAAGCCGGTCTTGTGGCCGTTTTCAAAATCGACCGCAAAGCGCAAACCGTTTTCGCGAATCTTCACTTCGCGCAAACCCGCCGTATGCGTTTCTTCGCAGGCACGCGCGTTTTCCATGCTACCGAAGCCTTTGACGAGCTGAATCGTCTCCCGCGTCGTCCCGAGCGCTTCGTGGAAGATCGGCAACCAGCTTTTGATGCGCTGATAAACGGGAAGCGAGAAAATTTCGACGCTCAAAACATCGCCGTATTTATCGACGACCAGGCCGTTGAGCCCGTCGGCATCCCCGTGAACCACGCGGAACGCATCCGTCGTTTCCGGCAAACGCAAGGTCTCCGTGCGCAGGCGGCAGGCACGGCGGATCAGGCTTTCGAAATAATCCGCGGGAAGCGGCTCCTTCGCATGCGAAAAGATGCGTAGCGGGATATTGGCTCCCGCATTGTAAAAGCCATGCCCGAAGGGATTACCTTCCTTATCGTAAACCGTAACCTGCGCTCCGGCTTCGATATTGCCGGAGGTCGCGCCGACAAAACGCGGGAAAACATTCGGCGAAAACGTAAAATACTTCAACTGCACCCACGGCGTTTGCCACGCATCGCTACCCGGCGGCGGAGTCGGTTTTTCTGCGGCGAAGCGGCGTTCACGCGAAAATTCCCCGCGGCGAAAATTCCCGCGCGGAGCAAAATCTTTTTTATGGAAGTGCGAATTGGAAGCGTTTCCGTTCATAGGCGTAAACGCTACCCTTTCCCGTCAAAACTTTCAAAGATTTTCGCGAGCAAGCGGCTCTGCCGGAAAAGCCCCACCGCCCAACATTACACAAAATTCATTTGACAATTTTCGCTAAACAAATATCTCTTGCGTCTCTAAGTGTATAAAGCAAGGAAATAGAATGAAAACCTCTACCCCGATTGAAAAACATCACGGACGTTACTTGCCGTGGACGGCGGGAAGCGCCGCATTCATCGGACTCGCCGGAACACTTTGGGC
>JAFYWY010000005.1 GCA_017546455.1 Opitutales bacterium
CTCCCGCTCCGAAGCCCGTCGCCGCTCCCGCAGCCGCCGGTGCCGTCGTTGCTCCCCTGGCCGGCAAGGTCGTCGCCATCGACACGAAGGTCGGTGATGCCGTTAAGGAAGGTGATCAGATTTTGACGCTTGAGGCCATGAAGATGAATACCTACATCTACGCGGATCGCGCCGGCAAGATCGCCTCGATCAACGTCGCCGTCGGCGACGGCGTCGAAGAAGGACAAGCCCTCGTCACGATCGCATAACCGAGTTCCCCGCGGGAACGCTTTGAAAGGCGGAACTCTCTTATGTTTTCGTTGTTTGCCGCAGCTCAGCCCGACACCGCGTTTGCGATGGAATGGCTCGCGTGGATTGTTCTCATTGCCATCGCGGTTTCGGTCTTCATTGCGCTGACGATTAAGTCGATATACCTCATCTTGCATCTCTTTTCCAAACCGGAAGGAAAAAAGAAGTAAGCGGGGCAACTCCCACAACTTAAGGCTATGGATATTGATATCATTGACATCTTTCGTCAGCTCTTTCAGGGGATTACCACCCTCGTCGATTCGGATTCTACGATTTTCTGGGGACGTATCGTCCTGACGCTCCTGGGCGTCGCGCTCGTATTCCTCGGACGCAAGGGAATTCTCGAGCCGTTGCTGATGATCCCGATGGGGCTCGGCATGGTCGCCGCGAACACCGGCGTCCTCTACCTGGACCCGGAAAACGCCGTCCGCGCCGAACGCAACTACGACGCCCGTTGGATCAACACGGAAGACCGTACGGACATTCGTTACTTCACGGTGGAAGGCGAAGCAAACTTCGCGGAATTGGCTAAAAATCCCGATTACATCCCCGTCAAATCCGAAAAGCAGCTCAACGCCTACATCGCGGCGGAAGCCTGCGTAATCCAGGAAAACGGCAAGACGCTGACGGGTAGTGTCGTCGTCCCCGGTAATCTGAATCTCGAACCGCTGGTTCAGCAGCCGGACAACGTTGTCAACCTCATGCAGGTGGACTGGATTCAGCCGATTTACAACTTTGCGTTCTCGAACAACCTGATTGCCTGTTTCATTTTCATGGGAATCGGGGTGCTTTTGGACGTCGGCTTCCTGATGGCCCGCCCGTTCCAGAGTATCTTTATGGCGTTCTGCGCCGAGCTCGGCACCATCGTTACCTTCCCCGTCGCCGTCCTTTGCGGCCTTAATCTCGGGGAAGCCGCCTCGGTCGCCCTCATCGGTGGCGCGGACGGACCGATGGTCCTCTTCGGTTCTCTCCAGCTCGCGAAACACCTTTTCGTTCCGATTACGGTCGTGGCCTATCTCTACCTCGGGATTACCTACGGAGCCTATCCCTTCCTGATTCGCTTCCTCGTTCCCGAAAAGCTGCGTCGCGTCCGCAATGCTCCGCCCAAGAAACCGGTTAAGGTTACGGCCACGGAAAAGATTGCCTTTGCAGTGGTTGCCTGCGGCGTTCTCTGCCTGCTCTTTCCGGTCGGCACCCCGCTCTTCTGCTCGCTGTTCGTCGGCATTGCCGTACGTGAAGCCGGAATTCAGTCCTTTGTACGCCTGATCGACCAGGTATTCCTCTACGGCGGCACCTTCTTCCTCGGACTCATCCTCGGTCTGCTCTGCTCGGCAGGCACCCTGCTCGACGAAAAGGTTCTGATCCTGCTCGTTCTCGGGATTTTTGCTCTGACGATTTCCGCTACCGGCGGCATCCTCGGGGGCTACGTGCTCTACCTGCTCTCCGGACGTCGTTTCAATCCGGTCTGCGGTGTTGCCGGCGTCTCCTGCGTGCCGACCTGTGCAAAGATTGCCCAGAAGGAAGTTTCCCGCGTCGCCCCGGACGTCATCGTGCTTCCGGACTCGCTCGGAATTAACATCTCCGGCGTCATCACCTCCGCCATCTTTACGGGGGTTTACATCGCCCTTATCCCGCAGCTCGAAAAGATCTGGGCGCTGACGAGCACGGCTCTCTAATCGAAATCCGGCAAGCGTGAATGCAATGCGTTCCCAAAAACATTGGATCTACGGAATCCTCGTTGCGCTTGTCGGAGTTTTACTTGCCCGCGGTCTCAGTCCCGAACTTTCCGGAGACGGACTGCGCTTCGCCACGTTGCTCTTAGGCCATGCTGCCTGCCTCTTAGGCTTATTTATCATCGCCCGCGGCGTTTTTCTCCGCCACCGCGAAGAAGACCCGAGCGAATAAACCGAAAACATTCCCGCAGATTTCCTGCGGGAATGTTTTTTTAGGACAGAATCAACGCAATCTTATTCCCTGTTTTATTAAATCCTTGCGGAAACAAATTTGAAGGTTTAGCTTTGGGAAAGCGCTTTTTCACAACGCGCACGCGAAAGCGCTTATACCCATTTTACTCATCAGCCAAATCCTATTTATGAAATTCAAGATTCTCACTCCGGAAGAAGCCGTTGAAATGATTGAAAACGGCGAAAACATCGGCCTCAGCGGCTTCACCGCCGCCGGCGCCCCGAAAGCGGTCCCGCGCGCCCTCGCGGAAAAGGCCAAGGCCGAACACGCCGCCGGACGCCCCTTCAAAATCAACCTCTTTTCCGGCGCTTCCACGAGTGCCTCCACGGACGGCGCTCTCGCTCAAGCCGACGCGATTGACTACCGTACGCCTTACCAGTCGAGCCCCGACCTGCGCAAGAATCTCAACTCGCAAAAAACCCGCTACAACGACATGCACCTCTCGCACACCGCGATGTACATGCGCTACGGCTTTATCCCGCAGGTAAAAACCGCAATCGTCGAAGCCACCGAAGTCACCGACGACGGTAAGATTGCTCTCACGACGGCCGGCGGCAACACGGCAACCTACTGCAAGCTCGCAGAACGCATCATCATCGAGCTCAATGCCTATCACCACCCGGGCCTGAAGGACCTGCACGACGTCTATTTGCCGCTCGATCCGCCGAACCGCGAACCGATTCCGATGACGCAGGTCGAAGACCGTATCGGTACAACGATGCTCCAAGTCGATCCCGCAAAGATTGTCGGTATCGTTCACACCAACGAAAACGACCACATCGCTCCGTTTAAGGACAGCGATCCCGTCACCGACCAGATCGGCGAAAACGTCTGCAATTTCCTCGCCGCCGAACTCAAGGCCGGCCGCATCCCGCAGGGCTTCCTCCCGATTCAGTCCGGCGTCGGCAACATTGCCAATGCCGTGCTCGCCGCACTCGGCCGCAACGCCGACATTCCCGCGTTCCGCATGCACACGGAAGTTATTCAGGACTCCGTTATCAAGCTCATGGACGCCGGCCGCTGCGTCTTCGTCGGCGGTTGCTCGCTGACGGTTTCCGACGACTGCCTGAAACACATCTACGAAAACTTCGATTTCTATAAAAACAAAATCATGCTCCGCCCGCAGGAAATCTCGAACAACCCGGAAGTTGTTCGTCGCCTCGGTCTGATCTGCATGAACACGGCAATCGAAGTGGACGTCTTCGGCCACGTCAATTCCACGCATTTCTACGGACGCCAAATGATGAACGGCATCGGCGGTTCGGGTGACTTTGCCCGTAACGGCTACCTGACGATCTTCACCTGCCCGTCCGTCGCCAAGGGCGGTGCGATTTCCTCCATCGTTCCCATGTGCTCGCACATCGACCACACGGAACACGACGTGGACATCGTCGTCACGGAACAGGGCGTCGCCGACCTGCGCGGCAAATCCCCGCGCGAACGCGCCGAAGAGCTCATCGAAAAATGCGCTCATCCGGAATACAAGCCGATGCTCCGCGAATACCTCGCACGCACGCCGGGCTTCCACACACCCTGCGACGTCACAAAGGCACTCGAATTCCACAAGGCCTTCCTCAAGGAAGGTGATATGCGCAAGGCCGTTTTCAACGACTAATCCTTCCGCAAAAAGGCGTTCCCGCAACCGTCGGGGACGCCTTTTTTGCCTCTCCGTATCTCCCTTTTCCTTCACCTCCAATCCGACTCTGCTATGAAATGCGAATTATGTGCTTACTCCGTCGAATCCTGCATCGCCGCCGCGCGACTCGGGCTTGACCGCGTCGAACTCTGCGCCTCCCCGGCCGAAGGCGGCGTCACGCCCTCCTACGCCGCCATCGAACGCGTTGCCGCCGTAAAGGGTATCGACCTCAGCGTGATGATTCGCCCGCGCGGAGGCGACTTCCTCTATTCCGACGAAGAATTTCAGACCATGCTCGCCGACATCGCCGTCGCCCGTAAAGCCGGTGCCACGGGGGTCGTCTTCGGCATCCTGACGCCGGACGGGAAAGTGGACGTAAACCGCACGCGCGCCCTCGTCGAAGCGGCAAGCGGGCTGGAAACCACCTTCCATCGGGCAATCGACATGACGGAAGACTACGATGCCGCGCTTGATGCCATTATCGATGCCGGATGCAGCCGCGTGCTGACCTCGGGCGGCTACGACAAGGCTGCGGACGGTATTGAAGCCATTGCCCGGGCCGTGTCGCGCGCCGCCGGCCGTATCGAAATCATGGCGGGGAGCGGAGTCGGTTCCGCCAACGCCGTCGCACTCGCCGCAACGGGCGTCGACGCACTCCATTTCAGCGCCAAAAAAATGATTGCCGGAAAGATGCTCTACCGCAATCCCCGCATCTCAATGGGCGGTTCGGCGGAGGTTGACGAATACGCCCTGCGCGTCGTCGACGAAGAGGAAGTCGTCAAAATCCTCAACCTCGTCAAGCCGGGCCTTCCGTAGAATCCGCCGCTAATTGGCAATTGCATTTTTTCGAGCCGGAGGAGACAATCGGAGCTTTACGATGATTTCCGTCGATATCGAATTTTTCTTTGCGACGCTGATTGCCTGCGCGGTCTGCGTATATCTCGCTTACGAAATTTATTGGTCTTTGATCGAAAACCGTTCCCGCGGGGACGACAACCGCAAGCAGACGCTTTACTGCTGCGTTCGCTGCGGGAAGGTTTACACCCGACCGCGCGATCGGGATGACGAAAAAACGGCGCCCTGCCCGAACTGCGCATTCGAGAATATCCGCCTGAGATTTTAGCCGCATGCGCTTCGGCATCGACTTTTTCCGCCGGCATGCCCGAAAGTTCATTTTCGGGGCATTGCTCCTCATTCCGCTATTCATTTTTTCCGTATTCGCCTGGGCCCATTGGGTCGAACCGAATCGCCTGACAACAACTTACCTGAAATACCCGATTCCCGAATGGAACGGAACGGACAACCGCATCCGCATCGCCATGGCGGGAGACTTCCACGTCCGTCACGGAGAAGCCGATCGGCTCAAGCGCGTCATCAATGCCCTTCGGGAACAGTCACCCGACATCATCATTCTGGTCGGTGACTTTGCATTCGCCTCCAGCGATCCGCACAAAAACACCTTGGATTTGCCGCTGATGTCCCGGATTTTCCGGCGACTTCGCAACGGCGGAAAAACACCCGTTTACGCCTGCTTAGGCAATCATGACTACGCCTACGGAGACGCCAAGATGCGCAAAATGCTCGAAGATGCCGATATCACGCTTTTGGAGCCGGGCACCGCCCGCCTGCATTTCGGCGAAAACTGCGAAGTCTTTCTCGGCGGCGTTTCCAACAGAAACCAACGCGAAGTGGATCCGAAAACCATCCCCTTCCCGCCGGAAGATTTTTACGGAGCGGCCCTCTTCGTCGTGCATTCGCCGGATTTGGTCGTCGACCTTCCCCGCGAAGCCGGCTACGCCCTCACACTCGCCGGCCACACGCACGGCGGACAAATCTGCCTTCCCGGACGCATTCCCTTTGTCCCCCACGCCAGCCGAATCGGCGACCAATACGCGCACGGCATGTTCGAAGAAGGCGGCAAAGACCTTTTCGTAACCCGCGGGGTCGGAGAAAGCCGCCTTCGCATGCGTTTGTTCTGCCCGCCCGAAATTGTCGTCATCGACCTTGTTCCGACCGAGGCGCTCCCGGAATCCCAATGGCGTAATCGCGCCGGAAATCCCCGAAAAATCCAATTGCCGCAATAATGCCGCCTTCCGTCCCATACCGCGGTCGTATCGCACCGACTCCGACCGGTTTCCTGCATCTCGGCCACGCCCGCACGTTTTCTCTCGCCGCCGAGCGTTGCCGCCAAGCCGCAGGGACGCTCATTCTCCGCATCGAAGACTTGGACACTCAACGCTGCAAAAAGCACTTCGCCGAAGCGGCACTTGAAGATTTGAAATCCATCGGAATTGCCTGGCACGAAGGGCCGGACCTCGGCGGCCCCTGCTCGCCTTACGTTCAATCGGAGAACGCTGCTTATTTTCTCGAAATCTGGAAACGCCTGAAAGATGCCGGCGCCATCTATCCCTGCCGCCGCTCCCGAAAAGACGTTGCCGCAGCCGCACGGGCCCCGCACGCCGAAGACGAGGATGCCGAGCCGATTTTCCCGCCGGAATGGCGTCCGAGCGATCCGGATTTCGGAAAGGACTTCGCAGATCCCGGCGATTATAATTGGCGCTTCAGAGTTCCCGACGGTGAAATAATCACATTTTGCGACGCCATTCAGGGGCCGCAAAACTTCGTCGCGGGAAAAGACTTCGGCGACTTCGTTGTCTGGCGACGAGACGGTGTTCCCGCCTACGAATTGGCGGTTGTCGCCGACGACATTCGCATGGGCATCACGGAGGTCGTACGCGGAGCGGATTTGCTGAAATCCACAGCCCGCCAGATACTGATTTACCGGGCTTTGGGAGCAACGCCGCCCGTTTGGGCGCACGCACCGCTCATCCTCGACGAAAACGGCAAGCGTCTCGCTAAGCGCTCGGATGCCCTCTCCGTTCGCACCCTACTCGCCCGTGGCATAAAAATTTAGGATCCCGCCTGCGGCAGTGGATGGTTCGTGATGAATGGAAACTAGTGAACAGAGAATAGTGAATGGCAGAGGCGCAACCAGACATAGGTAACACTTTAGAGTCAGAGATAGGTTACACTTCTAAGGTTACAGAGAGGTTACAAGGTTGGGGGTTGGAAGCAAGACTTTGATTTGTCGAGGAAGACTCCTCCCCTATGACGCCCCCTAGGGGGCGCGCGCCGACCGCCGGATGAAGCGCTAAGTTTTCGGCCGAGATAAACTTAGCAATATCCGGGTGATACTCTCCGAGGAAGATTTCATAGAGATAAACACCGAAAGCCTCTCCGTCGTCCCGAGGTAACAATCCGACGGTATGCCCACGCAAAGAAGTGCTCAGGAAGAACTGGCGTTGGGGTTTGAGGCTGATGCTTCCGTCCTTTGCGACTTTACGCTCAAGCATCCCGTGGTACTTATAGCAAAGCTCGCGGGAGTATCTGCGTTCGCTTTTTCTGTAAACATCGGCGGGGACGGCATTGCCCAAAGCGGCATGCGGACGTTCGCAGTTAAAGCTTTCACGCCACGCATCCAGTTCTGCTTGGGACGAACAACGATTCGCCTCAAGCAAGAGCATGTCGCGATGCATGCGCTCGTGAGCTCCGTTGTCCTGCGGGCACCCCGGACGAGAACGAATCAGGCTGATTCCCAGGCTCGCCCACCACGCGGAGAGTGCGCTCAACCCGCCTAGCGCTACCACGCTGCGAAAAGGAGGCCCATTGTCGCTTTGTATGGCTTGCGGAAGCCCGTACTTTTTAAAGCATTCTTCAAAGACTGCCTTTACTTCTTGGGTCCCGCATTTACAAACAAATCGGGCATCCAAAAGAAACCGGGAATGCGCATCCCGAATCGTTAACGCCGTCATGCGAGCATTCGTATTAGAACGCCACCAGCCTTTAAAATCAACCGTCCAAAGCTCGTTCGGAGCCTGAATCCGGACAACGGGTTTAGCAATATTTACGCGCGGACGCTCCCGCTTCTTTTTAGTTTGAATCAGATTGCTTTTCTTTAAGAAACGCTGAATCGCCGACGGGCTCGGCAAAGGATTTAACTCCTGTTTTCGAAGGAACGCATGAAGCTTCTGCGCCCCCCAGTCCATGTGTGCTAAGCGCAGCTTGATAAGCCGGCTTGCGACCTCTTCGTTCCAAAGAAGATCTGCCTTATCCGGACGCCGAGACCGATCGTGCAACCCGGCTTCGCCTTCTTGTTCGTAGCGACGCTTCCACTTGTAGAGCGTCTTTCGTGATATTGAATAACGCAGGGCAATCGAGCTGACGCTCTCTTGCCCCTGCGCTAATGCTGCCATTATTTCTTTTTTCATATCGATAACACTTTTGTTTTTCCACGGCATCGCACCGTGTGTTTTAGCATAAAACCTCAAAAAGTGTTACCTATGTCTGACTCTAATCTGTTACCTATCTGTGAATTTGCACCAGAATCCCCGCTCTTCTTTAAGCCTTAAGCTCTAATCTTTAAGCTCTTAAACTCCGCCGTAGGCAGGCTACCCTTCGAGGCCCGCTCGAGAACAAAAAAGCGCTCCCTATTGCGGGAGCGCTTTTTTGTAAGTTGCATTCGCTTAAGCCAGAGCGAGCAATGCGAAATAAACGAGCGAGCCAAGCACCGTCAAAGCCGCGAAAAACACGAGCGAGGTACGTGCCCCGATGCCCGGAGCGGCGAAAGGCGTTGCGTCTGCCGTATCGCTTTCGTCGGTCGAGAAAATCGAGCGCATCCAGCCGAAGTAGTAGTAAACGCTTGCTACGACGCAAGCCAGCATGATGGCGGCAGGAACGTAGAGTCCGGCAGAGAAAACGACCCAGAGAATCCCGAGCTTGGTGATGAAGCCGACCGTCGGCGGAATACCCGCAAGCGAAGCCAAGCCGGAAGCCAAGGCTCCGGCGAGCACCGGCGAACGTTTTGCCAAACCGCGGAAATCACCGAAGTCCTGCATCGCTTCGTCTCCGGCCTGTGCGGAAACGCGCGCCATAACCGCGAAAATCGGGTATTGCGAAAGCACGTAGAAAACGATGTAGAGCCCGAGCGCTACACCCATCAGCTTTAACGCTTCGCCGCTGATAGAGCCGGCTTGGCCCAGCTTCACAAACGCCAAGATACCAAGCATCATATAGCTCGCGTGCGAAATCCCGGAGAGACCGAGCAGGCGCTTAACTTTGCGTTGGCCGAGCGCCGCGAGATTGGCGTAAACCATCGAGATAAGCGTCACGGCAAGCAGAATCGGGAAAAGTCCCCCGAAAGCCGGAGCAAAGATGCCCGCCAGGAACCAGAAAGTCATGAAGAAGCCGACTGCCTTGGAGAGGGTCGCGAGGAAGAACGTCACGTGCAAAGGTGCACCCTGATAGGTGTCCGGAATCCAGAACTGCATCGGGAAAACGCCGAATTTGAACATAACCCCGCCGAGCACCATTGCGGCACCGACCAACATAATCGGGTTCGCCGGATTGACCACAAGAGCCGAGCTCACGGCCTCATAGCCGAGCACATCCATCCCGGTTCCGGTAGCCACGCCGGAAAGCGCGGTCGCACCATAGAGCAGGACAATCCCGAAAAGCATCAGACCTCCGGAAACGCCGCCCGCAATCAGGTATTTCACCCCGGCTTCGAGCGAAGCCACACTCGTGCGATAGGAACCGACGAGCGCGTAAAGCGAAACCGTCAGCGTTTCGAGCAAAACGAAGAAAGCGACGAAATTGCTCGCCTTCGTCAACGCAATTGCCGCCGCCGTCGAAACGAGAATCAGGTGATTCGTAATCGGAGCGGAGAATTCCGTGCGTTCGCGCACGGTCTTGCCGAGGAGCACGGTGAGGAAAGCACAAACAAGGAAGAACGGCCCGGTAACCATACCGACTCCGGCCGATCCAAAAATACTGTTTTGGTCATAATCCGCCGAAACGACAAACGGGATAATCCCGGCGACCAGCAAGGCGAGGCAAGTCGTAGCGAAGCCGACCTTCGCACGGTCTTTCGGAAGCCAGACATCCAGCGCAAGGACGAGCAATGCGGCGCCCGCGAGCACAATTTCCGGCAAAAACGCCTTAACCAGAGCGCCTGTCGGTTGCCAAAGTTCGATGAATTCGTTCATTTTTCGAAAAATTAAAGGTTCTTATTGTGCGTCGTCAACGGGAGCGACGGGCGCTTCAACGGCTGCGGGAGCCGTCTGAGCAAAGCTCTGCGTCAGGGCCGGATTGAGTTCGTCCGTCACCAAAGACGGCACGAAACCGACGGCGACGAGGGCTGCGAAGAGGAGAAGAGCCGGAATGCGTTCCGCCGGCGTGATATCCTTGACGGCGGCCGCCTGCTCTGCGGGAAGCGCTTCGGCTCCGTAGAACACGCGTGCCACGGCGCGCAGACCATAGATTGCGGAGATGACGATGGAAATAATCACGAGGCTGATCAGCCAGAAAGGCTTGAGACTTGCCAGGGAAACGAAGATGGAAAGTTCGCCCCAGAAATTCGCGAAGCCCGGCAAGCCGATGCTCGCCATCATGGCAGCGACGAAAAATGCCGCCAGAACCGGTGCGCGCGTAGCCAAACCGCCCATTTTCTGCATATCGAGCGTCCCCGTACGGTCGGCAACCGCCTGCGTCAAATGGAAGAGCAAGGCAACGGAAAGACCGTGTGCAAACATCATCATGACGGCGGCACCCAGCCCCGTGACATCGCCGCCGCTAAACGCGAACGCCGCAATCCCGAGGAAAATCGGGCCCATGTGCATGACGGAGGAGTACGAAATCATGTGCTTGAGGTCGCGCTGAACCATCGTAATCAGACCGATGACGAGGATGTTTCCGAGCGCGAGAACGAGAATCCACTTTGCCCAGGATTCCAAGCCCAACGGCAGGAAAGCGGCACCGAGCTGAACGAGACCGTAGAGACCGAATTTCTTCAGCACCCCGGCGTGCAGCATCGACACCGGCGTCGGCGCGGCGGAATAGGTGTCCGGCGCCCAGGTATGGAACGGGAAAAGCGAAACCAAAATCCCGAAGCCGAAAAGCAGGAGCGCGAAGATGGACGTCTGCATACCCGCGTTCAGATTAAGGACCACGTTCTTAAGCGAAATAAAGTCAAACGCGACGGCCGGCGTGTTCACATAGAAATAAACCAGACCGGCGAGCGAAATCATCGCCCCGAGCGTCAGGTAAACGGCCATCGTAATCGCCGTCGTGCGCTTACCGTAGCCGCCCCAGATGAGGATGGCAATGAAGGTCGGAATGAGGGCAAATTCGTGGAAAATGTAGAAGCCGAAAATATCAATCGAGGCAAACAGCCCGAGCAGCCCCGTTTGAATGAAGAGCAAGGTCGCGTAGTAGAGCGTGGGCATCTTGGTATCTTTCGTCCAAATTGCACGCATTCCGGCAGCCAGGCCGACGATTGCCGCCATGACGAAAAGCGGAAGCGAAATCCCGTTCAGACCGAGCTTCAGCCAAATACCGGTGGATTCGACGCCGAGCCACTTACACTCGGAGAAAAACGCGTATCCGGTCGCGGCATCCTTGGCCTCGGAAAAGAGCCCGGCAAGCGCAAGGGCGATCAGGCACGGCAAGGCAAAGCCGACGAGCGCAACGGATTTGCGCACGACGAGCGGGGTGCTTTTCGCCAAAAACAAAACTACGCTCGCGAGCAGCGGCGCAGCAACGGCGGTTTGGAGAAGATTCGCTGAATTCATGCTAAAAATTTTCCGCAAGCATAGAGGAATTTGAGGCGCCTTTCAAGAACGTTCCCGCAAGCGCGCCCGCGAAAAATTCCGTTTTTTAAGACAAATTTAATACTCGACTCCGCTAATAGGTTTTAGGATTATTACATAATCAACGTCATAAGCCGAAAACGACAGCCATGAGAAACAAAATCAAAAACCTCCTCCGCTTCGCCGCCGTCGCCGCCTTTTCCGCGGGAACGGCCTACGCAGCTAAAAGCATCCCGGTGGACGGGCATCCCGAAAGCATCGCCGAAGAGGATGACCATTACTACATCGCCGTTGTCGGGAAAAAGCTGGAACCGACCCGCAAAGACGGCGACGGGTTCATCATGAAAGTCAATTCCCGCGGCAAAGTCGTTTCCCCCAACGCCTTCCCGCAGGTAAAACTCAACGCCCCGAAAGGCGCCGTCGTCGAAGACGATATTCTTTACGTCGCCGACGTTGACCGAATCGTCGGCATCAGCCTGCACTCCGGAGCACAGGTCTGCGTCGTCGACATGGCCTCCACGGGAGCGCAATTCCTCAACGACATCGTTGAAGACGACGACTTTCTCTACGTCTCGGCGACCGACATCAACAAAATTTTCCGCATCAACATGCGTAGCTGGAAATTTGAAGAACTCCCGCTCGCAGAGCCGCTCAATGCCCCCAACGGCTTGGCCGTCGAAGACGGATTTCTCTACGTAGGCGAATACGCCAACGACGCCGACGGGCAACCATCCGGAAAAATCAAGCGCATCCCTCTCCGCGGTAACACGGCCCGCCCGGTCTCCGTCGTGTACGATGTTCCCGGCCAATACGACGGCCTCGTCGTACGGGAAGTCGAAGACCTCTTCGGCCGCGAGACGGATTACCTCTATTTCTCGGATTGGGCGAGCAAATCCGTCAAACGCCTCAACCTCAAGACCGGCAAGGCGGAAATCGTCACCCAAACACCCGTAGAAGGCCCTGCGGACTTCATCATTGAGGACGACAAGCTCTGGCTCCCCGCCATGGCCGAGCAAAAAGTTCTCATTCAGACGCTATAAATTCCAAAGCGATGTAAAAAAACGGAGCAACGACACCTAAAACTCGTTGCTCCGTTTTTTATTGCGGTCGGTAAATGCCGTTTGCTACTCGCCGCTGTTCTGCCAATCGCGAGCATAGGCTTCTGCAAAATAGGTAAGAATCAGGTCGGCTCCCGCACGGCGAATAGCCAAAAGCGACTCGTCGCGGCAGGCCTTCAGGTCCAACCAGCCGAGCTGCGCGGCAGCCTGAATCTGCGCGTATTCCCCGGAAACCTGATAGGCGGCCAGCGGCAAAAGCGTGTTCTCACGCACATCACGAATGACGTCCAAATAAACGCCGGCGGGTTTGACCATGACCATATCGGCACATTCCGCTTCGTCCGCCAAGGCCTCGCGGATCGCTTCGCGGCGATTTGCGGGAGCGAGCTGGTAGGTCTTTTTCGTCAGCCCGGTCACTTTATTCGGGGCGTTTTTCTTGCTTCCGACAGCATCGCGGAACGGCCCGTAAAACGCCGATGCAAATTTTGCCGAATATGCCAAAATACCGGTCTGCGTCAGCCCGGCGGCGTCCAAAGCTTCGCGAATCGCCGCGATACGCCCGTCCATCATGTCCGACGGAGCGACGAAATCCGCACCCGCGCGAGCGTTTTCGACCGCCATACGGCAAAGAATTTCGACGGAGGCGTCGTTATCCACATCTGTTCCCGCCGCGTTAATCACGCCGTCGTGCCCGTGCGTCGTGTAGGGATCGAGGGCGATATCGGCAAAAATCACGCATTCGGGGACCGCGGCTTTTACGGCGCGGATGGCGCGGCAAATGAGGCAATCGGGATTCGTCGCTTCCCGGCCGTCCGGCGTTTTCTTTTCGTCCGGCGTCTTGGGAAACAGGGCCACGCCGTAAACGCCGAGCGAGACGAGCTCGCGACATTTTTCGACGAGCAGCGGAATCGGCAGACGCTCAACGCCCGGCATCGATGCGACGGCTTCGGGCGTTTCGCCTTCCGTCACGAAAATCGGTTGAATCAACTGCGCGGGAACCAGCTGCGTTTCTTTAAGCATCGCACGAATTCCCGTGTTTGCGCGCAGGCGGCGCATGCGGAGAGGAATATCAAAATTTTTCATGTTTCTACGGAAAATAAAACCTCCGTCGCACAACGCCAACTAAATTTCCGCGATTTGCGTTTGCGTTCCCGCGCGAACCTGAATTTCCTTTTCCATCATGTTTATCGATGAAGCGAAAGTTTTTTTGCGTGCCGGCAACGGCGGAAACGGCTGTTTGAGTTTCCGTCGCGAGAAGTATTTGCCTAAAGGCGGTCCCGACGGCGGGGACGGCGGTTGCGGCGGCGATGTCGTCCTGCTCTGCAACGAAAATATCAACGACCTGCGTGATTATAAATTCCAACCGCATTGGAATGCCAAGAACGGGCGCCCCGGCGAAGGCCGCAACAAGCACGGGGCCGACGGCGACGACGTCATCCTGCAGGTTCCGCCCGGAACACAGGTTTTCGAATTGGAATCCGATCTGCTCGTTGCCGAACTGCTTGAAAACGGCGAACGCGTCGTATTGCTCAAAGGCGGCCGCGGCGGTCTCGGCAACAATCAGTTCAAAAGCTCCGTCAATCAGGCACCGCGTAAAACGACGCCGGGCAAGGAAGGCGCAGTCGGCGATTTCGTATTCAAACTGAAAACCATCGCCGACATCGGCCTCGTCGGGTTCCCGAACGCGGGCAAGTCGTCGCTGACCAATGCCTTTACGAATGCCCGCCCGAAGATGGCGCCCTACCCGTTCACGACCAAGAATCCGAGCGTCGGCGTCATCGAGTACGAAGACTTCACGCGGATTTCCATGGCGGACATTCCCGGCCTGATTGAAGGCGCGAGCGAAAACCGCGGGCTCGGCCACCGCTTCCTCAAGCACGTCGAGCGTTGCAAACTGCTCATTTTCATCATCGACATGGCGGGAACGGACAACCGCAAGCCGGCGGACGACTACGCGCAATTGCTCGTCGAACTCGAAAACTTCGATCCGGTGCTGCTCGACAAACCGCGCATCATCGTCGCCAACAAAATGGACTGCGAAGGCTCCGCCAAAAACCTCACCGCCTTCAAGCGCAAACATAAGGGACTCGAAATCGTAAAGATTTCCTGCCTGACGGGAGACGGTTTGGACGCCCTCAAAGACATCCTGCGCGAACGCGTCGAAGCCGCCCGCAAGCTCAATGCCGAGCCCGAAGCCTAAGCGACACCGCATTCCGCACAATTCGCATTTAACACATTCTTATGAAAAAAATTCCCACCGACGGAAAAGCTTCCGCCAACACGTCCATCAATAATGCCTTTGACGGTCTTCATATCGCCGACCTGCCGCAACACACGGAAACGCCCGTGAAGCGCAAGTCTGCCGACTCGAAGCCCAGCCAATCGGAAAAGCTCGGACGCGTTCACATGAACATCGAAAAATCCGGTCGCTCCGGCAAGACCGTCACCGTGCTCTTCGGCCCGGGCATCAACGCGCTGACGCAGGAGCGTCGCGATGACCTGCTCGCCTCCCTCAAGCGCAAGTTCGCGGCCGGCGGCGCCCTCGAAGGCGATAAAATCGAAATCCAAGGCGATGTCCGCGACCGCGCCAAGCTTTTCCTCCAGATGCTCGGCTTCTCCGCCTAAAGCCTCTCTCATTCGATTTTTCGAAAACAAAAAACGTTCCCGCCATTTCCGACGGGAACGTTTTTTTATTCCGGAAAAAGCCTTATTCGCCCTGCGGCGGCAGCTCGCGCGGAGCCGACTTACCGCGTTGGCCGTTGCGTTGGCCACGGAATCGCGGCTTACCGTCTTCGCCCTGCGGACGGCGCATTTCCGGTTTCGGCAAAGCCTTGAGCGCTTCCGCCTTTTGTTGGGTCGTCATCTTCTGAACCTCCGCCACGCGAGTGGCGATTTCCTGCAAGCGCTCGTTGTCGGCAGAAAGCAGCATGTACATCATCGGGGCGCCCTTGTTCGCCTGCGGCCCCTGCGGCTTGCCTTCCTGTTTACGGCCTTCGGGATTGCCGCGTTGGCCGTTGCGCGGGCCACGGGCTTGCGGCTTGCCGTTTTCGCCCTGCGGACGACGCATCTCCGGCTTCGGCAATGCCTTGAGGGCCTCAGCCTTTTGCTTGGTCGTCATTTTCTGAACTTCCGCCACGCGTTCGGAAAGCTCATCGAGCTGTTCGTTGCTGAGTGCGAGCAACATGTGCATGAGCGGGAACGCACGACGTGCCTGCGGACCTTGGCGGTTGCCGCGTTCACGAAGCTCCGGCTTGCCGGCATCTGCGGAGGCGGGAGCCTGCGGGGACGATTCGGCAAATGCAAAAGCCGACGCCGCAAGAAGGATGAGAACGGATGTAATCTTAGTCTTCATAATCATAAAGGGTGTTGACGGTTAATAATATTCGGAGGTGTCGTTTCGTGACGACATTCGGATAAACGCGGAAACTTCCGCAAAGTTTCAAAAAAATCGGCCTTGCCCTTTCGCCGCCGAAGCCTGCCTTCTTCACTCTCCGTCCTCATTCATGCCCCTCCGATTATTCGCTGAAGCCGAGTGTTTTTCCGTTGTAGTTTTTGTCTCAAATTCTATGCTAATCGTTTTCTCTTTTCCGACAAATGATTAACGAATCCGAGCTCATCGCCAAAGCGCAGGTCCTTTTAGAAGCGCTTCCTTACATTCAGCGTTTTCACGATTCCATTTTCGTCGTCAAATACGGCGGGAGCTTCATGGATTCTGACGATCCCGAAGTGCGGGAACGCGTCGCCGCCGACATCGTTTTCCTCAACAGCGTCGGCATCAAGGTCGTCGTCGTTCACGGCGGCGGCAAGGCGATTACCCGCGCGATGGCCAAGACCAACATTACGCCGCAATGGCGCAACGGCATTCGCGTCACGGATGCGGAAACGATTAAGATTGTCGAAGACACGCTCAACAACGAAATCAACACCGACATCTGCGAGATGATTTCGAAACGCAAAGGCGCCGCGCTCGGTATGCCGGGCAATTTGGTCAATCTCTGCGAAAAAATGACGGCCAAGGGCGAAAACGGCGAAATCGTCGACCTCGGCTTTGTCGGCGACATCAAGTCCGTCAAAACCAAGCTCATCAAAAAGGCGCTTGCGGAAGGCAAAATCCCGGTTATTTCCCCGATTGCGCTCGACGAAAACGATCAGCCTTACAACACGAATGCGGATGCGGCAGCAAGTGCCGTGGCCTCCGCGCTCAAGGCACGCCGTTTGGTATTCATGTCGGACGTCCCCGGCCTGCTCGCCGACCCGAAGGACCCGAGCTCGCTGATTTCGACGCTGCGCGTCCACGAAGTCCCGGGCCTGAAGGAATCCGGAGTCATCTCCGCCGGCATGATTCCGAAAGTTGACTCCGCCGTCCGCGCCCTGCAAAGCGGCGTGCGCCGCGTCCACTTTATCGACGGCCGGACGCCGCACTCACTCCTGCTCGAAATCTTCACGGACAAAGGCGTCGGAACGGAAATTCTCCATCCGGACGTGAAAATTTAATCTGTTTGACCTTTAGCCGCCGGCGCTCGACAAAGAAGCACGGCGGCTAAAAAATAAATCGCTTTCGGTCTGCGAAAGGAGTAGCGTCCCCGCCAAAAATTTTTCGCAGATGGACTGGTTCGTCGATTTATTATACACGAATAAAGACGGTGTCGCGCACACCATGCTGATGTTTTGCATCGCCATTGCGGTGGGAATTCCGCTGGGGCGCATCAAAATTTTCGGGATTTCGCTCGGTATCACGCTGGTACTCTTCGTCGGGATCATCCTCGGGCAGCTCGGATTTACCGTCAACGACCACGTCCTGCACTTCGTCAAAGAATTCGGCTTAATTCTTTTCGTTTACACCATCGGTCTTCAGGTGGGGCCCGGCTTTTTTGCCTCGCTGAAAAAGGGCGGCATGCTTATGAACGGGCTGGCGGCGGCAATCGTGTTGTTGGGCGTCTTAACGACCGTCGCATTTCATTACCTCACGAAGATTCCGATGCCGACGTTGGTAGGCGTGCTCTCCGGCGCAATTACCAATACCCCGGGACTCGGCTCCGCGCAACAGGCCTTCTCGGAAATCGTCACCAATAATCCGGAAGCTCGCGCACGCCTCATCGAGGAAGTCGGCGGTGTCCCCGAAGGGATGACTCCGGACGGCGTAATCGACTCGCTTGCCGGCACACTCGGTCAAGGCTACGCCTGTGCCTATCCGCTCGGCGTCGTGGGTATCATTCTTTCACTGATTCTGATTCGCGCCATTTTCAAAATTGCTCCGGAAAAAGAAACCGAGGCGGTTAAAGCCCAAGAGAACACCGACGGCTCAACCGCCATCACGCTTGAAGTGCAGAATCCGGCCATCATCGGCAAAAGCATCGCACAAGTCGCACGACTTTTTGGGCGCCGCTTCGTCATTTCCCGCCACCGCCGGGGCGAAAACCCGCCGACCGTCGCCACGGGAAAAACCGTTCTGGAAGCCGGCGACCTCCTTTTCGTCATCGTCATGAAACACGACGCGGAAATGCTGACAGCGTTTTTCGGCAAAGTCGTCGATTGGGGGCTTGAAGACTGGGAGCACCTCAAATCCGCGATTGTCCGCCGCCGCATCATCGTCACGCGGGAAAACATGAACGGGCGCCCGCTCTCCCGCCTGAGCGCCTACCAGGCGATGGGCGTCACCTTTACGCGCATCAACCGCGCCGGGGTCGTCCAAGTCGCAACGCCGTCCCTTTGCCTACAAATCGGCGACCGCGTCAATGTCGTCGGTCCGGAATCGGCGGTTAACGAAGTTGAAAAGCTGCTCGGCAACCAGCTCAAGCGCCTCGACCATCCGAATCTGGTTTCAATCTTCCTCGGCATCGCCGTCGGCGTCTTCTTCGGCAGCATTCCTTTTGCGCTTCCCGGGCTTTCGCAACCGCTGAAACTCGGTCTTGCCGGCGGCCCGCTGATTATCGCCATCCTCGTCAGTTGCTGGGGCTACCGTTCCCACCTGATTACCTATACGCCCATCGCCGCAAACCTGATGATTCGCGAAATCGGGATTCTGCTCTTCCTTGCCGCCGTCGGCATCGGCGCCGGTAAAGGCTTTTTGCAGGCAGTCCTCAACGGCGGCTATTGGTGGGTGCTCATCGGTTTTTGTATCACGACAATTCCGATTCTCATCATCGGCAGCATCGCGCGCGGGATTTTCAAAATGAATTATCACTCGCTGACGGGTTTGATTTCCGGCGCTGTGACCGACCCGCCCGCTCTCGCCTACGCGAACAGCCTCGCGCAGAACGAAGCCCCGAACGTCGCCTACGCCACGGTTTATCCGCTGACCATGTTCCTGCGCGTCCTCACCGCGCAATTGCTAATCTTGGCCTTCTGCAGCTAAGCCGGAAACCGGAAACGGGAGAACGGAAGCCGTTGAGCGGAATCAAACCGCTCACTGTTCCTTGTCCAAATTGCGGAGGCGGAGCTGACCGCAGGCGGCATCGATGTCGTGCCCTTTTTCGCGGCGCAGTGTTGCGGGAACACGACGTTCCTGCAGGATTTTGAGAAACTGCATTTGGCGATTGCCGGACGGACGTTTCCAAGGCAGTCCTTCCACGGTGTTGTAGGGAATCAAATTGACGTGCGCGTGAAGTTCCCGAGCGATATCGGCAAGCTTGCGCGCCTGCTCAAGCGAGTCGTTGATGTTCTCGATTAAAATAAACTCGAGCGTAATCATGCGCCCGTGCTTGTCGGAAAATTCCTTGGCAGCGGGAATAAGCAGAGCCAACGGATACTTGCGGTTGACGGGCATAATCTGCGTACGCACCTCATCCGTCGCTCCGTGCAAGCTGATTGCGAGGCGGAATTGCATCGCTTCGTCGGCGAGCTCACGAATTCTCGGCACGACTCCGCTCGTCGAAATCGTGATGCGGCGCGCGCCCACACCCAAGCCCCACGGCGCATTCGCAATCGTCAGCGCACGCATCGTCGCTTCGTAATTCATGAGCGGCTCGCCCATCCCCATGACGACGATGTTGTCAAAATCCGTAAAGCCCGTCTCCCGCGTGCCCTTGTCGCCGCCTTCCCAGCAGACGAACATAAGCTGCGCCATAATTTCTCCCGCGTCGAGATTGCGTTTCCATCCGGCCAGCCCGCTCGCGCAGAATTTGCAACCCTGAGCGCATCCGACCTGCGTCGAAATGCAAACGGTTTTCCGGGAGCGTTCTTCGCCCGTGCCCTCCTGAGGTGCACGCAAAATCACGCATTCGACGAGCGCTCCGTCGCGCATCTGAAGCAAAAATTTTTCCGTTACATCGCTCGACTGCGCGCTCTTCGTAAGCAGCTTCGCCGGCATGAAATCGTAGGTTTCGGCCAGCCACACACGCGTCGCCGCGGGAACGTTCTTCATCTCATCGAACGAGCGAACACGCTTTTTGTAAATCCATTCGAGGATCTGCGTAGCGCGAAACGCCTTTTCCCCGCGCGCTTCGAGGGCAGCGGCAAGCGTTTCTTTAGTTTCGGAAAAAATCAGCGGACGAGGCTCGGACATAAAAAGTATTCTGCTATTGAAAAAGGCGACTTGCAAGCATCAGGCGGGGACGACACCGTAAAAACCGTTCTCGCGGCTCACACGCAGCGGAATGTCGAAAAGCGCGGAAAGTTTTTCGGAAGTCAGCACGTCCTGCTTCCGCCCCATTTCGAGAATCTTTCCCTTCTCGAGCAAGGCAACGTATTTCATCTCCGGCGGAATTTCGTTGATATTGTGCGTAACAAGAATCACGGTCGTTCCCTTGCTCATCAACGTACGCAGGAAGCAAATGTAAAAAAAGCTCGCTCTTAAATCGAGTCCGGCGGTCGGCTCGTCGAGCACAAGTGCCTCCGGCTTGCTGACAAGCGCCCGCGCCAAAATGAAGCGCCGTTGCTCCCCGGTCGAAAACGTACTGAACGGACGGGAAGCAATTCGCCCCAAGCCCATAACGGCCAGCATATCGCCGACCCGCTTTTCCTGCGCCGGCGTCAGAATCCGGTCGCGGCAAAGCCCGATGCTCGAAAAGAAACCGGAGCGCACGACATCCGCCCCGCTGATGTCCGACGGAAACATTCCCTGTAGGTCGTTCGAGACGATGCCGATTCGGGAACGCAACTCCCAGATATTCCAAGTCGATTCGCCGAAGATTTTCAGCGAGCTCTTTGCGTTCGCCTCCGGATACAGTTCCCGCGTAAGCAACTTCAGAAAAGTCGATTTCCCGGCACCGTTCGGTCCGAGAATCGCCATATTGCGGCCGACGGGAATTTCCAAATTCAACCCGGAAAAAATCTTTTTCCCGCCGCGCGTCACCGTAATGTTCTTAAGCTCAATCAAATTCATACTCGTTCGCCAAAGCTCCCTTCTCAGAATGCGCCCGTTCATTAAAAAAGCGTTCCCGCAAAATCTACGGGAACGCTCTTCGAAAAGCGGGAGCGAATTACTTTGCAACCGCGGCGTTGACGACGACGTCGAGCGCCTTGTTGTAGCGGATGTTCGCCTGCAATTCCATGATGCGGGAACGGTCCTTCGTCAGTTCCTTGACGAATTTTTCCGCCGGCATACCGCTCATGTAGGCCTCCTGCTGAATGCGAGCCGTGATGTCAGCCTGCTCGACCTTAACGTCTTCCACCTTGGCGATGGCGTTGAGGATGAGCTGCGTCTTGACGCGGGTCTTGGCTGCTTCCTTGGTGTTTTCCATCAATTCATCGCGCTTAGCCTGGATGTCTTCGATCTTGACGCCCTGACGGAGCTGCGTGTTCGCGAATTCAACGAAGATGTTGTAGGCTTCGCGGTCGATAGCGCTCTGCGGGAGTTCGAAGTCAACGAGCTCGTTGAGCTTGTTGATGACATTTTCGCGCGTCTTAGCCGTTGCGGCATTCTTCTTGTTGGCTTCGAGGCCTTCGCGAATCTGCTTCTTAAATTCGGCTTCATCGGCAACGTGGACGGACTTGAAGAATTCTTCGTTCAGTTCCGGAAGCACGCGCTGGCGGACTTCAGCAACGTCGAGCGTGTAAACCGCCGTCTTGCCGCGAAGGGCTTCAGCAGCGAAATCGTCCGCGAAGGTCACGGAGATTTCCTTCTTGTCACCGGCCTTCATGCCGATAACCGCAGCTGCGATTTCCTTGACGGAAGCGCCGAAAGCTTCTTCGGAGCCGGCTTCTTCCCAGGTGCCGGTCTGCTTGCCGTAGCGGGCAAGGTCTTCCGGGAATTCAGCGCCGTCGATCTTGCCTTCGTAGGAAAGCTTCACGTAGTCGCCCTTTTCTGCCGGCGTTTCAACCTTGTTGAATTCCGCGCGCTGCGAGCGAATGCCTTCTGCAGCCTTGTCAACTTCTTCGTCGGAAACCGATACGTCTTCTGCCGGAACTTCGAGGCCCTTGTACTGCGGGAGCTCAAATGCCGGAACGACGTCGATTTCGAAGCGGATTTCCGCATCCTTGCCGACTTCGATTGCCGGTTCCTTGACGTCGACGAGCGCGTAAACTTCGACTTCCTTGTTTTCGCGGATCGCGGCGTAAGCTTCCTGAACCACGCGCTGCGTAAGTTCCTTGTCCAAGTCCTTGCCGTATTTCTGGCGAATGACGCTCACCGGCGCCTTGCCCGGACGGAAGCCCGGAATGCGTGCCTGAGACGCATATTCTTTGAAAAGTTTGTTCTGAGCGTTTTCGATAACGTCGGCCGGAACAACCACCGTTGCCGCCTTGCGCGTCGTATTAATGTCTTCGATTTTGGTATTCATTGCGTTTGATTAAATTTTCCTGTGCCTTGAGGCTAAAAAATGAAGCATTAAGGAAACCGCTTTTCCGCTTCCGGGTCAAACTTTCTTTAAGGAATCCCGCCAAAGCAAAATCAATCGCGGGTTCATTTTTTCTCCAGCCGGAGCGGATTCTTCAGTCCCTCAAAAGGCAAGCTCTAGAAATTCGTTTTTTTTAAACAGTCTCAAGATTAGTCATGTGCGCCGGAGGTGCAGGCAAAGCCGAAACCCGCGGACTAACCCGAATTACACATGCGCCGCTAAGTAACAGCGATGTGTCCCTGACGTGCCTGCGGCGCAATGGAACGAAATGCACGCTCTTTTCGTGGGAAAATTCATTAAAACGAACTGCTATAGTGGTGGCTTGCCGAGTTTTTATTGATTTGATTTCGGATGTCGTATTCCAAATTCCGGGAGGCGGGATCCGGATTGATAAGTGCCTGAAAGCGGACGTTCCCGGAGGCGCCTGCGTCAATTTCAAGAAGACCGTATAAACCGTTTGGGAATTTTACGAAGTAGTGGCAGATTTTTCCGCTTTTCCAATCTTTTTCACCTTTTCTGAATCCGATCCGGACTTCTTCCGGATACCCGTCTTCCGGTGCGATAAAGCTGAAATCTTCGCTACGCTTCAAATAGCCTGCGGTTGCGCCTAGGGAGGGGAGAAATCTGAAATCTCCGTTTCGTTCTCGAAAACCGCCTCCCGGAATTCGCAGGACATACTCCCAATCATAACGAATTTCATTTTTCTGTGCTCGGTCGTTTTTGTAGGTGATATGAAGACTTGTCGGTTTTTCTTGGATTCTTCCGTTGGCG
Organism: Opitutales bacterium; assembly: GCA_017546455.1. Taxonomy (GTDB): domain Bacteria; phylum Verrucomicrobiota; class Verrucomicrobiia; order Opitutales; family UBA953; genus Spyradosoma. Next base: position 23,141 of record JAFYWY010000005.1, read on the forward strand.
AGGTTTATCCCAAGCCCTTCTTCCGGAATCCGAATCCAAGAGCTTCCTTTTCCGATTACATCGCTGCACGAATAATACAACGGTTCACAGGCACCTTTTTTATACAGGCGGAGAACAATCGGATTTTCGTAGTCATCATGCGAGACTTTCTTTTCACGGGCCGCATAGCCTCGGGAATGGCTTGATTGGTCCGTTTGGTAGTAATCGGGATGTTTAGCAAAACAAGTCAGCGAGCCTCCGATTCCCGAAATCGAAAATCGACCGTTCGCATCCGTCTTTTCAATGCATTGTTCAGGAGTTCCCCCTCCGAAAGCTCGAAGGAAATTCTCCGGATCCATAAGCGAGTATTCGATTGTCGTACCGGGAACCGGATTGTCGAATTGATCCAAAACGATGCCGTAAAATTTAACGCGCTGCCCAAATATACGCAGGATTTCAGTCGCGATAAATGAAGACTGCTTATCTTTTTGATGTTTTTCATGTTCGGCAGAAGACGCATCGTCCCAAGACGTATAAATAATTCCTGCAAAAATAGATAATACGAGCAGAATCAGAATCTTTTTGTCTGTTTTCATATTTTTAGTTCACAGTTATTAGGGCATCCTTGTTTTTACATCTTAGGGCGCAATAAGAATTCAACTACTCAAGACTTGTCAAACGACAATCCCGCAATTCTCTGCGAAACGGCATAAACAAAAGAACCTTTTATGCGTTAAAACCTGATTATTCCATAATTTACCCGAATCTTTCCGACGGGGTTTAAACGCAAAAGCCGAGGTCTGCCTATAAAAAAACGTTCCCGGAATTTCCGGGAACGTTCTGCTGCGAAACCGCCTGATTAAGCGGCGTCGGACTTATTTTGCTGGCGGTTGCGATTGCCGTTTCCGCCGCGGAAACCGCTATTGCGATTGCGGTTGAAGTTTTTCTTTCCGCCGGAGCGTTGTCCGTGGAAATCCTTCTTTCCGTGCGGACGGTCACCGCGGAACTTTCCGCCGCGCTTCTTGCCGCGCTGGTGTTTTTTCTTTTTCTTACCGATTTTGAAAAATGCCAGAATGCGGGCTTTCAGCTTTTGCCAGAACGAGGGCTCTTCTTCCTGGACCGGAATCGGAGCCGGCTCAATGATGAGCTTGGGACGCGGATTGCCCGCGTTGGACTGCACATGGTGGAAATTCTTCTCGCGCTTTTCGCGGATACGCCAACCGGCGCCCTGACGAATTTCTTCGATCTTTTCCGCGACGTTTTCGGCGGCAGGCGTGTTTTCGGAAGCAGCTTCCTGCGGACGGGCTTCGCGTTCGCGGCGGCGTTCACGCGGCTTCGGACCGGTTCCGGAAAGCGTTTCCGTAAACTGTTCCGGGCTTTCGATTACACCGACCGAAGCACCGGCTCCGGCATTCTTTCCTTTTTTGGCAGCGGCTCCGCGGCGCAGACCGTGGCGACCGCCGTTTTTCTTTTCGGGGTTTCCGGCATTATTCTTTTCGGGTTCGCCACCGATGGGGCTGAGCGGAAGGACATCGCTGAGCGAGGATTCGAGGGCGGATTCTGCGAGGCTCGTGTGCGGCTTGGCTACGGGCGTTTCGGGTGCCTGCTCCGCAACACTTTCGTTTGCAGGCACTGCCGTCGAGACGTCCGACAAGGGGGCGGTCTCTTCTGTGTTATTATCAGGCATGATTCTGTATGGTTGTTTTATTGTGGATTGGTCTTTGCTTACCGGGTACGGATAACGGACGGAATGAAGGCGAAGCGTCGGCGGCTAAACAGCACACTCGAAGGCGACGCGCAAGGCGCGACACGGCATAGCTCGCACAGCACGTAAACGTGCATAAAAACCCGGCAGTTCAAAGAACGTAAAAAATGGAACCCTTATTAAAAACCAATTACAACGCTCTGAAAAGTTAAAAAACGGCCCCAAAGCGACAAGAACCGCTTGGGCTTCCCTTTTCCGAGCCGTTTGAAAGATTCGTCCTACTACAGAGCGAAGTAGCACAAGCTTAGGCCGTGCGGGCGGACAAATTTAAAATCGCTTCGGCAAGAACGAGGTCGGCGGGCGCGGTAATCTTGAGATTCGGCGAAAGATTTTCCACGAGCGCCACCCGCCCGTCGAGCGCAACGGCGAAGGCAGAAACATCGTCCGTCACCGTAAGATTTTCGGCGCAAACGCGCTCATAGGCGAACAGAATTTTCCCCAGCGGAAAAGCCTGCGGCGTCTCCGTTTCCCAAAGTCTCCCGCGATCCAAATCTTCCGTTTCGGAAGCCGTTCCCGGACGCGTTTCCGCAGGGACGCGCTTGACCGTATTTACACAGCGATGGGCAAGCACGGCGGCACCTTCGCGCAGAGTCGTTTCGTAAACCTCCCGCAAGGCCGTCGGCGAAACGAGCGGGCGCGCCGCGTCGTGAATCAGCACGACGGCATCTTCGGCAACTCCGGCCGCTTGGGCCGCCCGCAGGCCGTTCAGCACGGAATCGCGACGTTCCTTTCCGCCTCGACAAAACACGATTTTCGCAAAGGCTTCCCGGGCTTCAAGCTTACAAAGCTCCGCGCGAACGGCGTCTTCCTGCGCCGCGTCGCGACAGACGAAAACGAGGGTTCCCGCAACACCGCTTTCACGGAAGCTGCGAATAACATGCGCGACCACCGCTTCGCCCGCCAAGGGCGCAAAAATCTTGTCGTCCACCGTTCCGCGCATCCGCGTTCCCGAGCCGCCGGCAAGCAAAACGGCGCAGGCCGGTCTCTTAGTGCAATCCGAACTCATACGCGTATTTTTTCTCCGAAAACTCTGGGATCAGCGGCGCCGCCTTCCTCCGCTTCCGCCTCTTCTTCGGCGACACCCGGCTCCCCGGCAGGCTCCGCAGGCGCTTCCGCTTCCTCCGCAACTTCCTCGAGGCTGACGAATTCCTCTTCCGCCTCTTCCGGCGGAAAATAATCGCTGAAGAAAATCGCCACACTGCCCAAAGGCGCATCACCGCGGAAACAGTCTTCGCTCGGTTTTTCCAAGCCGAGGGCCGGCGGGAAACGCGACGGGGTAAACTTCTTCAGCTTCTCAAGGCGCATCTGCAGACGCTTGGAATACTCGATTCCGAATTTTTCAAAATAAGGTCCGAGATTCGTCTTCGCCGCACGCGACCACACGGTAACGAAGGTTTCCGCCTTATCGAGTTCCGTCTCGGTCAGCGGGCGCTTCTTGTTGTTATAAACGTCAAAAGCCTTGAAGAGCGGCTCCCACCCGAAGGCTTCGAGCGGAGCCAGGTAAGCGCCGATGATTTCCGGCGTCCCCGCCGCATCCGGCTGCGTCAGCGCCGACGACTGGAGAATCTTCGCGTTAAAAAAGGTATGCGCTTTGCGTTCCGTTACCTGCTCCATGCAGTACAGAGCCAGCAAAGCCGCAGGCGCATCCGTATTTCCGTTGAGCGTCCACTCGGCTCTCACGCGGTTTTTCGCGAGATAGAAAAACAGCCCCCAAGAGCCGTGTTTGCGGACATAATCCAAATCGACGAAGGTCTTTACAAGCTCAAGCGGAAGGACAATGGTATCGCCTTCGTGACCGGCAAATCCGACGGAATCGACGTCGAAAACAATGCACTCCCGCGGCGCATTTTTATCGCGCTTTTCGCGTCCGGAAAGCTTGTCGAGCCCTTCGATGATTTTATCCCAAAACTCGACGATTTTCTGGGGATTCTCGATTTTTCTCACGGCGGAAGACGGTACGGTCGCGATGAAATACTTGCCCGCGAGATGTGCCCAGGGCGCGGGAGCATTGCGCAGGTGCAGCCATTCCGCCGGCTTGGTTTCGCCGAGTTCGAAGTACGGGGCTTCGACGACGCCGATAAACTGAAAGCGGGCGTAGCGGGGCACGCGGCGTTGCGAGGATGAGGAAAGTTTGCTGCGTGCCGGCGGGGCCGGAGCGTAAACGTAAATCATCCCGCCGAAAGGATTCGCAACTTCGACCGTAGAATTGCCGACACCGAATTCCCGCACGATGGTCGGGAAGCGATGCCAATAATTTTTCTTACGGCCTTCCAGCAAATTGTCTTCGTGCGTACCGACGCGAATGCGGTAGCCGGTCCCGATGGCCGCCGACGAAACGTGTACTCGGATAATCTCTCCGGGCGGCGCATAAAGGCCGGTGCACTGCCAGTCGCGGATTTCGTTGTCTGTCTTAAAAGCCTTGTTCACGCGCTGAATGCTTTCAGGCACGTCACCCGGGAAAAACTCCGCCGCCGCGTGCTTGAAAACCGATTCCGCCGGCAGTTCGACGAATTTGCGAAAATCTTCCTGTCGCTGATCTTTTTCCTCCCGCTCCTTTTTCAGTTTTTCCAAGGTTTCACGGCGCTTGGCGTCTTCTTTTTCACGCTCGTCGAAAAGCATCCAGGAACGCGCCTGGCGTTCGGCACGACGCTCCTCGGCCGCCCGTTTTTTTTCCTCCGAAAGCCTCTTGCGCTCGGCCGCTTCCGCCTCCTTATCCGCCTTGCGGCGCTCGTTTTCCGAAATACGGCGTACAATCATTTTCAGCTTAGCCGGGCGCTGAACCGCAATTTCCGGCACAAAAGGGTTTTCCGGCGTCGGCACAAGCTCATTGAGCCGCTCGGCAATTTCGCTCTCACGCCGCCCTTTGATAATGCGTTCGGCCTTGGCACATTTGGAAACGAATTCCGCCGGAGCCGAATCCGCCGCCGGCACGGAAACATCGTCCCGGGCACTCGCCAAGACGGCCAGCAAACAACAGCCGAGGGGTAACCAATTACGAGTATAAAAACGCATTGTCTAAAACCTAAAGCAAGGAATGCGCCGAATCAACGGGAGAGTTTCCCGCACGCAAAATTCATAATTGCACTCGGCAGAACCTTCCAACAAAATTCTTCCCGTATGAGAAAGCCCCTGCCCTTCGTTTCGAAAGCCCTCCTGTGCCTGTGCCCGGCCCTGTTTCTCCCGTCTCTCGCAGAGGCGGTGACGGTGTCTGCGGCCAAGCTCCCGCAAAACGCCTTCGGAATCGAAATCCAAGAGCCCTACCAAAGTTTCTACTGCAAGGACGCGCGCAAAATCACGCACGTTTCCCTGCAGAAATACGTTTCGCCCCAAGCGACGGAACGGCCGCAGTACATCACGGAAATGACCATCGACTTCGAAAGCATGCCGGGACAGGTCCGCATCTACGCGATGGAAGAATTTGACCCGCTGCGCATCGCCCAAAAAATTCCCCAGTACGGCAACGCCAAAACGCGACTGAAAAACACGCTTAACAAGGCAACGAAATCCAACGTCACCAACCTCGCGGAATACCTCGTCGTCAAAACCTACCCGCACACCACCCACGCGAAGACCATCGAGTTCCGCCTGCCCGACGCCGCCGAAGTCGAAGAATTTTACAAACTCTTCAACATCTACTACCTACGGGAGCGCAAAGACTTCCGTTATCTGGGAAAATTCGCTTCGGAGATTTCGAAGACGCTGAACGACAAAGTCTTCATCGGCCTGAGCTCCGAAACCCCGAGCAAGGAATGGGCTGACGCCGTAAAGGCCGGCGAACTCGTCCGTCTCAACGAACAGATTACGGTCAGCGGCCTCGGCGGTCTGCTTTTCACGCTCGGTACGCCCGACACGATTGCCACGGAAATCGAACGCCAGGACGTAAACAAAAACAAAAAGTAAGCTTCCGCGACGCTTTTAGTAAAATTTAAACTCCGCAAAGAAAGGAAAACCATGTTCGACACATTCAAAAAAACACTCTACGCCGGTCTCGGCGCCGCCACGCTTTCCAAAGAAGCGATTGAAAAAGTTCTCGGCGATTGGGTCGCCAAAGGAAAAATTTCCGCCGCCGACGCAAAGGAATTCTTTGAAAAGGCCACCAAGGTAGGTGAGGAAAACTGGGAAAAGGCCCGCAGCGATCTCTCGAACAAGGCGGAAGCGCTCGGCAAAAAATGGCCCTTCGCTACGCAGGAACAGCTCTGCGCCATCGGCAAGCGCCTTAAGGCCATCGAAGAAAAGCTCGGCATTCCGACCGAATGCGAGTGCTGCTGCGACGCGGAAAAAGCCGAAAGCGCAACGCCCGCCACCGACACGGAAGTCGTCGAATAAACGCCACCCGTCCCCGTGAAATGCTTCGCGGGGACCTTTCCTGCCCTCCGTGCCCAACCGCCCCATCCCCCAATCCTCTCCGATGCGTACGATTTCGTTCCTGCGCAACAGCCTGCGTGCGAAAGAAATCGCCGTCGTCCTGCTGCGCAACGGCTTCGCGGAGATTGCCGGGAAATTGCAGCCGCATAATTTCTTTCTCAAGAAAATCCTCCCGCATCCGTCCAATCTTTCGCTTTGGCAACGCATTCGGGTCACTTGCGAAGAGCTCGGGCCGACCTTCGTCAAGTTCGCTCAAATCGTCAGCACCCGCGAGGATATTCTCCCGCCGCCGCTTTTGGAGGAATTCAAAAAGCTCCGCGACCACGTCGCCCCGCTCCCTTGGGAAGCCGTGGAGCCGGTGATTGACGGCGAACTCAAGGGCGGAATCGCCGAAAACTTTCAGACCTTTAATAAAGAGGCCCTTGCCTGCGGCTCCATCGGTCTCGTTTACAAAGCCACCTTGAAGACGGGCGAATGCGTCGCCGTCAAAGTGCGGCGCCCCGGCGCCGGCAAAGCCATGCGGGCCGACTTCGAGATTCTCGAGTGGATCGTCACACAGGCAACGGAAAATATCCCCGAGCTCGCGGCCTACGACTTCGCCGGCATTCTCAACGAAATCCGCAACGGCGTCCTGCGCGAAATCGACTTCACCTTCGAAGCCAAAAACGCCCAGCATTTCGATAAAATCAACGACGACCCGCGCATCTTCGCCCCGCGCGTCTTCCAGCACCTTTCCTCGGCCCGACTCCTGGTAACGGATTGGGTGGACGGCCTTTCGCCCGGCGATAAGCGCATTCCCGCCGACGTCGCCCGCGAACTCAGTATCGCCGGCGGAGAATCCGTCTTCCGCCAAATTTTCTCCTTCGGCTTCTTTCACGCCGACCCGCATCCGGGCAATCTCCTCATCACGCCCGACGGCCGCCTCTGCTTCCTCGACTGGGGATGCGCCGGAACGCTCTCGAGAAAAATGCGCTATTTCCTCGCCGACATCTTTGCTGCCGTCGCCGAGCTCAACGCCGAAAAAGTCCTGCAAATCGCGCTCTGCATCAATCCGCCGAAGGAACACGTCAACAAAGCCAAGCTCGAGGCCGACATCGCCGTCGTCCTGCGCCGCCACGCCGATTTCGAGACCGACGCCGGCGCCGTCGGGCGTATCATTTTCGACATGCTGCGCGTCTTCGCCCAAAACGGGCTTCCGCTTCCGCGCGATTACGCCCTGCTCGCCAAATCCGTCACCGTCATGGAAGAATCCGGTCGCGCGTTGAATCCGGATTTCGAACTTTCCGAATTCGCCCGCCAGGCGCTCAAGGATCTTCATGCACAACGCTGGAATCCGCTCAATGTCGGACGCGACATCTATTGGCATGCCGAGCGCCAACTCGCCTACATCAAGGAGATTCCCGAATCCTTCCAGCGCATCCTTTGGAAAATCGAAAGCGGCGACGCCCGCATCAACATCGAGCACGAAGGCCTCAACGCCACGCGTGTCACCCTCGATCGCTCTGCCAACCGCATGGCGCTCGCCATGATCATCTCCGCGCTCCTGGTTGCAAGTGCGCTTTTGGTTTGCGCGGCAAGCATCGGCAACGAACTCGGATTCGCCAAGCACTTAGGCATCACGGGCTTCGTCGTCGCCGCCATCCTCACCGCCTGGCTCTTCCTCACCATCGTCTGGCGAAAAAATTAATCAGAGGGTTACGCCCTCTACTTATCTCTTTCTTTAATCTTCACCCTTTAATCTCTAATCTATCCGGGCACCGCTTACTCAGCGGGAACGCGGACGAGACTCAACTCCGAAGCCATACAGGATCCGAGCGAATATTCGCCCTTGCTGGCCGTGGAAAACAGCGGCGGCTCGGGAAAGATCGGATTAAAGCCGCGGGATGCACGCGCACGGTTCATGCGTTGCCACATCAGGAAGTCCAAAATCACGGGATTCGCGCTCATCCAGATCTGCTTTTCCGAAAGCGTGTAATTCTCGTTGAAAACCGGCCCGCCGATAAACTGGTATTTTTCCAGCGAAAGAATCGAAAGCTCAAACTTCGCGCGCAACTCCGGAATCGTCGCAATCGAAACCGCCATGTGAACGGCATTCGCGGGATTGTCCAAAAAGCGCTTCTGGTTGCCGGCATTCCAGAGCGTCGCATTGCCGAGGGCCGCGCAAACGCCCAATACCGGGCTGTCGCAGGCCACGGGAAGATTAATCCAAAAATCGACTTCGAAGAGCAAAGGAACCGGCAGGAAGCTCTTTCGTTCGTTGGCGATATCTTCCCACTCGGAAGCCGCTCCCGGATTCGATTCCCGCGTCGGCAAATTGTTTTCGTAAAACCATTTTTCGTGGTAATGCTTGCCCGTGTCGAGCGCCGCCACCGGCGAACCTTCCCAAAAGAAATCGTTCTTTTTGCGGAACGGCGGCAAGTAACCGGCGAGGCGCAACTGGCGCTCGCTCAGGTCAACGAGCAAAATGTTTTCCCGCGAAAAACCGCGGTTTTCTAAGGCCGTCCGCACCGCCCGCGTCAAATCCTTCGGCGTTTCCAAACCGCGTCCGGAAGCCGTGTAAATCTTGAGCGCCACCTTTTTGTGTTCGCCCGGAATCAGTTTACGCCCCGTATTCTTTTCATAGGCGGCGAGCAAATTCTCCACCGAGCGTTCGTACGATTCCGCCGAAAACTCCTTCGGCTCGCATTCAAAAATAAATTTCCGGTGCGCCTCCGGGAAGCTCGGCTTTACGGGCTCCGCAACAACAGCCGCCGCCTTAACTTCGGGAACTTCCGCCGGAACCGCCGCCGCATCCTGCTTCGTTTCCGCCGGCGGCACGCTCAAGTCGAGACCGAAAGTCTTACGCTCGACACCCGCACCGACCGAAATCGTTCCGCTCGCCGCCTCTTCCGCCGACATCGAAAACGGCAACGCACACACGCACGCCGCGCACAAAAAAATCTTTCCGAAAGACAAATTCATAACGCGGAATTATGTCCGCCCGCATGCCCCCGCGCAAACCTTCTGACAGAGAAAAAAACGTCCCACCCCAAAAACGAAAGGGCAAGCTATCGAAATTCGCTTTTTTTAACCAGGTCTCAAGCGTTCTTCCAGCCTGGTCATCAGCACACGTGCGCCGGAGGTGCACTACATTGGATAACCGCGGGGGCAGGCAAAGCCGAAACCCGCGGATGGACGCTTCGCCGTCATGCGCCGCTAAGCGACGATGATGTGTCCACAAGCTTCCTGCGGCGCAATGGAACGAGCTACACGCTCTTTTCGTAGCTAAGCGAAGGCCGGTAAATTATTCTTCTTCGGCTTCGGCGAGAACGACGCGGAAGCCGAGGTAGTTGAAACGCTCTTCCGGAGAACGCTTATACCACATCGCAGCCGTATAAACGTTTGACACGCAGTCCGACCAATCGCCGCCATGACACGCTAATCTGTCGTCAAAAAGTGTTCGGGTCCACTCGCTGACATTCCCGCACATATCATAAAGCCCAAAGGCATTCGGCGGCTTTTGTCCGACGGGGTGAGTCTTGCGTTCGCTGTTCTCGCTGTACCATCCGAAGCGCAACAAATCTCCCGCGGTATCGCCCACGGGAGACTCCGTCGTCACCCCGGCCCGGCAGGCGTGTTCCCACTCCTCTAAGCTCGGCAAGCGATACTCGCGGTCTTTCGGCAACCGCCCCAACGCGCGTTCCCGCTCAGTCAGGCGCAGACAAAATTCTGCGGCTTCCTCCCAGGTAACGGACTCCACAGGGCGATTGTTTCCTCGAAAGTACGACGGATTTTTGCCCATGATGAAGCGAAACTGCTCCTGCGTAATTTCGTATTTTCCGAAGGCATAATTACACCCCGGAATCTCTACCAACTCCGGGACACCGAATCCCGCGACGAAATTTTTTATCAGGTTTTTGAGTACGCCGCTTTCCCATGCGATATTTCTTTTCGCAAGCGCGAGATCTGCGTCTCCGAGCTTTTCGGCGGTAATCAAGCCGGCCTTGTGACGGAAAAATGCGTCTTTAATCGTGACGGCCCACTCGGCTTCCCGTTTTTCGAGCGCCGCGATTTTTTCGGAGAGCGCGCAGTAGCCGGCGTCGTCGGCCGCCGCGCGATTCATCACGCGCAAATCTTCCGCGAGAGACACTTGAAGCCTTTTGCTTTCCGCACAATCTTTGCGAAAACGTTCAAATACGGCTTGCGATTCCGGCATATACTGCCGGGCGAATTCCTCGTGATTTTCCGGAGCGGCAAACGCAGAAACGCCGAGCGTCGCCACAGCAGTCCAAAGGAAAGATTTTAATAAAGTCTTCATAACGCATTTAATTTTCCGCATTCGGGAATGGACGATTAGTTTCCGGAAAATTCCGCGTCTCGGGCGGCAAGTTCGTCCGGAGTAATCGCCCCGATTTTAAACAACGAATAGTAATCCGTCAGCTTGTAGCGCAGGCGCCAGTATTCGGCAGCCAAATCCAGCCAGCGGCTTCCCGCCGCTTGGAAAATATCGTTTGCCGCGGCCAACACGGCTTCGCGTTGCCACCAAAATTCGTTCCCGTAACGCGCGAGACACTTGGTCTGATTCCCTTCTTTGAGATCCGCCACGAACTCCTCAAACGTCAGCAGATTTTTTGCACACACTTCGAGAATTTTAAAATTCAGCTTCGTGTTGATGCCCTCCGCCCGAAGCGCCGCCACCAGCTCGTTCAGGTTCGCATCCGCTTCGAGGAACGCCTGCCGCGCCTTCTTATAGCTCTCGAGAAGCGCGGGCATTTGCTCTTCCCCGAAGGTTTCGATGAGAACACGTCCGCGGGAGCTCTCTTCCTTCGAAAGCTTTTTTTCGCCCGCCAAAATCTCCTCAATCATGCGAACGCTCAGAGCCGAAGTTTCCAGCTCCTTTAAGGTCTCTAAGGCTTCTTTGCGTTCCCGCTCAATCCGCTCCTTCTCGAGACGGGCTTCTTCTTCGGCGACGCGTTTTTGCTCGGCCTCCATTTTCGCCTTTGTCGGAAGCGCCAATCCCGCTTCCCAGATTCGGGAACAGACATTCGCAACGCGCAAGTTCGGATCCTGCGACAGTTTGGAAATAACGAATTCGACGTAAGCCGTCGCTTGCTTCTCCGCAAGTTCCGGATAAAGCGCCTGGGTGTCAAAGCAGATTTTGAGGTAAGCCTCTCGGCAGTGAATCGCGGCGTAGTTAAAAAGAGAAAACGTCCCCGTCGCGTCCTTCATTTCCCAAGGATTTGCACCTTTCGCGACAAAAAGCTCCACCACCGCGACGTTGCCGCGACTTGCGGCTTTCTTCAAAAAGGCTGCGGAAATCTCCGCGCCCTCGGCAATCGCCGCTTGAGCTTCGTTCGCCGTCAGCGAGTACTCATCCAAGCCTCGGGCAATCTTCTCGGTCGGGGTCATGCACGACGCCAAAAACGGCACGGCCGCAACGGCAAGAAGGCCTGCCAGCTTCGTCGGTGTCATAAACGTCCTTCTTATTCGCCGTCGAGAAATTCCTCGGCGGATTGCTTGCGCGCCGCGTCGGGATCTTCTTCGGTAATGTCGTCGAGGGAAAGCTTCGTCGGATCTTCGTCGAGTTCGATCGACATATCCTTGATCGTACCGAGGACGTCCGTCAGCTCGTCGATTTCGCCAAGCGCCTGATTCATTTTCACCTGTTCAAGCTGGAGTACGAGCTTGCGGCGAATCGTGCGCAGTTCCCGCGTCTTCGTCTTCAAAACGCCCTGACGAATTTTTACTTTCTTGGCGACGACGCTGTTGGTCTTCTTTTGGCTTTTAGCGAGCTCAACGCGTTCGAGCGCATCGGCGACCTTATCGGAAAGCTCCTCCTCGGAAAGCTCAAAGCCGTTAACCGTCACCGGAAAGGCATTCTTTTCCTTGGCGATTTTATACTGCTTTTTCGCCTCTTCCAAAAACTTCGTATAGCGGCGAATCGCGCTTTCGGCTTCCGTGACCTTGCGTTCCGCCTGTTTTTTCAAACGGATAAACGCGATATCCTGCGCTTCAATCTTGTCCTTCAGCGCATCGCACGCCGCGATGGTTTCCTGCAGGAAAAGCACGGGATTGTCGCGGATGTTTTCCGGAGTCCACGTCGAGTCCTGGCGTTCGCGCTCCCGTTTCTCCGCCTCCCGAACAATGCGCGGCTTCTCTTCCTTTTCTCCCGAAAAAGCGGATGCGGGGACAACGGACAGCGCCGTCGAAGCAAGCATCAGTGCAATCAAAATTTTTACGTGTTTCATAGAGGTCCTTCAGTTAAAGCGCTTCGCGATAAAAACGCGCTGTTATTGAGTTAGCCCAATCGTATGCCTCAAAAAACGATTTTCAAGAGAAATGTAGGAACGGACAAACGACAAACGGGGAAAACGCCCGCTTATTCAAACAAAAAAAGCGTTCCCGTGATTGGCGGGAACGCTTTGATTACAGCCGGGAAACGACTCAGATGCGACGGGAACGATTGAACGCCGAAACGAGAGCAAGCAAGCCCGCGAGTTCGATGTTCGTGTCGATGCCGCAACCCCAGAAGACTTTGCCGTCGCTGTCACGGGAAATCGAGACGTAAGCGGCGGATTCCGTCGCCGAACCGCTTCCGATTGCGTGCGAACGGTAGTCGCGGAGCGTAAAGTTTTTCCAGCCTTGCAGGTGGATGGCCTTGACGAAGGCGTTAATCGGTCCGTTCCCGCTGCCGGAGATGCGGTGTTCCTGCCCCTGATAGACGACGGTCGCATTGCAGGAAACGAGCGGCTTCTTTTCCGAAAGGCTTTCAAAAACCTTGATCGCGAGCGGCTCGGAGACGTTGACGAAATGCTGCATGAACGCGTCGTTAATTTCCTTCGGCGTGAGTTCGCGGCCGAGCTTGTCGGCAATCCCGCCGATGACTTCGCCGACGACCGGGTGCATGAGCTTCGGCAATTCGATGCCGAAATCACGTCCGAGAATGTAGGCGATCCCGCCCTTTCCGCTTTGGGAATTGATGCGAATAATGGCTTCGTAATTGGCGCCGACGTCGGAGGGGTCGATCGTCAGATACGGCACGTGCCACGGAGCATCGGGGCCGGCGTTGCGGCGCAGGTCCATGCCCTTCTTAATCGCGTCCTGGTGGGAGCCGCTGAACGCCGTAAAGACGAGGTCTCCGCCGTAGGGATGGCGCTCGGGAACGGTCATGCGCGTGCAACGTTCGTACACTTCGCGGATGGCGGGGAGATTGTCGAACTTCAGGCCGGTTTCGATGCCGTGCGTGTACATGTTGAGCGCAACGGTGACGATGTCGAGATTCCCCGTGCGTTCGCCGTTGCCGAAGAGCGTGCCTTCGACACGGTCGGCTCCCGCCATCAGGCCGAGCTCGGTTGCGGCAACGCCCGTCCCGCGGTCATTGTGCGTATGCAACGAAATAATGGCCGCCTCGCGATTGTCCAAGCCGTTGATAAACGCCTCAATCATGTCGGCGTAAACATTCGGCGTCGTCCACTGAACCGTTTCGGGCAGATTCAAAATAATCGGATCTTCCTTGGTCGGTTGCCAGACGTCCATGACGGCCTTGCAGCATTCGAGGGCGAAATCGACTTCCGTATCGGAAAAGCTTTCCGGCGAATATTCGAGGCGGATTTTCGTTCCTGCGGCTTCGGGCAGGAGCGATTTCACGAGCTGGGCGCCGTCGATGGCGATTTGCTTAATCTGTTCCTTGGAGGCATTGCCGAAAGTGACGCGGCGCTGCAGCGGCGAGGTCGAATTGTAAATGTGGACGATTGCCTGCTTCATCCCGCGAAGGGCTTCGAAAGTACGGCGGATGAGGTGTTCGCGGCATTGAACGAGCACTTGGACGGTAACGTCGTCCGGAATCAAATCCTTTTCGACGAGCGTACGCGCAAAAGCGAATTCGGTATCGGATGCGCTCGGGAAGCCGATTTCGATTTCCTTGAAACCGATATCGCAGAGCATTTTGAACATTTCGATTTTTTCTTCGACGTTCATCGGAACGGCGAGCGACTGATTCCCGTCGCGCAGGTCAACGCTACACCAAATGGCCGGTTTCGTAATGGAGTTGTTCGGCCAGCGGCGATTGGGCAAATCAATCGTCGGGAACGCAGCGTATTTCGTAATTTTTTCGTGTTGCATAATCGTTTTTATAAATTTTTTTCGTGGGTTTACTTCGCGGCAAAACGCAAAGCGGAAAGGAGAAATTTTCGCGGGAACAGCCCCGTCGGTTTCGGCGTTGAAAAGCGGTCGCCTGCCCGCAAAAAAGCACTTACTCCCCAACGGGGAGAAGCAATAGATTAAGACTAAGTCGGCTCTTTTTGTAAAAAATCACGTTACGTAAAAAAATCTCGCTTTTACCCACGCTTGTCAAGCCCGCGTTCCCTCAAGGCCGATTTCAAGATTGCTTAAAATGCGACGAAAATTAGACTTGTCCCATCATGAAAGCTGCGAAACCCAAGGTCGCTGTTCCCGCCCAAGTTCCCGAAATTCAAGCCTCGGAGGACGGGCTTGTGCACATCGACAAAGAATTCGTCGCCGCCCTGCCCCTCCTCCAGTACGAAGGAAAAATCGAACTCATCACGGACGAAAAAGCCGCCCGCAAGGCCGTCAAGGCCCTCTGCAAGGAAGAAGTCCTCGGATTCGACACGGAAACGCGCCCCAGCTTCAGCCGCGGTAATTCCTACCTGACTTCGCTCGTCCAGCTCTGCGGCAAAAAGTGCGCCTACCTTTTCCGCCTCGACTACTGCGGCGGCGTTCCCGTACTTTTCCCCGTTTTCGAAAATCCGGACATCCTTAAGGTCGGCGTCGCCGTCAAAGAAGACGTGCTTCACTTGAAGAAACGCGCTCCGTTTGACGACGCCGGATTCGTCGACGCCAGCACCTATACGCGCAAGGCGAAAATCGAAAATACCGGCCTGCGGGCGCTCTGTGCCTATTTCCTCGGCGGTCGTATTTCCAAAAACGCCCAGGTTTCCAATTGGGCCGCAAAAACGCTGAGCGAACAACAGATTATCTACGCCGCAACCGATGCGTGGACAAGCCGCGAACTCTTTCTAAAGCTTCAGGAGCTCGGAATCGCGCCGAAAAAGATTTCCCGCAAGTCCATCTGTGAAGCTCCGCCGAAAAAGAAGGCCGCGCCCGCCAAGAAAGAACCGAAAGGCTTCGATATGGCAGAAGTGCTCGGCGAAGCGGCGCCCAAGAAACGCCGCCGTCGCCGCCGACCGGCCAAGGCCCCGGTAGCAGCCGCGGAATAAAATCCGCCCTATCGCGCCAAATAAGTCGCATAAAAAAGTTCCCGCAGGCTTGAACCTTGCGGGAACTTTTTTTGTCCGAATACAAAATTAGGAACCGGGGTGAACCGCCGGAATCGCGGCGAGCTCCGGCGGAAGCGCATCGGCCGGATAAGTCGGGAACGAAAGTTCCAGCAACGACACCGCAGGCATCGGGAGCGTAGCATTGCCGGCAGAGCGGTCAACGAGCATCGCACAGGCCACGGGAACGCCGCCCCAAGCCTTGATGATGTCCGCACATTCAACGACGCGGCCGCCGCGCGTGACGACGTCTTCGGCGACGAGAATTTTTTCGCCCGGAGCAATTTTGAAATTACGGCGCAAAACGAGCTTGTTGTCTTCCTTTTCCGCAAAGATGAAGCGGACGCCGAGCTGGCGCGCAATTTCCTGGCCGACAACCAAACCGCCCATCGCCGGAGCGAGCACGGTTTCGATGCCGAGATCTTTCAGCTTCGGCAACAGCAATTCGACGAGGCGGGAAACCTTGTCCATGTACTGACACACCTGCGCGCATTGGAAATAATTCGCGCTGTGTAGGCCGCTACGCAGAATAAAGTGACCGGAAAGCAACGCCTTGCTTTCTTTGAAAATATTGAGAACTTCTTCTTGGATTTCGGAATTCATAGTGCCTGATGATTATGCGCATTCCCGCCGACAAGGCAAAAGCATAATCAGACACAACCCGATTTCGCCCCCAAAGCCGAAGCCATGCGACTACACAAAATTCATTTGACAAAATACAGCAGCCACATATCTATTGCGCCTCCAAATGTACAAAACAAGGTGATAAAAAAATGAAAGCCTCTACCCCGATTAAAAAACATCACGGACGTTATTTGCCGTGGGCGGCGGGAAGCGCCGCATTCCTCGGACTTGTCGGAACGCTTTGGGCGATCTCCGAAGTTTTAGAAAGCGATACCGACGGCGACGGATGGACCGATGCCGAAGAAATTATCGCGGGAACCAATCCCTCCGATGAAACCGATCCTTGGGATTCCGACGGAGACGGCATCGCCGACTACCTTGAATTCCTCGACGGGACCGACCCGCTCGCCCCCAACGATCCGCCGCAGGCTCGCGGCGCAAGCGTAGCGTACAGCGTCGCCGCAACGGTAAACGAAGCAATGGGAAGTGGCGATGATTCGTCGCGAATACGAGTACGCCGGTTTTTCCGGCTCTTGAGGAGATGAGAACGGGTATATCGGTACGTTAATTTGGGATTGTCCGGTACGATGGCAGTTTAGAGACGTTGAAAGGGATAGACGCGACGTCCTCGAATGCATAAACTCCGGCGTATATAAAAATGCGTTATTAAAGGCAGACGGGGCCCTTCCTACCCGCGTTCAAACGATGAAAATAAAACGCAATTCCCAAGAAAAAACACTATCCGTTTTCGTGGAAAAAGTTTTTCCCCAACCCTCAACAGAAGACTGAGCGATGATTAAAAAAATTTACCTGCTGTTATTTTTACTTTGTCCGTTGCTCCTAACCGCAACGGAAGCTGTGGAGTTTTACTTTGAAAACTATTACTGGCTGTCGCAGGGGCGCTTTTGTATTCGCTATCGCGAAGGCGTTCTTTTTGAGGAGCAGGTTCTGCCGGTTCTCAACAGGAGAATCACCAATGAGGGCTACTTCGCATGGCTTGATAAACGTTTGAAGCCGGAAAAAACACACGATGACATGATGGAGAACGTTTATTTTCAAAGAGATACTTGGCAGCTACGCACTTTCGACTTAGTGGTGAAGAAGGAACTGCTGGAAAAGGTCCTCGGAGAAAAATCCAATCTCCCGCGTGACGAGAAATATAGGCTTTATACGCGACTGTTTGCATCGCTTTACGATGAGCTTCTTACGCCCCAGGAATATAAGCAAGCTCAGGAGCAGTTTCACGATACGTGTAAACGAAGGGAGGCGTTAATCCCGAAACGCCTTGAGGCGGGCGTCCGGGATGAAATGGAAAGGTTGTACAGAGAAAGCTCCGGATATGCACTTCGAAAAGTTCGGCACGAAACAGTGAAGTCAGACCTTCCGCGAGTGTTTTATCCGCGTTTGGCCCAATTGCTTTTTAACGCTTATAATCGAACGCATCCGGAGCTCATGGTTGAACTCTTTGAGCTCAGCAGAATTCCCGAAAAGACGCATTACAAAGACCTCTTGGAGTTTGTGAGCATCTATTATTATCCGGATGCAAAAAAATATTTTACTCCGGAATTCCTCGAACGCTACGAAGCAATTATGCGAAAGCGAGAGAAGAGAGAATCGGAGTCTCCCCCGAAAGGAGCCGAGCAGGCGGAAACCTCCAAGGATAGAAGTAGGCCTGACGAGGAGGTAGCACAGTCCGAGTGCGAAAGTATTTCTTTGTGTTGGTATTTTACCGCGACCGGAATACTTGCCATCCTCTACAGCTTTTTCCTTTGGCTGAAAATCCGCTCCCAAAATTCGCGGGTTCCCCGAAAAAATTAAATCCCCAAGAGAGTTTGTGGAATTTCATCAACGAGGAGGAATGCAATGAAAAGATATGTTTTATTTTTTTTAGCTTGGGCTTCGACACTGAGTCTGTTTGCGGAAGATCCGCGCTATTTTCGCGAGCGTTACGATGAAAATGCACCGCTTGAACAACGCTACAATTACCTCTTGGGGAAACGAATTTCCGTAGAAAAAGACACCGCTTTTTTTTATGACGAGTCCGTCAAAACGAGTAAGCAAAACAGTGATGTCTGGGATTTGGAAGCAAAGCTAAAGCTCATAAAGGATTTGGATTTCAGGGTAGATTCTTTTATCGGGCATCGTACGCCGGAGGAGTGGGCTGCCGACAAGGTACGTGCCATTGAGATGGAGGTAGAGCTCTTCCGCGATATCTATGAGGAGTATCAACCTAAAGGTCTGGAGGGCCTACAAAAGCAACTCAAAGAGCGTATAAAAGAGTATATTGCGACGAGAACGCAGGAAAGCCACGAACAGTACCTGAGAGCCAGATTTGCGCGAGAACGAAACAAACGCATTCTCAGGATTCATGAAGAACGCTATCTTATCAAGGCTTTGGCAAATAACTTTCGCGACAATCTTCCCCGTATGCTTGAACTCTATGACAGAAGCCTCTTGGAAAAGAGAGGTTTGACGCTTTCGCGTTTCCTGGAAATCCAGCGCCCTTATGAGAAGCAACTCATACAGCAATTAAAAGAGCTTGAAGAAGAAAAAAGGCTCGAGGGTGAGCGCAAAAATCCAACGCGCGAGGAGCTCAGCATGCCAAGCGGAATAAGTCCCCGCACTGTAGCAGACAGCGGGAACTCGCACACGACTTCCTCGGATTCGAGATTCCCTTGGTTGCCGGCTTTTTTCGGCTGCGTGGTTGTGCTCTTCGTCGGCCTTTTTCTTTGGGTGAAAATTCGCTCCCGGAATTCGCGGGTTCCCCGAAAAAATTAAATTCCCAAGAGAGTTTGTGGAATTTCATCAACGAGGAGGAATGCAATGAAAAGATATGTTTTATTTTTTTTAGCTTGGGCTTCGACACTGAGTCTGTTTGCGGAAGACCCGCGCTATTTTCGCGAGCTTTACGATGAAAATGCACCGCTTGAACAACGCTACAATTACCTCTTGGGGAAACGGATTTCCGTAGAGAAAGACATCGCCTTTTTTTACGATAAGTCAATTCAAGCATACAAGCAAAACAGTAGCGTCTGGGATTTGGAGGCGAAGGCTAATCTCCTTTGGAAGTTAGGTAGAACGTCCATCGTTTTGGTCGGAAGGGAAGAAGGCGATGAGTGGAAGTTACCGAGACTGCGAGCATTGGATATGCAGGTTAATCTCTTTCGTGATATTTTTGAGGAATATTTTCCCGAAAAACAAGAGGAGTTGGAAGGTCAGCTTCGCGAACGCATTCGTGAATATATTGAGTTAAGGACACAAGAAAGCCACAAGCGTTATCTGGAGGCGATGTTTGCTCGGGATAGAAATCGTTTCATTGCCAATAATATATTTCCTTACGACTTCATTCGTTCTCTTGTCGGAAATTATCATGATAACCTTCCCGTTATGCTTGATTTTTACGACAAAAGCCTTTTGGGGAAAGGAGGAAAGATGACTCTCTCGAAATACGTCAAAA
Source organism: Opitutales bacterium (assembly GCA_017546455.1). Classification (GTDB taxonomy): domain Bacteria; phylum Verrucomicrobiota; class Verrucomicrobiia; order Opitutales; family UBA953; genus Spyradosoma. The sequence goes on from JAFYWY010000005.1 coordinate 42,603, forward strand.
TTGAATACCCGAAAAAGACACAGCTAATTCAACGACTGGAAATTCTTGAAAAAGAGCGCGAAGCAGCTGCAAGTGCCGCTAAAAAGCTTCCCGACAGAGTAGATGTGTCCGCGACAAAAGAGGGTTCCGCTCCGCCCGCTTCACCTGTCGTTGAGGTTTCGGATAACTCAATCCGCCGGTGGCATTTTTTTGCGGCTATTGCCGTAATTTCCCCACTCGTCGGCCTTTTTCTTTGGCTGAAAATTCGCTCCCGAGAGAAGAAGAACTAAGTAAAAAACTATCCACGAATTTTGCCTACGGCGGTAAGCAGAGAATGGTGAATCGTAAGCCGAATTGCTCTTCCGCCATTCTTGAAATCCGTGTAATTCGTGGATTTCTTTCGAAAAAAATGCATTTTGTGATGAGCTCGCAATGTCGCTAAACAAAAAACGCTCCCGGAGCCATTTCCGGGAGCGTTTTCTGTAAACGGCGCTTAATTATTCACCGAGGACGCCGAATTCGGCACCGCCGGCAAAGTCTTGTCCGTTTTGCGAGGACAAGGCGCGGAAGCGTACGTAGCGGGCCTTCAGCGGCTTCGGGAAGAGAATCTTCTTTTCTTCCTTCGTGCGCGGGAAGCTGCCCTTGGCAACCGGGTCGCCCCAGGTCTTGCCGTCGAGGCTGACGTAGATTTCGTAGTCCTTGATGTCGCCGTTTTCGCCGCCGGAGCGCGGGAGGTAGGAAACGCCCTTGAGAGTCTTCACTTCTCCGGTGTCGAAATCCACCCAGTGCGGATACGGGGCGACGGTCACGCTGTAAGCCGTGTGCCAGATCGTGGACGGGTCGTTGTCGACGAGATTGTCTGCCGGTTCTCCGCCTTCCTGGTTACTGCAGAACGCAACGGAGAGGCTGACCTTTTCGAGGCGCGGCAAGTCCATTTCGGTCTTCAGTTCGGGACGGCCGGCAAGCCATGCGGCAATCTTTCCGCCGTTGCGGAACGGGATTGTCCCCTTGTAGGCCTGAGCCTTTCCACCGTCAACGGAGTAGTAAATTTCCGCCTTCGGGTCCTTGGCCGAAATCGTCACAACCCCCGCGATATCACGTGCAATCGCGATCGGCATCGCACCGGCCGGAGCAACGTTGACCTGCTCGGCGATCGAGCCGGCCTTAAGCGGACGCATGATGAAGCCGAAGCTCGTCGGTTCGGAGAAGACCTTGTCGCGATCGAGCGCATCCGGTCCGCAGGAAGCACCGCCGAGACCGCGAACGCCGGAGCTGAGCAGGAGCGTCGTCTTTTCGGAGTTCGCAACGGCGTCTTCGAGCTTGTAAGCATTCGACGCCGCAGCAATTTGTGCTTGGGAAATCGGGAGCGCGGAAGCGCAGAATTTTTCCGTGGAAACAAAGGCGACACCGCTCTTGTTTTCCTTGTTCAGGAGCGCGCACCAACGCACTTCTTCGCGGTTACCCATTTCCTGCGGGAGAATGTAGCGGACGAAGTTGTCGGCCACCTTGCTCTGGTAGCGTCCGACGAAGGATCCGGACTTGCGGTCGGCGTAATTTTCAATCGGGCCGCGTCCGTAATACGCGAAGGTATCGAGGCCTGCGGGCAGCGCAACTTCGTAGCCGAGACGCGGCAGGTCGAACTTGCCTTCCGAGCAGGAAATCATGGTTTGGAGCTCAATGGAGCCATCCGGATAAACCGTCCAAATCTGGTGTGCGTTAAAGTGGAAGCCGTTTTGGCCTTCCGCCTTCACCGGATAGGAGAGCGTGCAGATGCCGGTCTTCGGATCCTGAGAAATCGACGGCGTTCCCGCGACACTCTGCTTGAGATTGCTCAAGCCGGCACGAGCCCAACGTCCGCGCGGGACATTGTCGTTGCTGACCGGGACGCGGTGAGCGTTGATTTTCGGACCGTTACCGGCCGTAATCACCGTGTCGTCGCCGTATTGAAGCGATTCAATCGTCCCCGTTGCGCCGGAGAACTTCACGGCGAAACCGCAACCGCGAATTTCCGCATCCCCGTTCGGCGAACGCTTCAGTTCGACGTCTTCGCCCTTAGCCACATCAGCGATGCTCGGACGCGTTCCCGCGGCCTTGACGAGCAATTGTTCGTCGGCCTGGACATAATCCTTTTCCGCCCAGGGCGCATCACCCGCGAGGCAGAACTGGACATTGAGGAAGTATTCGGCTTCCGGCTTAAGATTTTTCGCATCAAACGGAATTTCGACGACCTTCTTCGTGCGCGGCGCAACGCCGGCAAGCGCGGAGGCGGGAAGCGTGCCCGACTGAACGGCCTTGCCGTCCTCGGTCAGCGTCCACTTCAGCATGTAACCGTCGAGGCTCTTGAAATAATACTTATTAAAGACTTCAACCTTCGAAGCGTTTTCCGTCGCCGCGGCAACGCCGATGTACTGGTAAACCTTTTTGACTTCGAAGTACTGCGGTTTCGGCGAGCGGTCGGCGAAGATAACGCCGTTGCAGACGAAGTCGCGGTCGTGCGGCACTTCGCCGAACTGGCCGCCGTAAACCAAGCCGCGTCGGCCCGCTACCGGGTCATAGCGGTAAAGCGCCTGGTCCACCCAGTCCCAAATGGCACCGCCGCAGATGTAGTTCGAGGATTCGATGGCATCCCAATAATCCTTGAGATTGCCCATCGCATTACCCATCGAGTGCGCGTATTCCGAAATGTGGAACGGCTGCTTGCAGTGGCCCTGAGCGGCGTAGTTAACCCAGCCGACGGACGGATACTGGTTCGAGCCCATGTCCACGATGTTGTTGTTGCGCTCGTACTGAACCGGGCGGGAAGCGTCAAACTTCTTCAGCTCCTGGTAAGCGGCCTTGAAGTTATCCCCGGGACCGGCTTCGTTGCCGAGCGACCAAATTACGATGGACGGCTGGTTCACGTTGCGGTGCGCCATTTCCATGACGCGCGCCACGTGCGCCGGACGCCATTCGATCGGGTGCGAAAGCGAGGCGTCGCCGTAATAGTACTGGTGCGATTCGATGTTCGCTTCGTCTTCGAGGTAAATCCCGTACTTATTGCAGAGGAAGTAGAAATACGGATCCGTCGGGTAGTGGGAGTTGCGGACGTGGTTGATGTTGCCGCGCTTCATGAGCATGACTTCTTCTTCCATGTCTTCACGCGTCACGGCGTGTCCGCGTTCCGGATGCGATTCGTGGCGGTTTACCCCCTTGAGTTTGACGGTCTTTCCGTTGACGTAAAGGTAACGGCCCTTCTTGCCGAACTCGTCGATTTGGTTGTCGCGAATTTCGACTTCGCAGAAACCGACCTGCGAGGAAACGGCTTCGATCGTCTTTCCGCCCTGCTTCAGTTCTGCGATGAGCAGGTAGAGATTCGGATCTTCGGCCGACCAACGTTTCGGTGCGGGAACGGCGAGCACGGTCTTCGGCAATTCGAGGTTTTCGCGGCTCTTCAGCGCAGGAACGGCAACCGTTGCCGTTGCGACCGGAGCTTCCGAGTACTCGTCGGAATAAAGTTCTTTCTGCGCATAAAGCGAGTAAACGATCTCGCACCCGTCAACGCCGGCACCGAAATTACGTACGTCCGTCGTCACGTTGAGCTTGTCGCCCTGCGGAATAACGACGAAGTCGCGGATGTGCACTTTCGGCGTGGAATAGACCGACACGGTACGGAAAATCCCCGGGAGGCGATACATGTCCTGCGCTTCGAGGAAGGAGCCGTCGGAATTGCGGTAAACTTCGACCGCGACGGTGGCCTTTTCGCCGGGCTTCACGAATTCGGAAATATCAAAGCAAGCGGGGTCGCGGGAATTCTTCGAGAAGCCGACGTATTTGCCGTTTACCCAAACATAGAAGAAGGAGTCCACACCGTCAAAATTGAGGAAGATTTCGCGGCCGTTCCAATCGGCGGGCACTTCGAAATCGCGGAGGTAGGAACCGACTTCATTGCGGTAAACGTAGGTCGTGCGCTGCTTGTTCGCCGGTTCGCGCATCACGCCGAGCTTCCAGTCGCCGACAGCGACCTTGTGTTCGAAAATAACCGGCTGGTTCACGTACATCGGCAAGCCGTACTTGAGCGAGCCGTCTTTTTGAATGCCTGCGATGTTCCAGTTCGACGGGACGGTAATCGTGTCCCAAGCCGAAGCATCGAAGCCGGCCTTGAAAAAGTTCTTCGGGCGTTCTTCCGGTGTTTTGCACCAGTGGAATTTCCAGGCGCCGTTGAGGGATTTCCAGTAGCGGGAATACTCCGGAAGCACCTTTCGGGCGGAAGCCGCGTCGGCAAACGAAGTAAAGGTCGCTCGCGGCATTTCCTTGTTGAGGGCAAGATTCTTAACGCAATTCACGTCACGGGCGGGATCCCATTCGTTCCCCGTCGGAGCCGAATCGTTTCCGTAACGAAAACCTTCCAACTGCGGCATCGCGCCGAAGCAGGCAATCGCCAAGCCGGAAAAAACAAGAGCAAGGATATTTTTATTCATAAAGTTATGTCGGATGATAAGGGTTCGCTTCCCAAATAAGAAGCCGACGGGGAGTTTCCCATTTTCCCCGCAAACTTGCAAACGCAAACACAGAAAAATTGCCCGCAAATTTATGTTTATTCTCTGTTGCACGGAAACGGCTCAGCGCTCATGATTGAGCTTTAATTTTATGTCACTTTCCTATACAGAGCTTGCAAATTCGGTCGTAACCAAGATGCCGGTTTACGAACCCGGAAAGCCGATCGAATACGTCGCACGGGAATTCGGATTAGACCCGAACGACATCGTCAAGATGGCCTCGAACGAAAACCCCTTCGGAGCCTCGCCCAAAGCCCTGGCCGCCGTGCGCGCCATGCTCGACGGCGTCAATATGTACCCGGACGGCGCGTCCATCGAATTGCGGGACCGCCTCGCAAAACTTTGGGACCTGAAGCCCTCTCAGTTTTTCGTCGGTAACGGCTCCAACGAAGCCCTCATGATTCTCGGGCAGACCTTCCTGAATCCGGACTGCGAAGTCATCTACGGCGAACAGGCCTTCGTCGTTTACAAAATCGCGACGATTCTCGCAGGCGCCAAGAGCGTACCCGTCCCGATGCCGAACTTCCAAACGGACCTGAAAGCCATGCGCGCCGCCGTGACGGACAAAACCCGCATGATTTTCATCACGAATCCGAACAATCCGCAAGGCACCGTCAGCGATCCGGACGAACTGCTCGCGTTCGCGGAAAGCCTGCCCGAACACGTCATCCTCGTTATCGACGAAGCCTACGCAGAGTTTACGGATAAGACGCCGGACCTGCGCCCGCTCATCGCCCAGGGCCGCAAAATCGTCGTCACCCGCACGTTCTCCAAGCTGTACGGCTTGGCCGGCTTCCGCATCGGCTATCTCTTCGGCTCCGAAGAAGTCGTCGGCCTCATGAACCGCGTGCGCCAGCCCTTTAACAGCAATTTGCCCGCCCAGGTTGCGGCGCTTGCGGCACTCGATGACCGTGAATTCGTCGAAACCACGCTCCGCGGCAATGCCGAAGGCGTGAAGACGCTCTACGCAGGCTTCGAAGCGCTCGGCCTGAAATACGTTCCGACGCACACGAACTTCATGCTCGTTGAAATCGAAGACGCAGGTAAGGTTTTCGTCGAACTCGAAAAACACGGCGTCATCGTCCGCCCGATGAAGGGCTACGGCATGCCGAATCACTTGCGCGTCACCGTCGGCACACCCGAGCAGAACGCCCGCCTGCTCACCGCACTCAAAACCATTTTAAACAAATAACTCACACACCCAAAAACTATGATCGGTTTTTTCCAAAACACCATGGCGAAGCACCACCGACTGATGTTCGGCCTGCTTCTTGTCGTTATCGTCGTCTCCTTCGTTTTCTACACCGGCTCGGGTAGCGCAATGGACCTGCTCGGCTTCCGCAAGTCGCCGGAAGTCTGCGGCGTAAAGCTCAACGACCGCGAGGCCGAAATCTATCGCACGGCCGTCCTGCTGACCTCCGGCCGCGACATCAGCGAATCCCAATTCCGCACGGCACTCGTCCAACGCGTCGTCCTCGAGCACCTCGCCGACACCTATCAGGTTCCGAATCCCTCCCAGGAAGCCTTCGACGCCTTCACGAAGCAGTTCTTCGGCCTCAAAGACGGCGAAGTCCTCGACCCGAAACGCTTCGGCCTGAACATCGATCCGGAAACCCTGAAAACCATTTTGGTCCAAACCTGCCGCATCGCCGAACTGCAAAACATTTTTGCCGGTTCGCCCGCCGCCTTGGACGCCGACATCGTTCTGCGCTGGCAGGAACTGAACACGCAGTGGGAACTCGAAAGCGCCAAGCTCTCCCTCGCCGCGCTCAAGGTCGAACCCAAGGCAAGCGAAGCCGATCTCGAAAAGTACTTTGCGGCCAACGCCGAAAACTACCGCATCGCGCCGATGGTTAAACTCGCGTACGCCGTCGTTCAGCCGAGCGCCGAAATGCGCGCTAAAATCGGCGAGCCGACGGACGCAGAACTGAAGCTGTTCATCCGCATGCAGGACCGCAAACTCTCCGACGACAAGGCCGTCACCGACGCCCTCGCCAAGGAGCGCGCCGCATGGGTCAAACGCTGGAAGGACGACCGCCTCTCGCTGCAGGTCGCATCCTCGACCTCCGACATGCTCGCCGACAAACTGCCGCAGGAACTCATCAGCCCGGACATGCCGGAATTCGCAGAGAACGTCAAGGCCGCCGGTCTGGAACTGAAAACCCTTCCCGCTTTCCCGCAGGACGCCGTTCCCGCCAAGGCCCCGATTCCGGAAGCCGTTCTCCGCGAAGTCGCCACCTCGCTTAACAGCACGCTTTGGCGCACGGACGCCATTCCGCACGGCGAAAACGCCCTCGTCGTCGTCTTCCTCGGCAGCGATCCCTCTCGCATCCCGGCCCTGAGCGAAATCCGCGAGCAAGTCACCGCCGACTGGCTCGAAGCCGAAAAAGACAGCCTCCGCTTCGACCGCGCACGCGAGCTCGGTGCCCAACTCCGCAAGGATGTCGCCGCAGGGAAGCCTTTCGCCGACGCCGCCAAAGCCCTCGGCATGACGGCAACCAAACCGGCAGCAGCCGTCACCATGCAAAACGTCCCCGCAGACCTGCAGGTTGTCAGCTACGCTCTTTTCGAATCCCTGAAATCCACGCCGCTGAACACGGTTTCCGATATTCTCTACGCCGGCGACGTCGCCTATTTCGTCCGACCGAGCCAAAAGACGATTCCGGAACTCGACAAGAATTCGAAGGAATTCGCGCAACTCGTGGACTTCGTCAACATGCAGATTGCAGGCACCACGCTGAACGTCCAGCTCAGCCAACGCATCGGCGAAGAGCTCTTTAAGGTCACGCCGCCGCAGGAAAACGCCGAGCAGGAATAATTCGATTTCCGAAGCGTTCCCGCTAAATGCGGGGACGCTTTTCTTTTTTATGGAAAAGCCCGTCGCCCTCATCGCCCTCGGAGCCAATCTCGGCAATCGGGAAGCCACGCTCCGCCGAGCCCTAAGCAAGCTGGAATCCGCCGGAATCCGCGTACTCGCCGTCTCGGACTTCATCGAAACCGAACCCGTCGGCTACACAAACCAACCGAACTTTCTCAACGGAACAGCGGCCCTCGAAGTCCCCGCAGAACTCTCCCCGGAAGCGCTGCTTAAGCTACTTCTCTCGACGGAAAGCGACCTCGGCCGCGAGCGTCCCTTCCCCAACGCTCCGCGTACCTGCGACTTGGACCTGCTCTTTTTCGAAGACGAAACCCGCACCACGCCGCAACTGACGCTGCCGCATCCGCGCTGGCAGGAACGCGCCTTCGTACTCATCCCGCTCGCCGATCTTTTTGAAAAAGCCCGCGCAGCCGAGCAATCCTGGGGTGCGCGGCAGCCTTGGATCTCGATCCGACAAAAAGTCGCAGAAATTATAGGCGGCGAATAGTAAGCAGAGATTGGAAACCGGTGACCGGTAAACAGTGAATGGTCTCCAACCTAGCGCCGCTGCTTTCTTGCGGCCTCGCCGGCTTCGTAACGGGCAATCCATTCCCGCGACCACGGCGTAAAATCGCCCGCCTCGAGGTGTTCCCGTGCCTGGCGCATAAGATCCTGGAAGAAATGGATATTGTGAATGCTCAAAAGCGTCGAAGAAAGCATTTCGCCCGCAACATAAAGGTGGCGCAGGTAAGCCCGGGAGAAACGGCGGCAGGTGTAGTTGTCCAAACCTTCAACGAGCGGCGCTTCGTCGAGTTTAAACTTTTCGTTTTTGATATTAATCGTTCCGTCCGGAGTAAAGGCCGTACCGTGGCGCGCCAAACGCGTCGGCATCACGCAGTCAAACATATCCGCGCCAAGGGCAATCATTTTCAGCAATTGCGGCGGCGTACCCACGCCCATGACGTAGCGCGGCTTAAAATGCGGAAGGAAAGGCGTGCTCGCGGCCACCTGCTGGAGCATTTCCGGTTCAGGCTCTCCGACCGAGACGCCGCCGATGGCGTAGCCGGGGAAATCCATCTGCGAAAGCGCCTCGGCACATTCCCGCCGGAGATCATCGTAAATGCCGCCCTGCACAATCCCGAAAACATGATGCCCGGCCGCGAGGAAACCGTCATCCGTCGCATGGCAAAGAAATTCATTGGCCCAACGTAGCGTCGTACGGTTGGCATCGGCGACATCGCGCTTCGTCGCCGGGAACGGCGGGCAAATATCCAGAACCATGGCAATATCGCTTCCGAGAGCACTCTGAATGTCGAGGCAGGAACGCGGCGTAAGCGTAATTCGGGCGCCGTCCAGATGCGACGCAAAGGTGATACCCGCCTCCGTGATTTTGCGCAGTTTGGACAGGGAAAAGACTTGGAACCCTCCGGAGTCGGTCAGAATCGGCCCGTCCCAATCCATGAACTTATGCAATCCGCCGAGCGCACGCACGGTCTGCGGCCCCGGGCGCAAGTTCAGGTGATAGGTGTTTCCGAGAATAATCTGCGCCCCTGTCTCCTTGACCTGTGTCGGCGTGAGCGATTTGACCGTTCCCTGCGTTCCGACCGGCATGAAAACCGGCGTCTGCACCGTTCCGTGGCGCGTACGCAACTCACAGCGGCGTGCCGCACTCGCGGGATCGGTTTTTAATACGGTAAAATGCGTGTTAGACTCGGATGACATCATAAGATTTTTGAAATCTACCGAAATAGAGCGGCTAAGGCAATCGCGGGCTTCGCTTATTTCGCATTAGGCCGGATACTCCTTCCCGAGACAAAACAAAAAAACGGGCAAGCTACTGAGAGCCTGCCCGTTTTCTCGGAATCGTTCGGAAGCGGATTATTCTTCCTCTGCGTACTCTTCCTCTTCGGCGTATTCTTCTTCGCCTTCGTCTTCTTCGCTGACGGCTTCGAGCGCGTCACCGGAATCCTGCTTAGCCTTTTCGGCTGCAGCCGTAACGGCGGCAACGTCTTCCGGATTTACCCAAACCGTGCAGTCGAGTTCGTCGCCCGGAACGAGGGTCGGAGCACCGACAACGCCGTCCACTTCTTCTGCGACGTAGCGGGTTTCGCCTTGGACGGCGACGACGATGACGAGCGTGTGAGCGCCGGCCTTGGAAAGGACAACCTTTTCACCCTGCTTGAAAGCGGTGTTCGTGTCAAATTGAACGAGGGAGCAATCTACATTGTAAGCAACAACGCGAGCCTTGCCTTCATCCGGGGTCGGGAGCGGTTCGCTGTCGGCCTTTGCCGCTTCAATCGCCGCCAACGCCTTTTCCTTGTTGGCCTGGCTGAGAGCCGGGTAGTTCGCGAGTAACGGAGCTTCGGACTCGGCAGCTACCGCGACAGACGATGCGGGCGTCGCAACATCCGCTTCCGGCGCTTCGTAGGCATCCACAGCCGGAACAGCAACGGGCTTTGCCTTGGAAACGGTCGCTCCGGCAGACCACGGGCTTTTCGCGGAACCGTCGCTATTGGAAGCGCAGCCGGCGCAGACGAGGATTGAGACGGAAGCAAGAATGGTGAGAAGATTTCTCATAGGATTGTGTAAAATTTCGGGTGTAATTTGGGATAAATTAGGAAATTCGAGACTGCAAAACGCGCAGTTTCTGGCAAAAGAGTCGCACTCCTCTCCTAAATTGTCAACTCATTTCTTGCGCCTTGACAAGATTGGAGCCGATGTAGATTCTTGTGGGCTCATTCCAAAAATTACCTAATAGATATGGCAAATTCCACACCGCTTCTGATGCTCGGCATGCCCAAGGGCAGCCTCGAAGAATCCACGCTCGCACTCTTTGCGAAAGCCGGTTATCCCGTCGTTAAAAGCTCCCGTTCGTATCGCCCGTCTTTTGACGACCCGACTCTGGACGGCCGCTTCGTGCGCGCACAAGAAATCGCCCGCTATGTGGAACACGGTTATTTCGACTGCGGCCTGACCGGTTACGACTGGGTGGTGGAAAACAACGCCGACGTCGTCGAAGTCTGCGACCTGGTTTACTCCCGCGCCTCCAATGTTCAGAGCCGCTGGGTCATCTGCGTCCCCGAAGCCTCCGATATCAAGACGGTCAAGGACCTTCAGGGTAAGCGCATCGCCACGGAACTCGTCGGCACGACGCGCCGTTTCCTCGAAAGCCAGGGCGTCACGGCTCAGGTCGAGTTCTCTTGGGGTGCTACGGAAGTCAAGGTTCCGGATTTGGCGGACGCCATCGTTGACCTGACGGAAACCGGTAGCTCGATCAAGGCGAACAAACTGCGTATCGTCGACACGATTTTGAAGACCAACACCAAGCTCATCGCCAACAAGCAGGCTTGGGAGAACCCGGAAAAGCGCGCCAAGATTGAATCCATCGCCATGATGCTCCAATCGGCGCTTACGGCAAAGCACCTCGTCGGCCTGAAGTTCAACCTCCCGCGCGAGAAACTCGACGAGGTCGTCGAAAAGCTCCCCGCGATGCGTAATCCGACGATTTCCCCGCTCTCGAACGACGCGTGGATTGCGGTTGAAACGATTATCGACAGCAAGCTGACGCGCGACATCATTCCCGCGCTCAAGGCCTGCCAGGCGGAAGGCATCATCGAATATCCGCTCAACAAGGTCGTTTACTAAGCTTCCTTTCGGATTCCGAAATAAAAAGAGCGGCATCTCCGGTAAGAGATGCCGCTCTTTTTGTCTTTCGGGAAGCCCTTAAGCAACGCGTTCGACGATGAGACCGATGTCGTTCGGGCGCTTCGGCGCGAGGCGGTAAGCGCTACGGAAGTATTCCATCGCCTTATCGAGATTCGATTCGTCGTTGTAAAGAATTTCGACAAGCGGTTCGCCCTGCTTGACCTGCGTTCCGACCTTCTTGAGGTTGACCAGGCCGACAGCGGGATCGTAGGAACCGTCCTTGCGCTTGGCCAACTCCTGAACACCGCGGGCAATCATGCCGGCGTTGATCATGTGAACATAGCCGCGCTTGGCTGCGGGGAGCTTCTTGGAATACTTTGCCTTCGGGAATTTTTCCGGATTGTCGATCCAGTCCGCCTTGCCGCCCTGAGCGACCACCATATCGCGGAACTTCTTCAACGCGGAACCGTCCTTGAGCGCACGCTCGACAGACTGCTTTGCGGAAAGCGTCGAACCGGCAACACCGGCAAGACGGACCATTTCCATTCCGAGCTTGAGCAGAAGCTCCTTCAGGTCTTCCGGACCTTCGCCCTTGAGCAATTCAACGACTTCGAGCAATTCCAAGCCCGTACCGACGGTATTGCCGAGCGGCTGGTTCGCATCCGTCACGAGAGCGACGCAACGGCGGGACATCCCGCGGGCGACACGCGTAATCGTGCGGGCAAGTTGCTTTGCCTGTTCCAAATCGCGAATGTAGGAGCCGTTGCCCCACTTCACGTCCACGACGAGCCCTTCGCAACCTTCCGCAAATTTCTTGGAAAGAATGCTGCTCGTGATGAGCGGAAGGCTCGAAACCGTAGCCGTCTGCTGGCGCAAATCACTGAGCATGTCGTCAATCGGCGCAATGTGGTTGCTCTGCTCGACGATGGCGCAACCGACGCGGCGCAGAACCGTTTCGTAGTCTTTCACGGAGAGATTCGCCTTAAAGCCGGGGATGGCCTTCATCTTGTCCACCGAGGTAATGATGAAGTCTTCATCCTTGGACACCATCGTGGGAACGACGACGCCGCAAGCCGCCGAAAGCGCCGCGAGAGCAATCGTCGTCTTATCGCCGACGCCGCCGGTCGAAACCTTCGACATTTTCGGATCCGTAATGCTGTTGAGTTCGACCGTATCCCCGGAGAACATCATTTCTTCGGAAAGCGCCGACATCTCATTCGCCGACATCGATTTGAAATAAATAGCCATCAACAGCGCAGCCTGTTGGGAGAGCGGCATCTGCTCATTGATAATAGCATCTACGATTGTCCGAATTTCATCGCTCGTGAATTCGCCGCCGTCACGTTTCTTCTCGATGAGATAGGCGTAGGTGGAACGCATATCTTTCTCTTTCTTACTGTCCGTTTTTTTCTCTGCCATTTTGGTATAGTTTATTTTCTACGTTTGTCGGGTTAAAAGCCGATGTTAGCGAATAAGATTACCGAAAAAATTCAAAACGTCGAGAATAAAAAATCTCGACAAGAAAGATTTTTAAGGATAAAGGAGGTTCTCGGGGGTAGGATTTTTCGTTTTTTCGGAGCATCCCGTTTTTCGGAAAATAATTATAAATTTAATGAAACTTTCTCCGCGTTTATGCGTTGCCTGCTTCTAAGAAAGGCAACAAATTAGATTTATGCAAAACAACCGTATCTTCCCCCGCACCTCCTCTCTCCGCAACCGCCGCGGTTTCACGCTGATGGAAATCATCATCGTCATCGCGCTCATCGCCCTCATCGTCGGCGCCGGATTCAGCAATCTCGGCGGCATTTTCTCCGACAACCAGAAAAAGATCGCGGAAACGGATATTCAAGCGCTCGAAACACCGCTTTTCGCTTATCAGGTAAAGCACGGCGCCTACCCGACCACGGAAGAGGGCCTGCAGGCGGTCGTCAGCTCGGGCGAACTCAAAAAGCTCCCCGAAGACCCCTGGAAGCGTCCGTTCAATTATCGCTTCCCGGGTGAAAAGAACAAGGGTGGCTACGATCTGTGGTCGTTCGGTCCGGACGGCGTCGAAAGCGAAGACGACATCACGAACTGGGCCGGAGCGACGAAGTAATCGCCCCCGCACCTTTTCTCCGCAGCAACGCCGGCATATCATGCGAAAACGCGCATTCACGCTGATTGAAATCATCGTCGTCATCGCGCTCATCGCCCTGATCGCCGGCGTTGCCGTATTGCGCTTCGATTTGTTTATTCCCGCCTTGGAAAAGCCGGCGCCCGAGAAGCTCGTCTTCCGCGCCTGCACGCTCGCCGCCCACAAAGCCTGGACGCAGAAGAGCCGCTTTTTCCTCCGCCTCAACGAAACGCGTAATATCCTGACAATCGAAGACGTCCGAGGCAACGTAATCGAAAGCTTCCGTCTGCCGACCGAGGGCAACGACGCGCGGGAGCTCTGCTTCCGTCTCGATCCGCGCGACGGCACCCGCCTTTTCGCCGTGGACAGCATGAAGGAAATCTACGAAATCGAATTCCACCCGTCGGGTTGCTCGACACCCGCCGTCATCGAAATCATCAAAAACCGCCGCACGGAAAAGATCTTCCAAACAGATCCCTTCTCCGGCGGACTTACGGAGCGTCCCGCACTATGAAGCGCCTTTCCCGCAGAGCCTTTACGCTGATTGAAGTCGTCGTCGCGATTGCCATTTTCGCGGTTACGGCGGGAACCCTGCTCGCCGCCATCGGGAATGCTTATGCGGCTCAAAGCTCCCTTTCGAAGCGCGACTCCCGCCACGAAGACCGCCGCGAAATCATGCGCATTCTACTCGCCGAATCGGAAAACGACAGCGACAAGCTCGACGCCGGCGGAGATTACGAGAGCCTCGACGGCGAAAAAGCAAGCTGGAGCGCGGAAGCGGAAGAAACACCCCAGGCCGGCCTGTTTCGCGTGACCGTCTTCGTCGATTGGGACAAAGATTCCGAAACGGAAAGCTTTTTCTTCTACGCTTTCCGCCCCGACTGGAAATCGCAATTCGACAACCAGGAAGTCCTCCTCGAAGACCTGAGAGAAATTTTCCCGCTCGACCGTTTCGACACTTTCTAAAATGCATCGCCGCTCCGACAGTCTGCGTCTCCGTATCCGACGGGCATTTACGCTCCTCGAAGTCGTTATCGCCATCGCGTTGGCGGGCATCTTGCTGACGGCAAGCGCCGGCGTTGTCATGAACACGGTAAATCTTTGGGATAAATCCGAAAACATCGCCTCGCTCGACCGCCACCTCGCCGGCTTGGACCGCTTTCTTTCCGCGCTGATTGAAACACAGAAGACCACCCAGGTCGCACAAAGCAGCACCGGAAAAAAAATCGTAGGCTGTACCTGGACGCAACCGCCGGACAAAGACGAAAGCTTCCCGCAGTTTACCCTCACCGAAGCCTACCCGATTCTCCAGCTCGAAGAAAAACCGACACCGAAAATCACCGCCTGGCTCTACTGGGACAACGACGGACTTTGGCTCATTTCGCAAAGCCCGCGCCAACGCAACGACAACGAAAGTAATGTGAGCTTCACACTGCTCTCTCCGCTTTTGGACTCCGTTCGCATTCTGGTTTGGGAAGAAGAAGCCGGCACCTGGGAGGCCGTCGACACCGTGGAATCCGAAACACTGCAAAGCCGCGCCCTGCGACTCGCCCTGCGCTTCAACGAAAACGGGAAAACCCGCGAGCGTGTCTTCACTTTATCCAAAGTCCTTGCAGGAGGCATTACCTACTAAAATGCGCCGCCGACAAAAATTCTCCCGCTTCTTCGCTGCCGCCCGTTCCCGCGCCGGCGCAGCCCTGCTCGTCGTCCTCGGCTTCGTCGTCCTGCTCGCGATGCTCACGATCGGAATTCTGAAAAATGCTCAGCGCGAAATCCTTTGGCAGGCCGAAGGCTACGCGCGCCCGCAACTCGAAATTGCCGCCTGCACTGCCCTGGAATCCGCTCTCGCCGTCATTGCGAACTTCCAGAACATCGACGGCGCCGTTTACGCCCCGCAACAGGGATGGAACGACGCGCTCGCACTCGCCGGATTCGAATACGTCCCCGCAGAAAACGCTTGGCGCTTCGACGATAAAACGCTCATTTCCGTCAGCTTCTTCGACGAATCCTCCCGCTTCCCGATCAACAAGCTTTCGGAAAGCGAACTGACAAATCTTTTCATCGCACTCGGCATTTCCGACTCCGACGCCGCCAACCTTAGCGCCTGCTTTGCCGACTGGATCGACTCCGACGACAACGCCCGCACCAACGGCGCAGAAATCGACGACTACGAAGGCTTCGACGCCGAGTACATCCCGCCGAACCGCGAACTGAGCGACCTGCGGGAAATCCGCCACATCAAGCATTTCAGGGAAGTCTTCTTCGAAGAGGACGATCGCCCGAACGCACTCTTCCGCCAACTCGAATCCGCAGTCTCACTCATTGCCTCCTCCGGCAAACCCAATGTCAATACGGCCTCCGACGCCGCACTCGACGTCCTCTGCTACGAAACCGACGTCAACGAAAACGCGCTACGGGACTACCGCAGTCCGCAGGAGCATTTCGGGGCTTCCGGCGGCATCTTCCGCAACGCAAACGACCTTTCGCGCGCAGGAGCCGAATCCCTTGCAAATAAAGTTTCGTTCGCGGTCCGCACACTCCGTATCACGGCCACGGCACGGCGCGGCACCGCCAGCTTCGTCCTCGAAACCTGCGTCGAAATCGCATCCTCCCGCGGAGGTTCCAATTCCACGCCCTTCACCCTCATTGAGCGCAAAGAGAATATCCGCCGAGAATAGCATTCGTAAAATTTCCTTAAAGTTGCATAATCTTTGAAACTTCCCCCCGAAATCTGCGTTGAAAAAATCAGTATCGTGAACTCCCTTTCTTCCCAGTCCCCCGAAAAAGCCCCGCCGATTGCGCTCTTTCCGTCGTGGCTCTTTTTCGTCGAAAACCTTGCAGCCGAGGCAAGCGCCACCCCCGAACAGCGTCGGGAGCAGGTCGCGCTCCACCTCGAAAGCTTCGCTCCGGTTCCCGCAGAGCAACTCCTGTCCGGCTTCATTTCCAAGCCCCGCAGCGATTCCGTTCTCTGCTACGCTGCCGCCCGCGAACGTTGCCGGGAACGCCTCG
Source organism: Opitutales bacterium (assembly GCA_017546455.1). GTDB lineage: Bacteria > Verrucomicrobiota > Verrucomicrobiia > Opitutales > UBA953 > Spyradosoma. The sequence goes on from JAFYWY010000005.1 coordinate 58,741, forward strand.
AAAAACTTCCCGCCCAAACGCTCCACTGCCTGCCCGCGTTCGCCCTTTGGGACAACGCCGAAGTCGCCGCCCCGCGCTGGGAATGGCTCGCCACCGAAGCTGAGCTGACGGCAATACTCATCGAGCCGGACAACGCCCTGCCCGTCCGCATTCTTTCCTGGGAACGGGACGGTTCTTCGCTCGACTCCGACGAAGCCCGCAACGCCCTGATCGCGGAATGCGCCGAACGTAAAAAAGAAATCCGTTCGACGGCCGCTCACAAAGACGGCATCTACCTCTTCGACGAACAAATCATCGACCCGAAAAAACGTTGCGGAGAAATCCGCCTCAAGCGCCTCAACGCCGACGGCAGCCTCGTCGCCGCCGCCCGCGTTCTCCGCTTCACGTTTGCGGACGACTCCCTCTGGGATGCCGACATCCGCGATGCCGCAACTCTTTCCCGCGAACGCAAGGAACGCAAGCATGCCGCTCTTTGCAAACAGGCGCTCTCCGTCTGCGGCATCCTCGCCGTCGTTCTGGCCGTCCTCCAAATCGCCCTTTGGATTTTCGGCTACAAGACGCAACAGCTACTCGACAAGGAAGCCGCGCAACGCCCGCAAGTGGCCGATATTCGCGCCCAAGCCAAGCTGATTGCCGACATTTCGAAGGTGCAGGAAAACAAACTGCAAACCATCCGCACGGTTGCCGTTCTGAACGCGCAGCGCCCGAACGGCGTTGCCTTCTCCAATTTCAGCGGAAACGGGACCTCCGGCACGATTTCGGTGACGGGGACGGCCGAAAATATCACCCTCGCCAAGGAATTCGAAAAGAACCTGCACGCCTGCGGACTGTTTAAGGAGATTGTCTTCACGGCCAATATCGCCTCGGTAGGCGCTAATTTCTCGTTACAATGCCAGCCGGATAAGAACGCCATCGGCGAAATTGATTTCTACAATACGCCCGAAAAGGAAGACAGCTCCGCCGACAGCGAAGCCGCCGCGGAAGCGGAAGGCGAAGCAACTCCCGCCGAAGCTGCTCCCGAGGCGTCTGAAGAAGCCCCGAACAGCGAACCCGCAAGCGAAGGAGATAACCAATGAAGTCACTTTTAGAAAAACTGACGCAAGCCCGGGAAAACCTGCGCACCAAGCAGGCAACGCCCCGCGAACGCGTCATGCTGCTCGGTCTCATCGGAGTCGCTCTCTTCATTTGGCTGATGAGCCTGACGAATAATTACCGGCAACTGAAAACGGAAAATGATGCCGCGACCCACGCAATCGCCCAAAACGAAATCGTACTCGGCACCCGCGACCTCGTCCAACGCCGCCTCGCCGAAAAGGCCCGCGAGCTCGACAAAAGCGCGGAAGTCTCGGGAACGGACCTGCTTTCCATCATCGGTGCTCTCGGCGCAGAAACGCAGCTGAAGCCCGAAAGCTCCCGCCCGACGAACAAAAGCCAGGCGCCTTTCGACATCATTTCCGTTCGCATCACGCTCCGGAATGCTCCGCTCGAAAACCTGATCGAATTCGACGAACGCATCTCCAACGAGTATCCCTCCGTCGCCGTCACCGAAGCCCGCTTCACGCCGACTTCCGACGACGGGATGACGCTCACCGCCTCTTACGAAATCACCTCCTTCCTCCTGCAATCCTCTGCCTCCAACAAGCTCCGTTAATTTTTCGCCATGAAACTTTCTCCCATTTTCCTTTTTGCCGCAACACTCGCCGCCGGGTTCACGAGCCTTCCCGCGCTCGCCCAGCAACAAAGCAACGCGCCCACGCGCCGGACGCTTGACCCCACGATTGCCCGCCGCACGATTTCCGCAGCGCCCGCAGGTGCGACGAATATCCCGGGAGCCGCCGGCGTCAACAACGAACCGATTGCCGTCAAATTCGTCAGCGAATCCCAAACCGGCGCCGGCAAAGCCGAAACGCCCAAGCTCATCGAACGCCTCCTCATCGTCGATGCGCCCGCACAACAGGTCTTCGATCTGCTGGAACGCCTCACGGGCAAAAGCGTCATCCGCAGCCAATCGATCCCCGTCCTGCGCATCAATTTCGATTCCCGCGGCACAATTGCGACCGACAAAGCCATCATCGCGCTGGAATCCCTGCTCGCCCTCAACGGCGTCTCGATTATTCCCGAAGGCGACGATTTCCTTAAGGCCGTCATCTCCGGGTACGCGACCTCCGAAGCTCCGCCGCTTTACGTCGATTCCGTCGCCGACCTTCCCGCAAGCGAACGCTCCATTGCCCGCCTTTTTAAATTTAAGAACATCAACGTTGCCGGCGTCGAACAACTCGTACGCGGCATGGTCACCCACCACCGCGGCGGTTCCCTGCTGACAATGCCGGCGGCCAATTCCATCCTCGTCACCGACTCGCTCACGAACGTCCAACGTCTCGAAAAACTGATCGGCAGCCTCGACGTCCCCGGCCAAGTGCTCTTCTACAATCTGAAGAACATCAAGGCCTCTGAAGTCGTAAAGCAGTTGCAGACCCTGCAGCAGAGCGGAATGAAAAATCTTCTCCAGGGCGAAGTCGGCTTCTCGGCAAACGATCTGACGAACCAATTGCTCATCGTCACCAGCACGGCTAATAAGGCTTTCATCGACGATATCGTCGCGAAGCTCGACGTCGAAAACATCCCGATTACGCGTAGCAAGATCTTCCAGCTCAAGCACGCCGATGCCGATGACGTTGCCGACGCGCTCAAAGGCGTCATCGAAGGCTCCCGCCCGAATGTAACCGGACAAAACAAAACGGCGTCCGTGACCATCATCGGCAACGGGTCTTCGTCCTCGAGCACCGGTTCTTCTTCCCGCAGCTCTTCCTCATCCTCTTCGAGCGGAAGCAGCTCCTCCTCGTCCGCACGACGCTACTCCGTCGATTCCGGAGAAAGTACGGCGAGCAACGCCACCCGCGCGAGCGCCGGCGGCTACGAAGTCTTCACGGCCGGCAACGGCGGTAACGCCGCCGCGCCCGCAACAACAGCCGACAATGATTCGGACACCCAGCGCTTTTCGGAATACCTGACCGTTATCGGCGACACGCGCGCCAATTCCATCATCGTCATCGGCACCAACAGCGACATCAGACAAATCGAAGACGTCATCGAAAAAATCGATATCGCGCTCCCGCAGGTCCGCATCGAAGCCATCATCGTCGAAGTCCTGCTCTCGAACACGGACGTCAGCGGTCTCAACACGCTCGGGCTCGGCTACAAGCTTTCCCCGTTAGGCACGACCAGTACGCTCGAAGGCAATTACCGCGTCGCCGCCGGTGCACCGAACAGCGCGTTCTCGATGGAAGGCTCGCTCAGTGATCTCGCCTTCGAAATGGTCTTCAATCAGGCGAAAACCAATTCCCGCGTCAAAGTGCTTTCCTCGCCGACGATTATGACGATGCACAACAAGAGCGCGCAAATCGTCATCAGTGAACAGCGCCCCGTCATCACCGGTTCGACGACCGACTCGACAAGCATGAACACGTCGTCGCAGGTCACTTACAAGGACATCGGTCTCGAGCTCGAAGTCATCCCGCGCATCGGCGCCAACGGCACGGTTCAAATCGACGTTTCCCAGAAAATTGACAACGTTATCGGCACGACGAGCATCGACGGCAACGAACAGCCGCTCATTTCTTCCCGCCGCGCCACCTCCTACGTCAGCGTTAAGGACCGCGAAACCGTCGTTCTCGCCGGTCTGCAGTCCTTCGACGAAACGCATAACGACGGCAAAGTTTACCTGCTCGGCGACTTGCCGCTGATCGGATCGCTCTTCCGCCCGAAGACCGAGTCGTCGGCCAAGCGCGAACTCATCGTCTTCCTGCGTCCCTACATCGTCTCCGAAAAATCGGAAAAGGAAATGCTCGGCACGCGCGAAGAATCGCTCACGCGTGAAGAAGCCCGCTACTTCATCGAAACCGGCCGCTTCCCGCAGTTGGAAAATCCCGAGTACACGGAAAAGAAGCGTCTTGAAAGCGAGGCGCAAAATACGGAAGGAGCCGCTAAATGAAAAACACACTCGCCGTAATTCTCGCAAGCCTCGCCGGCATGGCTCTGCTCGGCGCGCAAAGCGCTCCGGCTCCGGAAGCGCCCGCCGCCGAAACGCCCAAAGCGCCGAAACCGGAATCTTTCGTCGCCCTGCTCCTGAATTCGCCGTTCAAGCCGGTACTGAAAAATAAAATCAGCGCACGCAATGTCCCCGCGGCACTCCTGCAGTTTCGCGGAATGCTCACCATTGCGGGCGAAACGGAATTCGGACTCTACGACACCCGCGCTCAACGTTGCTACTGGCTGAAACTGCGTGAGCAAAACGAAAGCGGCATCGTCGTCGAAAGCTACAATCCGACACAAAAATCGCTGAACGTCCAAACCGCGACGGGGCGTCTTGTTTTGACTTTGGCCAATCCGGAAGAAAAACCGCTCGCCGTCAAGGCAGCTTACAATCCGCACCAGGGCGTGACTACCGGCTCTGCCGTCCAAGTCGTCCAAAGAGGCAACGCCAATCCGCAAAACAACAACCAAAACGCCTCGAGGCAACAAGGCGGGCGTCCTCAAAACGCACAGCAACAAGGCCAAGGCGGACAAAACAACAACCAACGTCGCCGTCCCCAACGCGGAAGCCGTTAGAGTCGCAAACAACGGCTAGTGAGCGGGAAGCATTACCGCTCCACCATTCACCGGGCTTTATTCACGACTTCTAAAGTCTTGCGGGAAGCCCGGCTGCGCGCATCGCTTCCTTGGCCTCGCGAATGGAATAGGTTCCGAAGTGGAAAATGGAAGCCGCAAGCACGGCGCTGGCTTTGCCGATTTTTACGGCGTCCACCATGTGTTGCAGATTGCCGGCACCGCCGGACGCAATGACGGGCACGCCGACGGACTCACTCACACGACGCGTCAACTCCAAGTCGTACCCGGTCTTTACGCCGTCGCAGTCCATACTCGTCAGCAAAATTTCGCCCGCTCCGAGCGAAACGACCTGCTTCGCCCACTCGATGACATCAATGCCGCAGGGCGTTCTCCCGCCGTGCGAATAAACCTGCCAGGTATCCGTACCCGGATTCCGGCGCGCATCAATCGCTACGACGATGCACTGATTTCCGAAGCGCTTCGCCGACTCGAGGATGAGACCGGGATTGGAAATCGCCGCCGAATTCAGGGAAACTTTGTCGGCTCCGGAATTCAGCATCGCGCGAATGTCTTCAACCGTCCGCAAACCGCCGCCGACCGTCAACGGCATAAACACCTGGTCGGCCGTACGTTCGACGACATCGCGCATGATATTGCGTCCGTCCGAGGACGCCGTGATGTCGAGAAAAACAAGCTCGTCGGCGCCCTGCTTTTCGTAGGCACGTGCGGAGTCGACGGGATCGCCCGCGTCTCGGAGAGACTCAAATTGGACGCCTTTGACGACGCGTCCGGCTTTGACATCAAGGCAAGGAATGATTCGAACGGAAAGCATTGCGATTGTTTCGAAAAAGAAATTCCCGCAATCATGGATTATCCGTAAAGCCCGAGCGAGGATTTATTGTCGGGGGTGAGCAGTAAATGGAAATCAGTGAATAAATGGCAGGAAACGGCAACCCTCGTGCGCTCCGCACACTAATTTCCGGTCAGCACCACAAACTCGCTTTCCTGAGAGGCGCTTCCGTCTTCGGAATGCGTTTCCGTAAAACGGTAACGCCCGCGAGCTTGCGTAGCGCGGTAGCCGCTGATTATCCCGGAATAATTCACCGTCGCCGTTCCGTGGCGACTTCTGCAATCGCTTAGAACCAATTCGTTTTGTCTGCAAACATAGGCTCCGTCGTATTCCGTCCCGTCGCGGCGTTTCACGACGACACGCGTCGTATCGACGAAGTAAAAATATTCGGCATTTCCCGAGCTCAGGCGCATTTGCGCTCCCGCGAATTCCGGCAACGGGTCGTCTTCGGGAGACGTTTCACCGCCCGTTCCGCCTCCGCCGCCGCAAGCGCAAAGTCCCGCCATTGCCGCGAGTAAAATCATTTTGGAAAGTACGTCTTTGAAAATCTTCATAGGAACAAAAATTATCGGTCGATTTGTTTTACGGCGAAGGCACGAATGCCGCCGCCCTTGACTTGCAGGAATACGTAAGTTTCGCGCACCTCGCCCCGCGTATTGGGGCCGGCTTCCAGGTAGAGCGTCCCTTTGTCGCAATCGCAGATCAGCCATTCCGGATCGAGCACGAACGGCAGGCCTTCCGTCTCGAAAGGCAAAACGATTTCGCGCAATTCCCCGGCCTTCGGAATCAGAATCGAAACGATCGAATCGTGCATCAGACCGCCGTCCCAAACCGGCAAGCGGTCGCCGTCTTCGGGTTGCACGGGTCGCGAAGCGCCCGCCGCCTGTTTGACCGGAATCGTTTCCGTTTTTCCGCAGTACTCGAGAACCAGCGAACCCGCACGCGCCGTGATAAGTGCGCTCGCCTCAATCGTAAGTTTCACCTGCGTCGTTCCGTTACCGCCGGAAAGCACGCTCGCACTCATCCATGCCGGCATCGCAGAAATTGTCCATCCGCAATTGGCCGTCACGACCAGCGTCTGCGTTCCGCCTGCGGCCTCTGCCGAAATCGAGATTTTATCCGAGGAAAAATGAAGCCCCTCTTGCGTCACTGTAATGATGCGCGAAAGCGCCCCGGCAGACACTTCAACGCGACCCGTACGTGTGCTTGCGCCCGTATTTTCCGTGAGCGCTAAACGTAAAATATTATTTCCCGCCGTACAGCTCAGCCATTCGCCGCCCTCCAAAACACGAACGGCACAATTCCCGGGAATATTCGTCCGGACGGCAACCTGCTTTGTCGCGGACTCGCGCGGAGCTGACCACTGCGAAATTTCGGTTTCGAGGACGGGACTTGCCTCCGCCTGCGTCACGGTAAGCACGAATTCCCGCCAGCGGGCTCCGTCCAACCAAGCGATTTTTACGCCGGCTTCGCGGGACTCTACACTCCCGTTTTCGTCGATGCTCAGGCTCAGACTTCCCGAAGCTCGCTGCTCGCTTCCGAGCGCCGGAGATTCGATCTTCAACCAATCAGCCGACGCCGAGAGCACTTTCCACTTCGTGTTGCTTTCGACAGGCCAATCCGTGCGGGAAGCTCCGGCGTCGACAGCAAGTGCCTGCGCCTTGAAAAAGGCAGCCGCCGCTTCCTGCGAAACCGCAATTTCCGCGAGCACATTTCCGGCGCTTCCCTTAATCCGGACTACGCCAGAGCGCTCGGAAACCGTTGCGTTCTCGCAAACGCAAACCAAGAGCTTGCCGTCTTTAAATTCGGCGGAAAGCCAATCGGCGGCCTCTTCGGCAATCTCCGAAACCAAGTCTCCGGCATCGAGATTCGTCGTAAATTCAAATTCCTTTGTTTCTCCGCCGGCAGGAACCGATTCCCAGGCGTTCCCGTCACTCAGCACAAACCGGGCATCGCCGCGAATCTGGGTCACTTCCACGCTTTGGCTTTGACCGTCTTCGGCAACGATCGTCAGCACAGCAGAGCGTTCGCTCAAACCGGCTTCCGCAATTTCGAGCGCGAGTTCGGCGTCACCGTTTCCGGAATGCGCCCCCGGCTTAATCCAGTTCGCATCCTCAGGAATACTGAGCGTCCACGCCTGATTCGTCCTGATCTTCAGGGTCGTCGCGAACGCCGTTTTTCCCGCATGAATCCCGGCACTTTGAATTGCCAGGGTTTTCTCACGCTTCGGGAATACCGTCGTTCCCAAAACACGGCTCATCGAAGCCACCAGCGAAAACGGGTGAAAGAGGTCACCGGGGCCGCTCTGATTCGTCTTGTTGCCGCTTCCGGAATCGTAGGCAACGTCTTCGCCCATGTCCCAATACATGATGCCCGGAAGCCCCTTGTCGTAAATGAACTGTGCACGCTTTGCCGTAGAATCGACGCCGACGACACTGATATTGCGGGAAACCGTGTTGCCGGAAATCGAGAATGTGTAAGGAATGGAATCCGTGGAATTTTCGATGGTGGCTCCGGCATCCTTCGCCGTCGCGTAGATTTCCCGCCAGGTTTTGATGTAATTGCCGGAATTGCTGTCTCCGCTTTGGACGGCGGTCCCCTGAACCGGCGTACTGAAAACGAGTTTGTGCTTCGGCAGCCCGTAGTTCACGCAATTATTGTACGCCTGCGTGAAATTCGCGTACTTGTTTTGCGCCTGCTGCGGACCGTAATTTTGGCAGTTGATTAAATCCAGCGCATCGTGCGTTTTCACGTTCCCGTTTGTGATATTCGGAAGCTTGTAATAAAGCGCGTGGAGCGAATTGGAGAAAAACGTCTTGGCGGGAATGACCTGACGAACGACGCTGATGGTGTTGGCATAAGCCGTCCAAAGTGCATCCGTTTCCGGCCACTCAAAGTCCAAATCAAAGCCGTCGATAATCGGCTCCGTCGAATCGGGCCCGTATTTTTGGTAAAGCTCTTTCAGGCGCGCCCCGAAAGCCCAGCGAGCATTTTGCCCGTTCCAACCGGTACCGCTTGCGGTTTTAACGACGAATTCCTTCCAACCGCCGCCCGCGATACAAAGCGTGATGCGCGTCCCTTTAGTCCCCGCGAGCTTTCTTTTCAGAATACGGATATGCTCGACCCACGACGCCGTATCCCGACCGAGGATTTCCCCCTCCCAGCGGGCGCACAGATTGCGGTCCGCCCATGCCGTACGAATCGTGCCGTCCAGGTCCGAAACGCTTCGCGCTTCATTGCCCCAGATTCTCAGATAGTCCATCTTCGCGGAAAGATTTTCGCCGACGACGCTTTCCGTCCCCGCCGCAGGCAGTGTGCTTGCCGGCGCCGTCACAACCGTCTGCGCGTTTTTGTTGAAATAAACAGACGGCGTTCCCCCGTTGCGCGTCACCGCCAAATGGAACCAGCCGTTCAGCGGAAAATCGGCGACCGTCGCCTTCCAGGCACTCGTTCCTACCTGAAGCACAAACTCGCCGGCGGTACTCCCGCAGCGCAGAGAAACGGCTTCGTTTTCAAAAATCTTCGCCCCGCTCACCCAAGCCGGCAGGCACAGGCGCGTTTCAATCGTAAACTTCGAACTCCCGATGAGCGAAGTCGTAAACAGCCCCGTTCCGACCTTCATGGATGCACCTTGGCCGCCGAAGCTCGTAATTCCGGTATAGGACTTTCCCGTACGGTCCGTGTAGCTCGCCTCGCGGCTCAGCCCCGACATCGCCGTCGCATCGTTGTCCGGATAAGAAAAATCGACCCACCCGTTCGCCTGCGGCACCGCGCCGACATAAATTAATTCGGACGAGCTGATCAGGTGTTCCCGAGAAATCCAATCGTAAAGCACGTGCACGCCGCGAACGTAACCCTGTAAAAACGAATAGCGGAAAACCGTGTTGTCGCCCGCTGCCTCAAAGGAAGCGCCCGAATCCGGAAGAATCCCCGAGAAAAGCGCATTCCCGGAAGCAATCGACGGTTTCTTCGATTCGGGATAAAGCAAGCCGACGGCGTCAAACTGCCGCGTCCACTTCCCGTCTTCAAAATCCCCGTCCAAATGCCATACCCCAATCAGATCGGCATACCGCTTATCGACAATCGAAAGCGGTCCGTTCAGGAAAAAACTTCCCGCATCCATCGCACAATCCCAAAGCCTCAGCTCGTCCCGGCGCCCGGGAAAATCGCCCGCCAATTCGACGCCGCGCCAATTATCGGGCAAGGCCGCCGCAAACGCCGGATCTTCAAGCTTGCCCGCGCTCACGTTATCGACAAAGAGTTCGATCGCTCCGCCGGAAAGCGACACGGCAACATGGTGCCAGCTTCCCGCCGCAAAGGTCGCGTGCTCGCCCGCAAGCGTCTGTTCCGAAGTTTTCAGACACAAAACGCCGCCCGACAAAGCCAACTCCGCCTTGCCGAGACGCAAAATCGTCGCACTTGCACTCCCGCTGTCAGGGCTCACCCAAAGCTCGCAACTCAACTCGCCCGCCGCCTTCCACGTTGACGCGGGAACCGGCAGGATTACGTCCGCGGACAAACTCCCGAGAGC
>JAFYWY010000006.1 GCA_017546455.1 Opitutales bacterium
GAACTCATTGAAAATCTGAAACAACTTCGCAAAAAAGCCTTCGACGGCGGCGGAGAAGACAAACTGAACGCACGCCGTGCCAAGGGCCTGATGACGGCTCGCGATCGTATCGCCGGCTTGGTGGCGCCCGGTTCTTTCATGGAATTCGGAATGCACGTCAAGCACCAGTGCCAGGATTTCGGCATGAAGGGCAAAGACCTTCCCTGCGACGGCGTCGTTACCGGCGTCGGCTTGGTGGATGGACGCCCCGTTGCGATGTTTGCGCAGGACTTCACGGTGCAGGGCGGCTCTCTCGGAAACGCACACGCTCAAAAGATCGTGCGTACGCAGGAATACGCGCTGACGAACGGAATGCCGATCATCGGTATTAACGACTCCGGAGGAGCCCGTATCCCCGAAGGCGAAATGGCGCTTAAGGGCTTCGGCGATATTTTCTACCGCAACGTCCAATCCTCGGGCGTTGTTCCGCAGATTTCGATTATCGCCGGCCCCTGCGCAGGCGGTGCCGCTTACTCGCCGGCATTGACGGACTTCATCATCATGAAGAAGTCCAACGCGCAGATGTTCATCACCGGTCCGGAAGTCATCAAGGCCGTCACCGGAGAAGCCTGCACGATGGACGAAATCGGCTCCGCAGCCGCCCACGCTTCCATCAGCGGTAACGTTCACTTTGTCGCGGAAGACGACGCGCATGCACTTCAGATTGCACGCCGCCTGCTCAGCTACCTTCCGTCCAACAACATGAAGGATCCGCCGCACGACCCGACGCCGAGCGTCAGCACGCAGGAAGATCCGGACATGGAAAAGCTCGTTCCGGAAGATCCGAAGAACCCGATCGACATGAAGAAGGTCATCGAACGCCTCTTCGACGAAGACACCTTCTTCGAAGTGATGCGTGACTTCGCTAAGAACGCCGTCATCGGTTTCGCACGCATGCAGGGTATCGTTTGCGGTATCGTCGCCAACCAGCCGACGCAGAAGGCCGGCGTGCTCGATATCGACGCGTCCGACAAGTGCGCTCGCTTCATCCGCTTCTGTAACGCGTTTAATATTCCTTTGGTCACGCTCGTGGACGTTCCCGGCTTCCTCCCCGGCAAACAGCAGGAACGCGGCGGGATTATCCGCCACGGCGCAAAAATGCTCCACGCCTACTCCGCTTCCACGGTGCCGAAAATCACGCTCATTCTCCGCAAGGCTTACGGCGGCGCTTACATCGCGATGTGCTCCAAGCACCTCGGCGCCGATGCCGTTTACGCGTGGCCGACCGCGGAAATCGCCGTGATGGGCCCGGACGGCGCAGCCAACATCATCTTCAAGAAGGATATCGTTGCCGCCGGTGAAAAGGCCAAGGCTGAAGCCCTTGCCGCCGGAAAGTCCGAAGCCGAAGCCGAAGCTGCCGCCAAGCAAGCTTCCGCCGCCTGCAAGAAGGCGCACGCGGAAGAATACGCCGCGCAGTTCGCCGCTCCGTACCGCGCCGCCGCTCAAGGCATCGTTGACGACGTTATCGACCCTGCCAAATCGCGCGCGGTCATCTCGATGGCGCTCCGCAACACGATGAACAAGCGCGGAACCCGCCCGCCGAAGAAACACGGCAACATGCCGCTCTAATCGGCAAAATCAAAAGATTCCCGCACCGGAGAAGGTCGCGGGAATCTTTTTTGTGGGTAAGCAGTTAACGGGGAGTAGTGAATTTCCCGGTTTCCGCTCACCGCTTACCCGTTTGTCGAAGAAGATCCACGAATTACACGGATTGCACGAATGCAGAGGAATTCCGCTTACGTCTTCCGCCGCGAACGAGTTGCCCGTTCCAAACGCCGCAGGCGCTCCCCGGGACTCATCCACGTCCTTGAGCGGCGCACTTAGCCCTTGGCGGCTCCCCGCGGGTTTCGACTACGTCTCCACCCGCGGTTATCCAATGTATTCCCGTTTCACGGAAATAGCGCCGGAGGCAAAAAGGGTGGTGAATCGCCGACATAGGTAACACTTCTAAGCATCCGGAATTCGAGATCCGCTATTCGCGATTGCCGCTTCGAGGCGGTGCGCCGGAGGTGCACAACATCGGATATCCGCGGGTGCAGACGCTGTCGGAACCCGCGGACAGGCCTTCGGCCTTATGCGCCGCGAATCAACGTAGATTTGCCCCCGAGATTCCTGCGGCGCAACGGAACGAGTTGCACGCCTTCGCAAAACGAATTTCTATAGATAAAATAAAAGAAATAAAAATATTTTTAAAAAAGGCTTGCATTATTTGCGAAAACAGCGTGTAATTATTCTTACATTTTTTCCATTGCTCAGGTGGTGAAATTGGTAGACACGTATGCTTGAGGTGCATATGCCGAGAGGCTTAGGGGTTCGAGTCCCCTCTTGAGCACCATTTTTAAAAGCCCGCAAACCCGCATAAATAAAGGGATTGCGGGCTTTTTCGTGTCTTTTGGGCGATTGCGGGAAGTGTGTTTTTTATGCCCAAAAATGCCAAAAATACATATATGCGAACACACTTTTAACACACAGGGAGTGAAAGTTTAGGAGCTTAGAAGTTCGCCGAGTGTTTGTCCTCCTAAAGCTAACAACAGAATTCTCTAAACGGTAAGCATTCGGAATTCGAGATTCGCTATTCGCAATTGCCTCTTCGAGGCAGTGCGCCGAAGGTGCACTACATTGGATAACCGCGGGTGTAGGCAATGGCCGAAACCCGCGGATCGTACCGATACATCACGCGCCGCTAAATGGCGCTGATACGTCCCCGACCCGCCTGCGGCGCAATGGAACGTGCTCCTTGTCTGCTCCTGCGAGGTATGTTCCACGCTCAGAACCGCGTCTAAATGCGCTCGAAATAAGGCTTGACGACTTTTAGGGGGGGGTAGAATAAAGCCCTTTAAATTAAAAAACTAACCTAAAGCACTATGAAAAAAATAGCTATTACGATCGTCGCTCTCATGGGAGCAGCCGGAATCGGTATCGCGTCCGAAATCTCTCCCTTGACCGATAACCAAAACGGTACTTGGACGCATGACAATAAAAACGTGATCAATGACGGAGTGCTTTCCGGAGATCCTAACTGGCAAGTAGATTGCTCCACGTACACGTTGAAGAGCATCCTGACGATTAGTACGGATAAAATTTTAAACTTTTCTTTTGATGCGACCAACTACGGGACGGGAAACAGCTGTCTCACGCTCGCGTTGATTGGCTCCTCTAACGCTATTGTTATCGGGCACGGCACATACGACAAACCCGCTGATGAAATTCAAGTTGCTCTGACTGATAACACAACGGCTCAGGGGTATGTATTCGCATATACCAACCCTGGAGATGATGTTCAGCTGACCGCAGGTGCGACCCTGAGCTCCGCTATGCCGACCTATGGTGCGACCTCCACAATTAGCGGTCAAATTAAGTGGGATGGTAATTCTTGGGCCCTCACGGCGACGTCTAGCGCTGTTTCCGGTGTCTCTCTCTCTTATGACTTGGGTGTCACCGCTCTTGATGTTAGTAAGTTGATGGTGACAATCGAAGGCGGTAGCAGCCCGTCCGATGGGCGCGACGCTTGGAAAACACCGACCATGAGCAATTTAAAAATCTCCGTTATCCCCGAACCGTCCACCTTCGGTTTGCTCGCGGGCTTGGGTGCTTTGGCGCTCGTCGGCACGCGTCGTCGCCGTCGCTAAGCTTTAGATAGGCTTAAACAAAAACGCCTCACCGGGGAAACTCGGTGGGGCGTTTTTGTTTTTGCGGGAGCCGGAGTCTGAATCTCAGACAATTTTTTGCGGGGAAAGCGCTTTTGCCTGCGTATGAAAAATGCTTCGAAAAAGGAATCGAATATACAGCTCGGACGATTGATGGGAGAATTTTTTGCCGAACTGACCGCTGAGCATCGCCGCTCGGCGGCGGCGAGAATCGACAGCATCGTAGATTCAACGTTAGTGCTGCTTGAACAGCTCAATGACAAGGAGCTTTCCCCCGGCTTCACGGACTACCTCCGCTACGTCATCAAGAAATCCGGCGAACAAAAAAAGATAGAGCTCCATGTCCGCTGTTAGTTCCTGAGGAACAAGCGCCAAGCATCGAGCATCAAGCGAAAGCCGGAGGCGCCTCGAAGAGGCAATTGCGAATCGCGAATTCCGAGTTCCGAATGCTTACCACTTATTCATTATTCACTAAAAAACCTATCCGTTATCAGTTATCAACTATCCCTTTTCCCCATTCACCGGTTTCCGCTCACTGTTTACCTCGCCGTAGGCGTCCACCTATCCGGTATCAGCTATCACTTATTCCTTTCCTTGGTTTAGCGATTTCGGGTAGCATGTTCGCATGAAACCCCTACTCGCGCTTTTACTCTGTGTCCCCGCCGCTCTTTTTGCAGAAGCGGAAAAAACCGTAATTATCGCCGGCTCCGATCTGCAGGGCCGCACTGATGCCGAAGGCGGCAGCCAAGTCGCCAAGCTCCTGGCGCAAATCAAGGCCGACGGCTACACGAACGCGGACGGCGTGCTTTTCTGCGGCGACTACACCGTGCAGCTCAATAACTGGCCGAGCGAAAGCGATTCGGGAATTGCCGCACTCAAGGAAGCCCTGTTTTCCGCGCAACTCGGTATCGAGCCGGACGAACTCGTTCTCGTCCAAGGCAACCACGATCCCGTCGGCACCTCCGGCATCGCCCCGAGCGGCGCCAACGATCCCGCAAGCAAGCGCTACGGCGTTTTCGTTATCAATGAAGACGATTACATGTGGCACCAAAGCAAAACGCCGACCAACGGCAATCCGGATGTCTCGGACGACGAAGCCACCGTCAAACGCACCGCAGCCAATCTTGAGGCTTATTTGAGCCAAAAGCAAAAGGAGCATTTCAAGGCGCCGATTTTCGTTTGCTCGCACCTCCCGCTCCACTACTCCATGCGCAGCTACACCGGCGGCGAC
>JAFYWY010000049.1 GCA_017546455.1 Opitutales bacterium
CGGGGCGAGGCCCGGATTTTTTTTCAGTGTGTCGGCAAGCTCCGGCGCAAAGCTAAGCTGTTCGGGGCCGTCAGGTGTCACATAAATAATCAGATCGCTGCGCGTCGTGATGAGCTTCTCCCGCGATAGCTGGGGCCAGGCGCGCGCAGTATCTCCGGGCGCGGCATTGATGCCGCCGCAGAGCAGGATGGCGTCGTTAAGGTAGGATTGCGGACCGGCGCAGACCTCACCCCAGAGAATCAGCACGCGCGGACGGCTTAGAAGCGGATTTTTGCGGAGTGATTCCCGAATGGTATTTTCCGTGTGGTCCCATTCTTCCAAGACGGATTGGGCGCGTTCGCGGCGTCCGGTTTTTTCGCCGAGGAGGGCGATGTCGCGCTTAATGTTTTCATAGCTCTCGGGGAAGAGCGTGACGTACGGGATTCCGTATTTTGCCATGCGCTCAAGGAAGCTTTTGTCGCGGATGTCGGCTTGAATCAGGAGATCGGGCTTCAGGCTCAGTACGGTTTCGGCCGAAGGGTCCAAGAGCCCGCCGATAATCTGCGGCTTACTCGTTGCCGGCGGCTTGCAATAGCGGGTGACACCGATGAGTTCCCGGCTGATACCGAGTTCGTTTAGGATATCGGTCGCACAGGGGGTGAGACTGATGATGCGCTGCGGGGCGTCTGCGGCAAACAGTGTTGCGGCGGCGAGGAAGCAGGGGAGGGAAAGCAAGCGTTTTAGAAAAGCCATAGGGTACAAAATAAAAAAACGCCTCGAATTTTCGAGGCGTTTTTCTGATTGTTGCAAGCGATTAGCGTTTCGAGAACTGGAAGTGCTTGCGTGCACCCGGCTGACCGCTTTTCTTACGTTCTTTAGCACGACCGTCACGCGTGAGGAGACCGGCCTTCTTGAGAACGCTACGGAGTTCCGGATTGTACTTTTCGATTGCGCGGGCAAGACCGTGCGAGATAGCACCGGCTTGGCTGTTGCAACCGCCGCCGTTGACGCGGACGCAAATATCGAGGGAACCTTCGAGACCGGCGACTCCGAGCGGGAGCGTTGCCGCTTTCGCGAGCGCTTCCGTGAAGCAGTAGATTTCGAGCGGCTTGTCGTTGACGACGATTTTGCCCGAGCCGGACGCGATGCGAACACGTGCGGTGGAGGTTTTACGGCGACCAACGGCAACAAAAACAGGAACGTCTTTATTCATGAGTAAATTCTCCTAAACTATTTCGCGTCGATGATTTCAACCGGATTCTGCGCAGCGTGCGGATGTTCCGCGCCGGCGTAGATCTTGAGCTTCTTGAGCATCGCGCTGGCAAGACGGTTCTTCGGGAGCATGCCCTTGACGGCGTGCATGATGAGAAATTCCGGACGACGTGCGCGCATGTCGGCGACGTTGCGGCGGTAGGCGGTTCCGACCCAACCCGTGTAGAACATGTAGGTCTTGTTTTCTTCCTTTGCGCCGGAGAGTGCGACCTTGTCGGCATTGATGACGACGACGAAGTCGCCGGTGTCAACGTGCGGCGTGTAGGTCGGCTTGTGGCGTCCGCGGAGGATGGCCGCGATTTGCACGGAGAGGCGTCCGAGCGTTTTGCCCGTCGCGTCAACGACATACCATTTCTTTTCGGTGTCGTTCGGAGTCTTTGCTAAAGTTGTTTTCATTGAATTTTATGTGGCGGAAAGCCCAAAAAGCGCTTGTTAAAGGCGTTTGTTTGTTCCTTCCGGAGTTGGAATTTCAAAAAGGAAACGCAATTAAAACGTGCCGGGTCAAATCATGCAAGAAAATTTTCGCAATTTTTTGAACTTCGGCACGTCTCGGGCGTTTTTAAGCGACTTTCCCGGCGAGAGTCTTGATTTTTTCGGCGTTTTCGAGCAGATCTGCAATCGGGTCCCAGCGGCCGTTGATGAGCGCGTTGCGGACGGCGGCGGGCAGGGTGACGGGGACGCTTGCTTCGCCGAAGCGGACGCAGAGCTTGTCGACATCGACTTCGATCGGCTGTCCCGGGTTTTCGGCGACCCAGGATTCGATGCGGTTGAGCGCTTCGCGGTCGGCGCAGACGCAGGCGACCCCGAGTGTGGTTGCATTGCCGAAGAAAATTTCGGCGAAGCTGCCGGCGATGACGGCCTTGATGCCGCGGCGCCAAAGTGCCTGCGGGGCGTGCTCGCGGGAGCTGCCGCAGCCGAAATTCATGCCGGTGACGAGGATGCCGGCGCCTTGGGCGGCGGGGGCGTTCATCGGGTGGTCGGTGTCGGAGCCGTCGGCGTGTTTACGTTCGTCGTAAAACGCGAATTCGCCGAGTCCGTCAAAGGTGATGCTCTTGAGGAAGCGTGCGGGGATGATGCGGTCGGTGTCGATGTCGTCGCCGGGGACGACGACGGGGACGGAGCGTACGGAAGTGATTTTTTCGAGTGCCATGGAAAGTATTTTTAGACGTGGATGAGTGGCTTGAGCGGCGTGCGGCGGCTTAGTCGATTTTATCGGCTTCCTTGCCGATGAGACGGAAGATGTCGTCGGCTTCTTTTCTGAAGTCGTCGTTCAGCCAATAGAGTCCGGCGCCCGTGAGTCCCGTGAGGAGGATGACGAGGAGCAGGACGAAGATGATGCAGTTTTTAATCATGCAGGTTTTTCTTTTAATGCGCGGAGGCGTTGCGGGACAATAATAAAAAAGCGTTCCCGCGTAAGCTTGCGGGAACGCTCATCTTGTTTTTACCGGAATTACGCGCCGATTTGGAAGCGCGAGAAGCGGGAGATGATGATGTTTTCGCCCGTCTTCGTGATTTGTTCCGTGATCAGTTCGTTGATGGTCTTCTTGTCGTCCTTAACGAAGGGCTGATCGAGGAGGCAAACTTCCGAGTAGAATTTTTCGAGCTTGCCGGCGACGATCTTTTCGATTGCCTGAGCCGGTTTGCCTTCGCATTGAGCCTTAACGATTTCGGCTTCCTTTTCGATTTCTTCTGCGGGAACTTCGTCGCGCTTGAGGAAGCGCGGAGCGGCAGCGGCGATGTGCATCGCGATGTCGCGGGCAAAGCTCTGGAAGAGTTCGTTCTTCGCTACGAAGTCGGATTCGCAGTTGATTTCGACGAGAACGCCGATCTTGCCGCCCATGTGAATGTAGGAAGCGACCGTGCCTTGGGAAGCTGCGCGGCCTGCCTTCTTGTCGCGCGTCGCAACACCCTTCTTGCGGAGGATTTCCGCAGCGGCGTCCATGTCGCCGTTGGTTTCGACGAGCGCTTTTTTGCAGTCCATGAGCCCGGCGCCCGTGCGGGTGCGGAGTTCGTTAACGGTTTTTGCGTCAATTGTTGCCATGATAATTTTTCCTTGTGTTTAGGGATTATTCAGCGGCTTTCGGAGCGCGCGGCTTGCGGGTTCCGGTGCGCGGCTTGCGGGCCGGCTTTTTGTCCGCGAGCTGGTTGTCCTTCAGCAGTTCGGCCGAGATCGTCACGTCACCGGCAGCATCGCTGTCGGCAGCGAGTTCCTGGCGCGCCGGAATGACAGCCTTCTTGGCTTCCATTTCAACGCTACGGCGAGCCAAACCGGCCTGGATCGCGTCCGTGATGACGGAGACGATGAGGCGAACGGACTTGACGGCGTCGTCGTTGCCCGGAATCGGGAAGGCGACCTGCGACGGGTCGGAGTTCGTGTCAACGAGACCGACAGCCGGGATGTTCATGCGCTTTGCTTCCGCGACGGCGATTTCTTCATTCTTGATGTCGATGACGAAAACGGCACCCGGGAGCTTGTAGAAGTCCAAAAGGCCTTCAAAGCCGCGATCCATGCGCTTCATGTGGCGCTTGATGACAGCTGCTTCCTTCTTGTTCATCTTGTCGAGGGAGCCGTCGGCTTCCATGCGCAGATACTTGCGATACTTTTCGAGGGAACCCTTGACGGTTTCGAAATTCGTGAGGCAGCCGCCCATCCAACGGTTCGTGGCGTAGGGCATGTTGCAGGACTTTGCAGCTTCGCGCATCAGGTCTTGAGCCTGGCGCTTCGTTGCGACGAAGAGGACATCTTTCCCGGAAGCGACCGTGTCTTCGATGAACTTCGAGGCCTTTTCGAGGCATTCAAAGGTCTTTTCGAGGTCGATGATCGAAACGCCGTTCTGGTGTTTGAAGACGAATTCGCGGGATTTCGGATTCCAGCGGCGGGTCTGGTGACCGAAGTGTACGCCGGCGTCCAAGAGGTCTTTAATCGTGATGTTCATGATGATAATGGCTCCGTATTTCGCCGTGCATCGGAATCGCGGGAAACATTGGATAATTGGATTGTTTTGTTTTTTATTGGTTAAAAAGAACTTCGCTCCGATACTTCGAAATTCTGAAATGAACCGCCAATTGAATCGAAAAAGTCCCCTTTCCGCAAGAAAAAGGTGCGTATTCAGCGCTTAAAAAGGGGAGCTCAATCGGCTCCGTTTCCCGCTTGCTGTTCCCTACAGCGGGAGCCGAACTTGGAAGCAAGTTCCGGCGGAGGAGCTTGCGAGCAGGCGCAGGTCGCCGCCGAGGGCGCGTGCAATCTTGCGGGAAAGCGGCAGACCGAGTCCGAGGCTTTTGTTACCGTTGCGCGGACGGATGTTTTCCGAGAAGAGCTTCGAGCGCGTTATCGCGTCAATTCCCGAACCACGGTCCCGAACGTTGATTTCCATATACTTTCCTTTGCAAAGAATGGTCAAATCCACGGTTGCTCCGGGTTGGCAGGCGTATTTGCAGGCATTTTCAAAAAGATTCATGACAATGCGTTCGACGGCGATGACATCCGTTTGCAGCATGGCAAAGCGCGATTGTTCTTCGAGTTGCACCGACAAGTGCATACCGGCGACGCGTAGGCGCTCGGCTCCGCGCAATTCGAGATGTTCCGCCAAGCGTTCTGCAGAAATGGTTTCCCTGCTACTTCCCGGGTGGCGTCGTCCCTTTAGGCCCGAATAAGCCAGAACGTTTTCGAAGAGGTGGGTCAGTGCCAAGCCGGCTTTGTCGAGCGTCTCGAAGGTCTTCGGAAAGTCCTTTGCGGAGACGAGGCCGTCGTTCAGGTTGGCAGCGATTCCGCAGAGTGTGTTTAAGGTGCCGCGCAATTCGTGCGAGACGGCGCTGACGAAGCGCTCCCGTCGCCGGGCCCTTATAATACTTCCGAGGCAGACAACAATTAGAGTGCCCGCCGCGCCTATCAGCAAAAGCGCTAAGGGAATTAACGCGTTTTGCCGAAAGGAATTTTTCGCTGCTTCCGGCAGAGGAATGTCGTTGTTGCCGAGAAGCAACGCGGCGGGAAAGTCGGAAATTTTTGCTTCAATGCTTCCCGGATCGGCAGGCTGATCGCCATAGACGAGTCGGGCTTCGGGGAAGTTCTTCTTTGCGGGAGCCAATAAGCGGGCCTCCAGTGCCGCCTTGTTCAAGCGGAAAGCCTGTACCCAAGAGCGTCCGTTACTCATGGTAAGACGACGGAAAAGGAAAATGTCGCCGTTGTGAAAGAAGCCGACAAATCCGTAGGCGTGCCGTGCGGCCTGCTGCTCTAAAAATTCCCGGGGCGTTCCTGCTTCAACGGCCCGGTAGCGTCCCGTCCCGATGTTGCTGAGCACGGACCTTATCGCAAGCTCGGGTTTAAGCTCCGGCGCAAAGCGGAGCGTTGCGGCCATATCGGAGCGGGCCTGCGCCTCGAATGTTTCCGCCGTTTTGGGTTTTGAGCTCCAGCGCAAATGGTATTGCAGGTTTTGGACGCTGAACGCATTTTCCGCAATCGTATTTAACGGTGGCGGGAGCGGCGTTTTTTCAGAAATTTCCGGAAAGGCGGACGGCGAGATTGAATCGGCGCTTTGCACCAGCGTGCGCCATGCGGATTCAGTTCCGGCTACGGCGTCCGATTCCGCTTGAAGGCGGCGGTTTTTCCGCTCGGCGTCGTCGCGCTTTGCGTCATTTTGCTGTGCCCAAATGCCGAGCATCACTAAGGAACCTGCGAGCGTGAACAGCGAAAAAAACAGAATGAAAATACGCAGTTTCATTGTGCGGCGTTGTCGGAGTGGTCGAGGGTGTTTCCGGAGTCTCGGTTCCAGCTGTAGCCGATTCCGTAAACCGTAGAGAGGATTTCCCCGAGTGCGGGAATAATTTTTTTTCTGATGCGGGCAATAGAAACATCTACGGTGTGCGGCGACAGCGGATTGTCCGAAGCTTTTCTGTAAGCACGCGCTGCGAGCTCATCCCGAGAGATTGCACGCGGGGCATGGGCAATCAGGTACTGGAGCAGGGGAAGCTCCGTTTTCGTTAGGCGAATGCAAGAGCCGTCGGCAAGCGTAATGCACGAGCGGGAAAGATTTAAGGATGCGCCTCGGGGGAAATGAGCTTGTACGGAGCTGACGGGAATTGTCGCACGGCGTAAAACCGCTTCGATACGTGCCGTGAGCTCCCGTGCACGAAACGGCTTGGCAACAAAATCGTCCGCGCCGCTTCTCAAAGCGCGTACGCGTGCGTCCTCTCCGTCGTTTCCGCTCAGCATCACGATGGGAATACTCGGCAACTTTCGGCGCAGTTCGCCCAGCAAATCCCAGCCGTCATCACGGGAACCGACGAAACTCAAATCCAGTAAAACAAGGTCAAAATGCTCATTTTGCAAGCAACGGCGGGCTTCTGACGGAGAAAATACGGAAAGCCACTTGAACGCTTCGCGCTTGTGAAAAAGATTGCCGCTTGCCAAACCGGCTTGTACCCGAATGTGAGTTTCCGGGTCGTCATCAACGATTAGGATAGTCGCAGCTTGGCTTTTCATGGCATGCATTTTAACGCTAAAAGAAAAACGAATCCTCACAAACTTGTTACAAAATGCATTTTTTTGAAAAATTTTTACTTTTTCGAAAGAAATCCACGAATTTTACTTAGTTCTTCCTCCTGCGGGAGCGGATTTTCAGCCAAAGAAAAAGGCCGACAACACAGGCGATACTTCCCGTGAGCGAGAACAGCCAAGTTTTCGTCGAATTGGTTCTTTCCGTTGGAACCGAAGAATCCGGTGTCTCCCGGTTGGCGGTGCTGATTGGCTGGGGCCGTCGAAGATTCCTTTCTTTTTCCAAGGCCTCCAAAAGGACTTTCCGCTTTTGTGCGAGATCGGCTTCTTCGCGTTCGATTTCCTCGATTGGTCGTTTTTTGAGCTTCCCGTCAATCAAAGCTTCCCCACGAGCCGCCCGCATTTCATTGCGCTTATCAATCGCTTCCGCAAACCAGTTTTCGTAGTAGCCGCGAGAGGGCGGGCGAATGAATTCTTCATAAAGTCCGTCCGAAACGTGAAACCACTTTCCGGATTTTGTGTCGTATTTGAAGTCGAAGTAGAGGATGTTCCGGGTACGATGAAAAGACCAATGCGGCGCAATTTTTAACGATAGTCCCCCTTGCGAGTCGACGTACTCCTTCGTGAGAGTCCAGTCAAACATGCCGTCAAACATACACCGCTCACTAAAGGCATCCAGCGGGTCTCCCTTTGCGTGCAGTGCGGTTGCTACTGCAAGTAGCAATAGCGTTAGGTAAGTAAATTTTCTATTCATTTTATAACTCGCGCTTGTTGGATTTTCGTCGCACGCTTCGAGCTCTTTGCCCGAGCATGCGGGAATAAGTGTATCAGTACTCCTGCGACCAATCCTCACA
>JAFYWY010000050.1 GCA_017546455.1 Opitutales bacterium
GAAGACGTAGTCGGAACCCGCGGATAATCCATAAAAACAAGCGCCGCAAAATGACAGGCAAAGCTCTGTTTGCGTGCCTGCGGCGTAATGGAATGAGTTGCGTGTTTTCGCAAAAGCGAATTTCCAAAGATTTATCTACGAAAAGAGCGCGTAGCTCGTTCCATTGCGCCGCAGGAATCTCGGGGACAAATCTGTGTCGCTTAGCAGCGCATAAGGCCTGATGCCTGTCCGCGGGTTTCGGCTCTGCCTACACCCGCGGTTATCCAATGTAGTGCACCTCCGGCGCACATAACTTAATTTTGAGACAGATTTTGAATTTCTAGAGCTTGCTTTGTGCTGTTAGTTAGGGCCCTCGCACCCATCGCCAAGCCAAGTCGGTCGAAAATCCCCAAACTCCCGAACAGTGGTAACTGGCGCATTACGGAAGGAACTACGGAATACAAAGACGCGCTTGGCGCATGGACGCGAAAGCGGAAATTTGAGTCTCCGGAAGTGTATGGGGGAAAATGGGACGGACGACTGTATAGAGTCTAAAACCCCGTATAGCCATAACCTGTTTCTACAAACTTCACGCGGATAACGGCGTCACTGTACGAGGAATTGAGAAGCTGTACTCTAAAATCTTCTCCTGATTCTACGATTTGCCAGAGGCCGCAAGAATTTGCGCAACTATGAACAATTTTCACGCGAAGGTCTTCCCCATGACTTGTTGCAGCAACTCGATACGCACTCGAATCTGTAGCCGGAACGATTTTAATCCTTCCGTAGAGTTTTTTGGCGATTTCTGCTGTACGTGAATCACTTGCGAAAAGCACGACGGAGGCGAGGGCAAACAAGGCAAAGAGGATTTTCTTCATAATGACTATCAGAACGCCGCTCTCACGGAAAAGTTTCAATCACAAAAGTAGGGGCAAGAATCCTTTGCCCCTACTTTCTCACATTTAGGGTACGCGGCCTTGCTAAAACCGCGCACAAAACTTTATTCCGGATAATATTTATCCCATTCGTCGAAATTCCTAATTTTTACGCGGATGTCTTCCCCAATATCAACGAACCGAACTCTGTAGTCTTCTCCTATGGCAACAAGCTTCCAAGCCCCAGGCAGTGTTCCGTCCATAGCAAGGTTAACTACAAGGTCTTCGCCAATATCGACACGACGAACCCTATAGTCTTCGCCAATGTCAACAATTCGAATCCTTCCGTGGAGCTTCTTCGCGATTTCCTGTTTAGAATCGCTTGCGAAAAGCACGACGGAGGCAAGGGCAAACAAGGCAAAGAAGATTTTCTTCATAATGCCTATTAGAACGCCGCTCTCGCGGAAAAGTTTCAATCATAAAAGTAGGGACAAGAATCCTTTGCCCCTACTTTCTCACATTTAGGGTACACGTCCTTGCTAAAACCGCACATAAAAACTAAAAAAACGTCCCCGCCAGTTACCCTGCGGGAACGTCTTTTCCGGGCACGCAGCCCGATGCTTCAGAGTCCGAAAACTACTCGCGCGTCGGCTCGTAAATGCGGAGCACGAGCGGTGCGGTAAGGATTTCCGGAAGCTGCTTGAGCTCGTCAACGACGCGTTCCATGATGGCTTCCGAGGTCGGATAGGTCGCGAGCGTGATGGTCCCGCGGCGTTCGCCCTGGTGTTCGTAGGTGACGACGCGTGCGACAGAAACACCGTGTTTTGCGAGCACGGAGTAGAATCCGACGAGGGTGCCGGGTTCGTCCAAAATCGAAATACGCAAGTAGAATTTCGAGCGGATTTCGTCCATCGTCGCCATGCGTGCGGACTCGCCGAGGCGGTAGCAGGCGTCGATGTCGCTGGGCGTAAGGAATTTGTGGGCGTTGTCGCGAATCCCGATCATGGCATCAACGATGTCGCTGATGACGGCGGAAGAGGTCGCGTCCTGGCCGGCGCCGCGTCCGATGAGAATCGTCGTTCCCGCAACGTCGCCGGAAAGCTTGATTGCGTTGTAAACACCGTCCACGCGGGCGAGTGTCTTGTCGAGCGGAATGAGAGCCGGATAAACGCCGAGCGAGAGTGCTCCGGTTTTGAAATTACGGCGAATCATGCCGAGCAGCTTGATACGGTAGCCGAAATCGCGGGCGCGGTGCATGTCTTCGAGCGTGACATTGCGAATCCCTTCGACGAGGGCATCGCGCTCGGAAACCCATTTCCCGTGAGCGAGGAAGGCGAGAATAACGGCCTTGTGGAAGGCGTCCCAGCCGTCGAGGTCGAGACGGTCATCCGCTTCAACGTAGCCGAGTTTCTTCGCGTCCTGAAGAATTTCTTCGTAGGATTTGCCCTCCGCCTCCATGCGCGAGAGGATGTAATTACAGGTCCCGTTGATGATCCCGGCAATGGAGGCAAAGCGGTTGGCGACGAGGCCTTCGCGCAGGGTCTTGATAATCGGAATCCCGCCGGCGACGGAAGCTTCGAAGTAGTAGTGGCCGCCGAATTCCTTGACGGCGTCAAAGATTTCGCGTCCGAATTCGTAAATGAGTGCCTTGTTGGCGGAAACGACAACCTTGCCGAGCTTGAGGGCGGCGAGGGTGTAATCTTTGGCCTTGGTGGTTCCGCCCATGAGTTCGCAGACGATGTTGACGTCGGGATGGTTGACGACTTCCATCGGGTCAAGCGTCAGGGTCTCTGCCGGAACGCTTACGCCGCGTTCGCGTTTGAGGTCGCGCACGGCGATCTTCGGGAAAGAGATGGAAACGCCGAGACGTTCTTCGAGTTCTTCCCGCTGGGACTGCAGGTGCTTCCAAACGCCCTGCCCGACCGTGCCGAATCCGATAAATCCGATACCGATTTTTGTTTTATTCATTCTGAGTGTAAATGGTAGTTAGTTTTGTTTTACGCGTTTCCGCAGAGCGAGCGCCTATTTCTTGAAGGAGTTTTCTTCTCCCTTGAGCAGGCGTGCGATGTTCGAACGGTGCATGATGATGATGAAAACGGCAACGACGAGGCAGAATCCGACGTGGATTCCCGTGTAGCCGAACTGCGGAAAGAATTTAGCCAGGATCATCGAGGTCAACGGAAGCGAGAGTCCGAAGACCATGGAAGCGATGGCGACGATGCGCGTCGGGAAGTAAACTGCGAGCCACACGACAACGCCGACGAGAACGGCAATCGGCATCGCGCCGAGCAGGCCGCCGATGGTCGTCGAAACGCCCTTGCCGCCCTTGAATTTCAGGAAAACGGAGAAGCAGTGGCCGAGCAGTGCGCCGGCGAAACCGCAGAGCTGGGCAACGGCGATGGCGTGCGGCCAGTTAGCGGCCTCGGCGGAGTCGGTCGGGACGAGCGCGCCCATCACGAGCCAGGGCCAGAACGAGGCGGCAAAGCCCTTGAACATGTCGAGGAAGAATACGAGGTTGCCGGCGGCCTTCCCGCAGGTACGCTTAACATTGGTAGCGCCGGGATTACCGCTCCCCGCCTTGAGAATATCCACGCCGTAGCGCTTCGCGACGATTACCGCAAACGGGATCGCGCCCAAAATATATCCGATTACAAGTGCCAGTGCCGAAAAGAAGATTTCTGTCATATTCGAAGCATTTTAGCCCATCTCCGCCCGATCCCGCAAATCCGAATTTAGCGGGGAAGCTCCGATTTCTCGGAGAACATCAACACCTTTTTCCACGCAGCGATATCCTGCACGATAAAAAGACCCAATATGCAAGACGCCTCCCGGACACAAATTTGCGTATGCGTCTTTTCAAAAAATTTCCCTCCCGGATAAACCGGGCTGCCTTCGATAAACGGAGATTTGACGGCGGGAATCTTTTTTTGTTCGAAAAGCGTGTTTACGACAGCGCAGTCGAGGTAACGTTTCAATTTGTCTTGATCGTTCCTGCGACCTTGCCGATTTTCCGGAAACTCCTTTCCCGTATAATCGTAAAAAGCTTTGAGTTTTTCGTAGGCACGACGGAGTAAACGCGCTCCATCAGAAGAAGCCAAATCAAGGCATTGAGCCGGATTAATAATAGCCCCGAGCACTGTCGGATTTTCCTCCTTCTCGTGTATGCCCAATCGAGCGCTCTCTGAGGATCGTCCTCCCAAAAATAAAAACCTTTCCCGAGCCACTCAAAATCATTGGCGCTCTCCCTGAGTTCAAAAGAGAGAAGAATGTTTTCCGCGTCCTCTCGGGAACATCCGTGAAAACCGTAAATAGAATGAAGCGCCACAGAAAAATTAAGCGGAAGGGGCAACGCGTTTAATCCAAGCAAGCGCTTCTTCTCTGCTCATTTTTTTGACATTACGAATGTCTTTTTCGAGCTGATCGTAAGCCTCCTGAAAGAACGGATTATCCAGTTTTACACGCGGTTTCCGTTCTCGGTGCGGTTTCGTTGCTACTTGTTTTTCCATATTTTTCTGCCTCATATTCGCACAGCACTCCCGAAGTTACAAGCCATAAACGCCAACTTTTAAAGCATGCATCGACTATATGCCGGAGGCACTGCGCAGAAGCTCCAAAGCGGCGTCGAGCTTGCTTTCAACTGGGTTCTTCACGGCGGGCGAAATATGATTCCCGGGCTCAATCCAAGCGCGTTCCCACTGCGGAAAATCGAAGGATTTCCCGCTTTTTTTCATTTCAAAATAATGCTTCCAGCGCGGAAGGTAATACGTCCCGATGAGCCCGCTCCAGAGCCGTGCGGAATAATCTTCGACGGGCGGCCCCCAAATCGTCACGATGCGACGCGCATTCCGCTCGTAGTAATCCGCGAGCGCCTCATTGCCGTCGGCGCAGTTGCGGGCCCGGCGAATCCAATGCTCCAGCGACTTCGTCGGGTGCGATGCGAGCACCTGATCCGCCTTTTCCAAAAGCCCGATGAAGCGCTTCTCCGCCGCCTCCGCCGCTTCACGACGCCCCTGCGCATAGGCAAGTTCGATTTCGCGGGTCAGCGCTTCGGCCTTTCCGCCGGCGTACGCAACCGCCCATTCGCAAAAATCATTTTCGAAATTTACGTTGCCCTTCATCGATGCGGCATGCTCCGCAAGCGCTTCGATTCCTCGGTAGAACGCCGCATTCGCGTTAATCGTCCCCTTACCGACCATCCCCGGTCGCAGTTGCCAATTGTAGCGGGGATGATCCGTAAACGAACCGTAAACGGACTGCACCATCCCTTGCCAAAACGCCTTCATGCCCTGCGGCACGCTTCCGTAACGGCACTGCGTATAATTTTCCAGCCAGGCTTCGACGTCGATCGCCGTGCTGCTCCAGCCCGCATCCGCAATAAGTTCGTAAATCACCTCGTTATTTTCTAACCCTTCCGGTGCCATACCGAAGGCCGTCAGCTTGCCTCTGTTTGCGGAATTCAACGCGGATAAATGCCCGTTGGCGTAGAACGCAAGCACACCTGTCATTCCGGATTTCCCGCCCATGTTCGGAATAACGCTGTATACCCAGGGTTTATTAAAAAATCCTTCGTAGAGCTCCCAATTCGCGCCGTTTTTCCAAAAACACCGGTTGTAATCGACCGCCAAATCGAGCAGAAGCATACGGTCGTCGGGGACGCGACTCAACAAAGCACGCAAAGTCGCGGGATCCCAAATATTGCGCTGGTAACCGAACATCCAGCCTTGCATAACCCAAACGGCGTCCCGATTACCGGCCTTGACGGAGCGATAAACTTTTTCGCCGTAATCCGCCAAAAGCGCATAGCGTTCGGGATTCCCGTGCGACGGAAAAGGGATTTCCATCTCGTTGAAACTGTCGACGAGATAATAGTCGTTTTTGCCGAACTCCTTTTCCCATTCCTCGATAAATAATTTTCCGATTTCGCAAAACAGCGGTTCCTCGGGGGAAAGCATCCAATTGCGAAACGCCCCGCCCCACGAAGTCTCCGTTATTTTGACCTTCGGAAACAAGCGCGTGACGGCCTGCGGAACGAATCCCGCAAAACCCGGGCAAATCGGCTTCATCCCCAGGCTGCGCATACGCGACAAAATCCGATGCTGGAGCGCAATCTGGCGCTCGTGCCACTCCGCGGGAAGCGGCGAATCGATGCCGCTGATATTGCCCATGCGCATCCACGGCAAGTGAGCCGGCCCGACGAAATAATCGGCGATTTCCTCTTCCGTAAAACCGAGCCTGCGCCAAACCCTCGCGGTAATCGCCTCGTTCGCCACCAAGGCCAGCGGCATATCGATTCCGTGAAGTGCCATCCAGTCGATTTCGCGCTCCCAACGGGCCCAGTCCCAATAAGGCAAGGTATAACCGTAAGTAACGACGTTGAAATAATAATGGTGACGGAACGGCGAAACACATTTCCGCGTCCGCGCCAGCCCCAGATTCTCCGGCAAATCCAAACGGTCTCCCGACCAATGCACGATGCCGTAGCCGTTGTTGCGGATAAAATCGTACACGCCGCGGCATAGTGCAATGGGGCTACTCCCGCGCACGCGCAATTTCCCCGCCTCGAGCTCCTGGCAAAAATAATCGCCGGAAGCCTCACGTGACTCCGAAAGTTCCACGAGCAGGCGAGCTTCCAAGTCCGGGAAAACGCGCCCGACGACAGCCCGCACCGCAGCTTCCGGCGTCGTATCCCCTTGCGCACAGGCACTCGCCCACGCGACGAAAAGGCTCAAGCCCGAGAGAAAAATTCGCTTCATAAAATCGCAATGCCCGCCGGTCCTAAGATTCGCCGTTGCCGTTTCCCGCAACACGGCGCACCGTCCCGGCAGGGCGGTTAATTTTCGTCGAGGCGCCTCGGAGCCCGTAACATCAACTGCGCCTCAAGCTTCTTGTTGTTTTTCAAAAGTGTCTCCCAAAGCCCGCGTCCGGAATCATTTTCCCAAGCGGCAAAATCGGCGCGGACGACGAGCCAGGTGCCCGCCGCCAATTCGTCTTCCAACTGCTTCGGAGCCCACGCAGCCGCTCCGGCAAACGCGAAAAGCCGCGCGGAAGTATCGTTAATCAAATCGCGAATGCGATCCGGCGGCAGTCCCAGCTGCAGCATACGGTCGCCCGTGATTAAATTTTTGACGCTGGCAAGGACGGAAAGGCGCATCTCATCGACGGGCCCGCCGATATGCATCGGGATACGCGCAAACGGCGTTCCCGCGAAAGTCGGCGAACACTCGCCCAGCATTTTTCCCATCGGCGCATTCAGAATCAAGCCGTGGGCGCCCTCTTCGCGGGAGAAACGTGAAATCCAAACCACGGAACGCTCGAAAATCCCGCGCACATTCAAACGGGCGAGCAGGAAATTCCCGCAGACCTTCTCGTAAATGATATCAGAACCTTCGAGCTTCACGGCCGTTAAGCGCTCTTCGAGGAGAGCGGCAGGTGTTCGACGCGAATCTTGGCTTCGGCCAACAGCGTTTCGACGAGCGGATCGTTGTGATAATCGTGCAGGTACTTGATTGTCCCGACGCCGGCGGAGGCCAAAATCTTCGCGCAGTTAATGCAGGGGAAATGCGTGACGTAAACCGTCGCCCCCATGACGGAAACTCCGCGCTTGGCGGCGTCGGCAATCGCGTTTTGCTCGGCATGGACCGTCGCCTGTTCGTGCCCTTCGCGCACGCAGGAACAATGCGGTGCGCCGGGCAAAAAGCCGTTGTACCCGGCGGCAATCACGCGGTTCGGGTGCGTCCCCGCCGAAACGAGCACGCAACCGACATGCAGGCGTTCGCAAGCGGAACGCGAGGCAATCAGGATAGCCATCGCCATGAAATACGCGTCCCAGGACGGACGCTCGATTCCGGCGACTAAGGCATCTAATTCAGAAACCAGCTTACTCACGACGACAAGCCGAGAACGCGCTTAAGCAATTTCCAAAACGACCTGCACTTCAGCCGTCGCATGGAGCGGTACGCCGCCGAGCGCAACCGCCGCACGGGCATGCTTGCCGTTTTCTCCGAAAAGCTCGAGGAAGAGTTCCGAGGCGCCGTTGATGACCTTCGGGGCGTCGGCAAAACCTTCGGGAGCGTAAACAAAGCCGTTGACGTTGACGATGCGCTTGATGCGCTCGAGCGAGCCGAGATAAGCCTTGGCGTTGGCAAGAGCCGCAAGCGCGCATTGGCGGGCCGCTGCGTAGCCGTAGGCGATATCTTTTTCGGGCGACGAACCGATCATACCGGAATGCGTCATTTTGCCGTCGGCCATCGGGAGCGTTCCCGAGAGGAAAAGCAGATTGCCGCTTTGAACTGCGGGCACATAGGCGCCGGCGGGGGCCGGGGGTTGGGGAAGCGTTAGACCGAGGGCTGCAATTTTTTCTTCAATGCTCATAAGTGCCGAAGATTCTGCACCGATTCCCGCTTGCACGCGAGGCGAAATTACGCCCCGGGAAATCCCGCGCTAATCCAAGCGCGCTCTCGGGTGCGTGCGGCGGTGTTCGTCGCTGAGGCGTGTTTTTTCGACGGCCGTATAAATCTGCGTCGTGCTGATATCGGCATGCCCGAGCATTTCCTGAATGGAACGCAAATCGGCGCCGTTGGCGAGCAGGTGCGTCGCAAAGGCATGCCGCAATTGGTGCGGATGAATTTTTCTTTTGATGCCGGCGCGCCGGACTTCCTCTTGAAGCACCACCCAAAACGTTTTGCGCGAAATCGCCCTGCCCCATTGGCTGATGAAAAGCGCGCTACCGGTTTTCGGCTTGGCGAGCAAGGGACGCCCCGCCTCCGAAAGGTAGTTTTTCAACGCATGGATTGCTTCGTCGCCCACGGGAACGATGCGCTCCTTGTTCCCCTTTCCGCGCACGCGCACCAGGCCCTCCTCAAAATTGACGGACTGGATGTCGAGCGTGCAAAGCTCCGAGACGCGCAGGCCGCTCCCGTAAGCAAGCTCAAGCATCGCGCGATTGCGAAGACCTTGCGGCGAACAGCCGACAGGCAACTCCAAAATCTTCGTCACTTCTTCGACGGAAAGCGAATCGGGCAATTTCCTCGCGATTTTCGGGCGCGCGATTACTTCGCAAAAATCGTCCGGCCGCAATCCGGCAATCACGAGGCGCTTGGAAAAGGCACGCAGAGCCGTAAGCTTTCTGGCCGCGCTTTTGGCAGAAAGCCCCTCATCGTCGAGCTCCCGCAGCCACTCGGCCACATCTTCGGCTTCGACGGAACGCCAATCTCCTTTTCTCCCTTCCCGCCGGATAAAATCAGCAAACTGCGTCAAATCCTTCCGGTAGGCTATCAGGGTGTTTTTCGCGAGCCCGCGCTCCAAGTCGAGGAAAGCGATAAAATCCTCCAGCTCCCCGCTCATGCCGGCGGGCGCGATAAAATTCGGCTCGGACTTCGGTTTGGTCATAAAAAAATGAGGGTCCGAAGCCAATTCAAGGCGTTCCGCAAAATCTCGGCGGAACCCGGCTTCGGACCCTCAGTTTCAGTTACTTAGCGCGGTAGTAGCCCTTGCTGTCGGAGAGCCACCAGCAGTCGAAGGGATTCGTCAGCGTCGGCAGTTCGACGTAACGGCGGCCTTCGGCGTCGGTCTTTTCCGCCAACGCACGCGGAGCAGCCATCGGCGGCACGGCTTCATTGCGGGCGATCGAAACCGTCGCCGTTTCTTCCACGCGATCGACCAGGTAGTCAATCCAGCGGCTTTTCACGGCTTCGGAACCGAATTGCTGCCAATCCCCGTCGGAGTTATTGGCATACATCTGCTTCGTGAATTCTTCAATCGTGATGCCCAACTTGTCGGCGACCGGGCCGATGAACATTTTGTAAACCTGTTCGGCAACGGCCATGCTTTCGCGCAGAACCGTCAGATTCGAGCGGCTGAAGCCGGACGAGATCTGGTGGTGGAGAATCTTCGTATTTTCAAAGCAGTAGGAGCGTTCCGCCGTTGTTGCGATAACGGCCGCCATGCTCGCCGCCATGCCCTTGACTACGACATAGACCGGCGCGCGGGAACTCTGCATCGCCTTCTGAATCTGGTAGCCGGCAAAAACCGAGCCGCCCGGCGAATTATCGATAACGATAAAAATCGGGTATTCCGTGCTGCGGTTGTTGTAGAAATAAATCTGTTCGCAAACCCAGGAAGCGAGATTCGGCGTCACCGGACCGTTGAAATCAATGCGGCGGTCGGAGATGTAAAGCGTGCCGTCCACAAGCGGTTCCTTGAGGTACTTCGGCTGGGCGGATGCGACTTTGGAGAGTTCCTGTTTCTTGGCGAGCAGGGACTGCGGTGCGGTGAACTGCGCATTCAATGCCGCGAGATCCATCTGCAATTCGCGGGAAGCGGATTCCAATTCCGTCGCGCGCAACTGCTTTTCGCGCAACTTGGCATTTCCGCGACCGGTTGCGAGCGCCAAATCGCGTTCGAGCTTAGCACGCTCGGTGTCGATTTCAGCCAGCTTCGCCGTCAGCGTCGTCATGCGCTGCGCATTGGCGGCATCCAAGCGCATTTTTTCCAATTGCTTCGGGAGAAGTTCACGGTCGCGTTCGGCATTGGCGAGAGCGAGTTCCGCTTCGATCTTAGCACGTTCGGCGGCGATTTTTTCGGTAGCTTCGCCGAGTGCCTTCAATTCCTCTTCGAGAATCTGAATCGGGGTCTTGACGGGAGCGGCCGGCGCTTCCTTAGCAACGGGCTGCTCAGGTGCAGCGGGAGCCGTTTCGGATCCCTGGGCCCACAGATTCCCGCCGAAGCAAAGAGCGGCGGAGAAGCAGGCGGCGGAGAATAAATCACGTTTCGAGAAAATCATTTTTTTACCTTTCTTGAGGAAGATTAGCGGGCAAAGCGGTAGCGGTTCTGCGGATCGTAGATCAGCCAGGCGTCGCCGGCTTCGAGCGGCGGCAGTTCGACGTAGGCGTTTCCGCGCTCATCCGTTTTCTCTTCTGCGGACATGAGAATCATCGGTTGCATCGGCTGCGTCTTTTTCGGCTTTTTAACCACCGAGGTTTCGACGATGCGATCGGCAATGTTGTTGACCCAGCGCATTTTCACGGCATCCGTGCCCCATGCGGCCCAGTCACCCGTCGAGACATGCGCGTACATGTCCTTGACGAATTCTTCCTGCGTTTTTCCGATCTTTTTGCAAATCGGTTCGAAGAGGCGCGAAATCCAGGTCTTGAGATCATTGTACTGCTCCTTCATCGAGGTCATATTGCCGGAAACGCCCGACGAAGCCTGGTGGTGCAGAATAATCGTGTTTTCGTAGCAGAACGAATTCGGCGCGAGCGTCGTGACGATAGCCGCCATGCTCGCCGCCATGCCCTTAACCACGACATAGACCGGAGCCTTGCTGCTTTCCATCGCCTTCAGGATCTGGTAGCCGGCGAAGGCCGAACCGCCCGGCGAATCGTCGATAACGATGAAGATCGGGTATTCCGGGCTTTGGTTGTTGTAGAAGTAAAGTCGCTCGATAACGTGCTCGGCGAGCGCCTGAGTCACCGGACCGTTGAAATCAATGCGGCGGTCGGAGATGTAAAGCGTACCGTCAACAAAGGGTTCCTTCAGATACTCGGCGGGGGTTTCGACGAGATTGCGGCTGCCTTGCTCGAGGCGGGAGCGGGTCAGCTCCAAATTGCATTTGCCGAGTTCGAGTTCCTGTTCCAGACGCGTGATACGCGCATCCAAGTCACGTTCACGCAAGCGGAGATTGCGTTCAAAGGAAGCCAGGTTGTCGCGCACCGAATCACGGGCGGCAACGGCGTCGAGCGTGCGCTTGGCTTCGTCGATTTCGGCGAATTCCGCGGCAAGCTTCGACTGGCGCAGCGCGTTTTCGACTTCGAGGCGGGCGCGCATGTCATTGGCGGGAGCCATTTCGCGACGCAGTTTCGCCTGTTCGAGAGCGATTTCGGCATCAATTTTAGCCTTTTCCATCTGCAGTTTGCGGACGCTGAGCTGCTCAAATTTCTTCTTCTCCATTTCGGCTTTCTTGGCTTCGGCCTCCGCTTTACGCTTAGCTTCCGCCTCGGCCTTTTGAGCGTCTTCCGCCGAAACTTCCGGAACCGGAACACCGGCTTCGCTCACCGTCGTCTCCTTCTCGGCCGCAACAGCTTCGGTCCCCTCCGTATTTGCCCAAACAGCGGTAAACGGCATCAATGCCGCCGCCAACCAAAAACACAAATTTTGTTTTTTCATAAAGGTAATAAATGCAGTTTGAATTTACTATTAAATGCCATGCGCAAAAGCACTGCGAGCTTTTTTACGGCACCCTCAAAACGGGGTTAAACAAGTCCGGCAGCCCCTCGCCAATCGACGCCCGGCGGCACGGGTTAAAGTTCCGTACCGGCAAAAATCATCAGAAGCGTATTCAGATTGAAGAGACCGTGCAGGATGACGGGCACGGCGAGCTTACCCGTACGCTCGTAGGCGTAGCAAAGCACGCAACTGAGTACCGCCAAGGGAAGAATGCCCGAGAGCGAGTCATGCAGAATCGCGAAGCAAAAACCGGTCAGCAGAGCTGCGGGAATCGCGGGCATTTTCGATTTAAGCAGGCGATAAACCCCGGCCCGAAAAAAGATTTCTTCAACGATCGGCGTAAGAACGACAATTGAAGGCACGGTAAAAAAGAGGACAGACGGGTATTCCAGGTCCCGCAAGTTATCGACCAAAATCTGATTTTTCGCCCACAATTCCTTCAGGCTCGGGACAAGCAGAGGCACGCATTGGGAAATCAGGCCCGCAACGCAGACACAAACCAACAAGATGCCGAAAAAAGTCCAAACGTTTCCGTTTGTGCGCGGGGACAGGCGCGAAAGTAAGGCTGGCGACGCCGCGGCATTCCAGCCCGCCGCGAGCCTCAGTTTCGAGCGTTTCGGCAAAACAGCCCCCAAAACCAAGGCCAGCACCAACGGTTGGTAAAAGCCGACGGCATAGACCGGATTCGCGGCCAGA
Organism: Opitutales bacterium; assembly: GCA_017546455.1. Lineage (GTDB taxonomy): Bacteria > Verrucomicrobiota > Verrucomicrobiia > Opitutales > UBA953 > Spyradosoma. The sequence goes on from JAFYWY010000050.1 coordinate 12,774, forward strand.
TTGACCTCCGGATAAGCTAGCCCCGCGATTTTGAAGCCGATTTGCGGCAGCACCAAAAACGACAGTAGCCACACGCCGAGAAAAGTGAAAACCTCCCCGACATCGGCCGTCCACGGTTTCAGGGTTCCCGCCGGCAATCCTCCCGTCGACTTTACGCGCCGCCACTCAGCGACAAGACCGTAAACGCCGACCAACAGGAAGATAAAGTACAGCGCCCAGATGCCGACCTGAAAACTCTCCGGCGGGACCTTCATCGCGGCCGATTAAATCTTTTCGAGAATCGCCGCAGCCATGGCCTTCGTACCGACGGCACTGCCGCCGAAGGCGATGTCCGCCGTGCGCGTCCCTGCGTCAATCGTCGCGCGTACCGCCGATTCGATGTCGGCAGCAACATCGTGCAAACCGAAGCTGTGGCGCAGCATAAGCGCAGCGGAAAGAATCTGCGCGCAGGGATTGGCCTTGTCCTGGCCGGCGATATCGGGCGCGCTTCCGCCGGACGGTTCGTAAAGCCCGAACGGAAAGCCGTAGCGGTTTTTCTGAGCCCCGAGCGAGGCGGAAGAAAGCATGCCGAGCGAACCGCAGACGACGGCCATTTCGTCGGACAAGATATCACCGAACATATTTTCCGTCAGCAAAACATCGAACTGCCCCGGATTGGAAACGAGCTGCATCGCGGCGTTATCGACGAGCAGATGCGTCAGCGTGACATCGGGCGCAAGTGCGGCGACACGTTCGGTGACGACTTTGTTCCACAAAACGGAGGTTTCGAGCACGTTGGATTTGTCGACGAGGCAAATCGTTTTGCGCTCACGCCCGCGCGCCGTTGCGATAGCGACATCGGTAATGCGTTCGATTTCGCTCGTGCGGTAGCGCATGGTATCGACGGCTTCGAGTTCGCCGTTCGGGAGCGTCGTCGTCTGTTTCGGTTGTCCGAAATAAATCCCGCCGGTGAGTTCGCGGATACAAACCATGTCGATGCCGTTCGGAATGCGTGCGGGAGCAATCGGCGACGATTCCATGAGAGCGGGCAGGAGCAGGCCCGGACGCACGTTGGCAAAGAGCTCGAAGTTTTTGCGCAGCGGCAAAAGCGCACCGCGTTCAGGCTGTTCGTTGCGCGGAACGTCCTTCCATTTCGGGCCGCCGACGGAGCCGAATAAAATCGCATCCGCAGCGCGGCAGGCCTCGAGCGTCGCGTCGGGAAGCGCCTTTCCGCAGGCGTCGATTCCCGCACCGCCGACGGGGTGGACGGAGTATTCAAGCGTGTGTCCGTGTTTTTTGAGTGCCTTTTCAAGAATCGGCAAAGTGGCTTCCATGACTTCCGGACCGATGTAGTCGCCCGGCAAAACGGCAATTTTCAATTCCATAATGGCGGGAAAGCCTAAGTGCGTTCGGGCGTTCCCGCAAATTGAAATTTGCCGCGGAGACGTTTAAATTTGTGAAACTTTATTCGGGAAATTACGTTTTACGTGACAAAGCATGAACGATAACGAGACGGATATTTTGTTGATGACGCGGATCGCGGCGGGCGACTCCGCGGCCGCGCGTATGCTCGTACTCAAGTGGCAGAAGCCGCTGATCAACTTTTTCTACCGATCGCTCAACAACGTTCACTCCGCCGAGGATCTTGCGCAGCAAACCTTCGTCAAGATCCTCCAAAGTGCCGGGAAATACACGCCCACGGCGAGTTTTTCCTCCTATCTGTTTCACATCGCACACAACGTTCTCGTCAGCGACTTCCGCAAGCGCTCCCGCCGGCATGCCGAAGTCACCGACCCGGCAGAGCTTCCCGCCGTTGCCGACGAAACGGATCCGATTAATCAGAACGAACTAAAAAAATCTTTTTCCGAAGCCGTTCAAAAGCTTCCCGAAAACCACCGAACCGCCATTTTGCTTTTCTGCCAGCAGGAACTTTCCTACGCAGAAATCGCCGAAGCCATGGGGGCCAGCGTTCCCAACGTCAAAAATTGGGTTCACCGCGCCCGCCAAGCCCTGAAGCAGTCGCTTGCCGGTTTCCTTGAACACTGAAGTATGAAACATTTTCATCCCGACGCCGTTAAAGAAAGCAATCCCATGAAAGAAAAATCCGCAGAAGACGTCCATACCGTCGAAGCCCTGCTCTCCGAAATGCCCGTAGAGCCGAGCAAGGATTTTGCCGACCGCGTTCTCGCGGATTTCCCGATCGACACGCTCCTGCGCGAGATGCCGATCGAACCGAGTAAGGATTTCGCGGCCCAAACGCTCGCCGCCGCACGCACGCCCCGTACGACGAACGTCATCCGATTCCTGAGCCGCTTCGCCGTCGCCGCGAGTGTCGCCGTCGTTGTTGCCTCCGCCCTTTGGCTAAAGCACGAAACCGGTGTACGCCCGGAAAAGGCCCTGGCGTTCCGCATCGAGCAGGCCGTACAAAGCGACCCCGAACTCTCGCTGCTCGCCCGTGCGGACGACGACTCGCTTCTTCTCGACGAACTCCTCGCCGCCTCCGAGATTCTTTCCACCATCGACCCTTCCGTCTTAGAAATTTTCGCCTACAATGATTAAAAAATACATTTTCCCCGCCCTCCTCCTCGGATGGCTGTCTTTCGGGACACTTTCCGCAGAACCCGCACAACCAGAAAAGGTCCCGCCGGCACGCGCCGAAAACGAAAAGCGTGAAATGCCGCCTCCGCCGCACATGCGCAAGGTTTCCCAGAAGGAAGTGCAAATGCTCAAGACGCTCTTTCTGATGTCCGACAAGGAATTGGCACGCATGCGCGAGCTCATCACCAAGCTCGAACAGACGCCCGTCGCCAAGCGCCGGAAAATGGCGGAAGCCCTCGAGCGCGCCGGTTCCGACAATCCCGCCGAACGCGAAAAGCTGATGGAGGAAATGCGCCACCGCTTCGAATCCCGCCGAAAGAATCTCCTCGAACGCTATTACGCGACACTCCCGGAAGACAAAGCTAAGGCCGAAGCCGAAGCCTTCCTCAAAATGACGCGCCGCGAACAGTTCGAATACATGAATACTGTCCGGGAAAAACTGGGGCTTCCAACACCGCGCCGTAACGGCGAACGCGCCCAAAGCCCCGGCCCCCGCCCGAATGCTCCGTAAGGCAACCTCTAGAAATTCAAAATCTGTCTCAAGATTAAATTATGTGCGCCGGAGGTGCACACATTCTGACGAGCAGAATGGAAGAACGCTTGAAACCAAATCTAAAAAAGGAATTTCTAGAGGTGCCTTAAAAAAAGCGTTCCCGTGGTTTTTACTCACGGGAACGCCGGATCTAACTTCATCAATCCCCCGACAAACGTATTTTAGCCCGCTATCGGGAAGATCCTATCTATTTATCTCTATGTTTATCTCGACTACTACTAACTAAGACTAACTCATCGTTAATCTATAGCAAATAAATAGGGATAACGAAGAGTAGGCAAGCTTTTTTTGCTAAATGGCGGGAACGGCTGCAAGCAAGTTGCGCGTGTAGGCATGTTGCGGTTGCGAATAAACCGTATCGGGACACCCGCGCTCCACGATTTCCCCGCGGTGCATAACCAGAACTTCGTCGGCAATGTCGCCGACCACCGCTAAGTCGTGGGCGATAAAAAGATAGGCGACGCCAAGTTGCTCACGGATTTTTTTCAGCAGACTGATAATTTGCGCCTGCACGGAGACGTCGAGCGCAGAAACGGGTTCGTCGCAGACAATGAGCTCGGCCTCGGTCGCCAAAGCGCGCGCAATGGCGATACGCTGGCGCTGGCCGCCGGAAAACTCGTGCGGGAAGCGCGCGGAAAAATCGGGAGACAGCCCGACGAGCTCGAGCAATTCGGCGACGCGCTCGCGGCGGCGGGCGGCATTCATCTGCGGAAAATGGATTTCGAGCGGCTCGGAAAGAATATTGTAAATCGTCTGGCGCGGATTCAGCGAGGCGTACGGGTTCTGGAAAACCATCTGGACCTTGCGGCGCAAGTCCCGGGGCATCTTGGCCGGATAGGCGGACACCTCCGTGTCGCCGTAAAAAATACGGCCGGCATCAATCGCCTGAAGGCGCATGATTGCCCGCGAAAGCGTCGATTTCCCGCAACCGCTCTCGCCGACGATGCCCAGGGTTTTCCCGCGTCCGATCTCGAGCGAAACGCCGTTGACCGCGCGCAAACGCTCCGTCCCGCTTCTCAGCGAAAAGCCCTTTCGGGTCAGTCGACGTTCAAATTCGACGACCAAATTTTCGACGCGCAGTACCGGTGTTTCCATGACAATTAAAAACGAATACCCGCCTGCAACGAAAGTTCGACGCTCGGACTAAGGCTAAAATGAAAATCGCTTTCGTGTCCGCGTTCCCACAGGCGATAATCCGTCCAAAGAGCTGTCTTAGCTCCGGCGGTCACGAAGAAATTTTTCCCGATATTGCGGCGTACGCTCAGCGAAAGCGGGATGCTTTGAACATACCAAACCTCTCCGCGTTCGACGGTAATCGCGTCAAAGCCGTACGCAATCCCGGCGGAAAGCAACCATTCGTTTTTGCCGTCAACGTCCCAAGTAATTTCTGCGCCGTTGCCGATGCGCAGATTCAGATCCGGCGAGAGGGCAAAATCGAGCAGGATTGCGGGCATTGCGCTCCAGCGTTCGCGGTGACGGGAGTAAAAAACCGAAGCGCCCAGCCAAACGGAACGCGTGCGGGAAAAATACTGTTTGTAGCCGAGGGCGAAGGCACCGTGCGCTCCGGCGGAAAGCGAAGTCGAGTCCGAAGAAAGGAGGCTTCCGGAAATCATTCCCGCAATGGCTCGTCCGTTTGCCTTGTCGTAAACATACTCCGTCCAATTAAAAATCTTGAGCATATCGACATGCGCGAACGCGGCTCCGCCCCAAAGATTTTCCGGCGTTCCGGAAAACCGATAGTCCGTCCGCTCGTAATCCATATTGGCGAGGAAAATGAAATCTTCTTCGGCGCCGACATGCGTCCAAGAAACCCCGCTTCCGTAAACCGAAGCCGAAAGTTTCCCGCCCTTATTTATCGACGCGGGAAGCCGTTGGCCGTAGTAAGCGTAAAACGGCATCACCGAATTCGTACCGCGCATAAATGCCGCACGAGCCGGCGTGTAAATTGCTTCCCACCACGCCATCGCATCGGGTAATTCCGCCGCGCACAAGGTTCCCGCAGACAGGAGCGTCCCGAGGAGCCACCGCTTGAATCCGACAAACATCCGTACCTCTAAAGCTTGCAATTAATGAATTAAAGGGGAAGCAACCTCATTGTCGCTTCCCCTTTTAATTAGCGGCGCACCGTACACTTTGCGGCGCGTTCGATATCGACCTGAATCTTATCGAACACCTTGCCGACTTCCGCATCCGTCAGCGTCTTCGTTTCCGAGCGGAAGACGATTTCGAATGCGAGCGACTTCTTGCCTTCCGGCAAACCTTTACCGCGGTAAACATCGAAGCAGTTGACCTTTTCGACGAGGAATTGCTTGGATGCGGCTTTATTCGCCGTGGCTTTCAGGCGGTCGGCGATTTCTCCGGCGGGAACGCTTTCGTCCACAACCAACGCGAGGTCGCGCGCCACCGGCGGGAAAGTCGAAAATGCCTTGAAGCGTGCACGTTTCGGCGGATTCTTGAACGCATCCTGCAGGAGCAGGACTTCACCCGCGATGACGGTTTCGGAAATATCCCAGGAAAGTGCGAGTTTGGCATCGATCAGGCCGAGTTCAATCGTCAGCGCACGTGCGCGGTCGGTCGCCAAAGCGGAATGGCCCTTTTGCCAAAGCGGCGTCTGCTCCGTGTCCGGAGCCCCGAAGAGCAAGCGCTGCTCGGCAACGCCTGCGGCGGCAGCAATTTCGGTGCAGAGCTTCTTGGCGAAGAAGACGTCGAGCTTTTCACGCGACTTCCAGGAACGCGTCGTCGGTTCGGCAAGCACGACGAAGGCAACGGAAACCACTTCACGCAACGCGCCCGTACGATCGGGGCGGAATACGCGGCCGATTTCAAAGAAGCGGCGCGGCTCGTTGTGCGCGGAGAGGTTCAAACGCAATGCATCGAGCAAGCCCGGAATCAGCGACGGACGGATGTGCGACTGGTCGCTCGTAAGCGGATTGGCAAGCGCAAGTGCGTCCGTCATTTTCTCGCCGAAGCACTTTTTCACTTCAGCGGAATCTCGCAGCGTGTAGTGCACGCATTCCGCAAAACCGCGACCGGCAAGCAGATTCGCCGCCTTACGCGTAAACTGAGCGCTCTGCGCATCGGCATCGACCGTGTTCGGAGCAGCAATGGCTTCGGACGGAATCGTATCCGTACCGTAGATGCGGACAAATTCTTCCACGAGGTCAATCGGGCGATCGACTTCCGGACGGAACGCCGGAACGAGTACGCTCCAGCAGCTGTTGCCCTTATCTTCCACGCCGAATCCGAGGCGTTTAAAAATGTCGAGAATAGCGGCATCTTCGACGGCGTATCCGCAACGGGCGCGCACGTAGTCGCCGGAAATTTCAATCGTTCGGTCGGCACGCGGGAAAGCTCCGAGCGCGACGGGTTCGCCTTCGAGCGTACCGCCGGCAAGCTCGCAAATGAGCTGTGCGGCACGGGCGCCTGCAACATCGACGAGAGTCGGATCGACATCACGCGTAAAGCGCGTCGAGCTGTCGGTCGAAACAGCCAAGGCGCGGGAGGTCTTGCGAACCGAACCCGGGTCAAACCAAGCGGCTTCGAGTACGACATCGGTCGTCGCGTCGGTCACGCCGGAGTTTTCTCCGCCCATGACACCGGCCACCACCATCGGCTTTTCCGCGTCGGCGATGACGCACATATCCGCCGTCAGCGTGCATTCCTTGCCGTCGAGCAATTTGATTTTTTCGCCTTCAACGGCCTGGCGGATCTTAATCGTGTTTCCGCCGATCGTAGCCGCGTCGAACGCGTGGAGCGGCGAACCGAGTTCCGCCATCACCCAATTCGTGATATCGACGACGTTGTTGATCGGGCGCATACCGGCCGCGAGCAGATCGCGTTGCATCCATTCCGGCGACGGCGCAATCTTCACGCCGCGAATCGTACGGGCCGTGTAGAGCGCGCAATTCGGCGTTTCGAGCGAAACGGACAAAAATGCGTTGGACGCGTTTCCGCTCGGGGCCTTGCGGTCCGCACCGGCAACGGGATTTTTAAGCGTCTTGTTGAAATACGCCGCGAGGTCGCGCGCAACACCGACATGCGAAAGGCAGTCGCCGCGGTTGGCCGTGATCGAAATATCGAAAACGGTGTCCGCCGGCGGGAAGCAATCGTTGATCGGCGTGCCGAGCGCCAAGTCGCGGTCGGTCATGATGAGCAGGCCACCGTGGTCGTCGTTGAGTCCGAGTTCCCGACCGGAGCACATCATGCCCTGCGAGACTTCCCCGCGCATCGTCGTTTCGTTGATGGCGAATCCTCCCGGCATCACGGCACCCGGAAGCGCAACCGGAACGACGTCGTTGGCCTTGAAATTCTTCGCGCCGCAGACAATCTGGCGGATGACGCCGTCGCCCACGTCCACTTGGCAAACGCTGAGGTGGTCGGAGTTCGTGTGCGGAACAAAGGAGAGAATTTTTCCGACGACGATGTGTTCAAGCGGCACGAGTCCGGCCGAGAGCACTTCTTCGACTTCGAGGCCGATCATCGGCAGTGCGTCCGCGATTTTTTCGGCGGGCACGTCGCTCAGGTCCACGTATTGGTTCAACCACTGAAGAGAAATTTTCATAGCAAAATACTTTTCGTTTTTTCGGATTTTCGGAACGGCGCTTAGGCGAACTGGCGGAGGAAGCGCAGATCGTTCGCGTAGAAATGGCGGATGTCGTCGATGCCGTGAACGAGCATGGCGATACGCTCAATGCCCATACCGAACGCGAGTCCGCTCCATTCGTTGGCGTCCAATCCGACGTTTTCGAGCACCTTCGGATCGACGAGGCCGCAACCCATGATTTCGAGCCAGCGGTTGCTCAGCGCGCCCATATTCGGCACGCGGATGTCCATTTCAAAGCTCGGTTCCGTGAACGGGAAGAAGCTCGGGCGCAGGCGCGTTTCCGCCGCGTTGCCGAAGACTTCGCGCACGAAGGAGTCCAAGACGCTCTTCAGGTCCTTGAGGGTGACGTTTTTGTCAATCCAAAGGCCTTCGATCTGGTGGAAGTTCGCCGAGTGCGTTGCGTCCACCGTGTCGCGGCGGAAACAGCGTCCGGGAGCCACGATGCGGATCGGCGGCTTGCGGGAAAGCATCGTTCGGATTTGCACGGAAGAGGTGTGAGAGCGCAGCAGATAGGCTTCGTCCGCCTTTTTCGGCGCATCCGTGGCCTTCGTATCGGCCGGGAGGAAGAGCGTGTCCTGCATGTCGCGCGCCGGGTGGTTGGCGGGCGTGTTCAGGGCGTCAAAGCAGAACCATTCGGTTTCCAATTCCGGACCTTCGGCAATCGTGAATCCGAGACGATGAAAAATTCCGCAAACTTCTTCGCGAATCTGCGAAAGCGGGTGACGCATCCCGGCAAAATCGTCCGGCGACGGCAGGGACGGATCAATCGGCTCGCCGAGCTTTGCCGCAAGTTCCGCGTCCTCAATGCGAGCAAGCGTTTCCGCGAAAATCGCTTCAAGCTTTTGCTTGGCTTCGTTGATGAGCTTTCCCATAGCGGGCTTTTCCTCCTTGGGGATCGAGCCCATCAGCTTCATGACGGCGGTCATCGAACCCTTCGATCCGACAAGACCGGCTTTAAACACTTCAAACTCCGGACGCGTCTTGATGGCGGGCGCGGCGGAACTTGCTTCGGAAACAATATTGGCGAGCTGTTGCTGCATAGTGATAAAAAAATTTAGATTACTTTAGGCTTCTTGCCGCAGGAACGCAAGGACGCGCTTGCGAAACTCGCTTCCGAGGCTCATTTCAACATTAATACAAATAGAGTAAGGCCCCCTCCCCCGCAGCCTCCGCGAAAATACGTTTAGTCCAGGTTCTGGAATACGGATGCGGGAAGGCGCAGATCGGGCTGAGCGAGGGCTTCCGGACGGAAAAACTGACGGGGCAGACCCAAGCGAAGCGCGGCCGCACGCACGATGAGCGTATCGCGATCGCGCGTCACTTCGTCGCGCAATTCCAATTCCTTGAAGGAATAAATCTCCTGCACCTTTTGCACCTTGCCCAGCATAAAACTCTTTAGCTTTTTCCCGTCCGGATTGCACACTTCGGCGGTCACGAGCGCATTGTAAACACGGTCGAAGCCGATTTTCACGAAGCCGATTTCCGGATTGGTCTGCGTAAAGCTTTCCGGCGGAAACATTTTAAAAAAGTGAACGGGGCGGGCACGGTGGCGGCGCGTGCGGTCATACTCGCTCTTTTCCCAAAACAGGAACGGCGTCTGCAAGTCAAAGGGCGTAAATACCAAATCCGCGAAGAAAGGACGTGTACTTTCGGCATCCACTTTTTTGACTTCGCCGTCGGCGCCGAGTTCCCACAGAGACGGATTCTTTCCGCTGTGAATCAGGAAACTTTTTTGCTCCGACGACGCCGCGCCCTTTTTCCCGATACGCAGGCGAAGCGCGAGACCGTCGTCGAGGTATTTTCCCCACATCGTCCCGGAGTAAACGGTTTCTTCGTCGCTTTTCCGGGGCTTATGGATGATTTCAAAGACCATACAGCTGTCTGCCGGCGGGCGGTAGCCTCGAAAGGCTTCGAGGACCGACGTCGCCTCTTCGGGCTTGAGCTGTCTCACGCCGATCTGCGATTGAGCCGCAGCGGGAACGGCGAAAGCCAACAAAGACAGTACGGCAAACGTAAAAATGCGAATTAAACGAAACATGGCTTATAATTTGAAAGGCGTCGGTTCGTAGCGCAGCGCGTCAAGCGATTGAAGCCCCCGATACATGAGCTCGGCCGCGCGCTGATTGCGTTCCCGCTGCGAGGTCTTGGCATCGATTTCGCCCTTTTTGTTTTTCACGAGACCGCCCAAGACAACGGCAATGACGCGCTTGTTTCCGCGGGAAGCCGTCGTCACGATTGAGGCACCGTCATTGGTCCAACCGGTTTTCAGGCCGTCGCAACCGTCAAAAATCTCCAGGAGGCGGTTGTGATTTTTCATCGGCATCGGCAACTTGCGTTTTTCGTTGGCGGGATACTCGCGCACGATGGTCGCGGAATAGCGCAACGAATCGGGGAAACGCTTGAGAAGCGCGACGGAGAGCTTGGCCAGATCTTCGGCAGTCGTCATGTCGGCACGTTTACCGGCGCTTCGCTCCTTGCGGCTCGGCGGCAGCCCGTGCGGCGTCACGAAACGCGTATTCATGAGGCCGAGCGCTTCCGCCTTGCGGTTCATCTCGGCAACGAAATCTTCGACATTGCCGCTGACGGCTTCGGCGAGCACGACGGCGGCATCGTTGGCGGATTGCAGCATGAGCCCGTAAATCAATTCCTCGATTTTGCAGGGTTCGTTGACGTCGAGATTGAGTTGCGTGCCGCCCATGCCGTACGCACGCTTGCTCGCGAGCACGGTGTCGCCGAGCGAAATTTTTCCGCTTTCAAGCGCCTCGAGGACAACATAGAGCGTCATGACTTTCGTGACGCTTGCCGGCGGACATTGGCGGCGAATATTCGTTCCCGCGAGCATGGCGCCGGTTTCCGCATCGACGCAGATTTCCCCTGCCGCGCGGAAAGAGTCGAGCGTTTTTCTGGGCGCCTTGGGAATACGGGAGGCTTCAACGGCGGGAGCCTGACCGAGTTGCGGCGCGGTTTCCCGGGGAACTTCCGGGACCTCGGACGGAATCGCTCCTCCGGGCAACGGCGCGGGAGGCTCACTCGGAATTGCTTCCCCGAAGCTCGGGGCTTCCTGCGGCGGCAATGCCGTGACCGTCGTCTCGGGCTCCGCTTCTGCCGGATCATCCGACAAAAGCGCAAAAATGGCCGTACACCAAATGACTAAAGTGAGGACACCGCCTCCGATCAAAAAACGTTTATTGCTCATGTTTTCTGCGTTTCAAAAATTTGTTTAAGAAGATGCCGATCAGCTCGTCGCATTCCGGAAAACGCAGGAGCTTCAGCAGGAGGAAATAAAAACCTACGGCAACGGGGACGACGATGAAAAACGCCGCCAGCAATCCCCAGGAAAATCCGTTGCAAAAATCGACGGCAAGCCGCCATGCGCCCCAGGTCGCAGCCGCCATCGCGCCCGATGCCGCCAGCACCTTGGCAATCGGTCCGAGAAGGGATTCTTCAAAAAACACGCGTTCGCGCCGGCGCAAAATCACCAACAGGACGAGGCATTGGAACACCGCAGCGAGCAAATTGGCGGCGGCCAATCCGCAGGCCTTAAAATGCCAGCCGAGCAACGGCGAGAGAATGAGATTGAGTACGAAAGTCACCATACCGACGCGCATTTGCGTCTGCGTATCCTTGAGCGAACTAAATGCGCGCCCGACCAGACCGCTAACCGCGTAAAAAGGCACTGCGAGCGCAAAAATGTAGAGTACGGGCACCGTCAGTGCGGTGTCGGCGGCGGAAAAATTTCCGTGTTGGAAAAAGCCGCGAACAAGCGGTTGGGCCAGCACGATGATGCCCAACGTCGCAGGGACATTAATCGCCAAAATCAGGCGCATCCCGTAAGAAAAAGTCTCGCCGAGTTCCCGCATCTTGCGCTCGGCGGCACAGCTCGCCAGCAAGGGGAAAACCACGGTCGTGATCGTCACCGTAAAAATGCCGACGGGGATTTCGACGATGCGGTTGGCGAAGTAATAAACCGCGAGGGCACTGTCATCCAAGAAAAACGCCAGGGCGCGCGTCGCAAAGAGGTTGAGCTGATGCACTCCGGCGCCGATAAGGGCGGGAACGAACATGGCCTTGAGGTCGTACCAAGCCTGAGTCGTCGAGAAATCGATTCCCGGGCGCCATCCGGAGCGGTAAAGAGCGAGAGCGGGAATGCCGAGCTGGAGCGCGCCGCCGAAAAGCGCTCCGACGCAGAGCCAGACAACGCGTTCTTCCGGCGTTTCTCCGAAATACCAGCCGAGCACGCCGAGCGAGAAAATCATCGCAAGATTCATCCACACGGCACTGAGCGCGGTCACGGTGAATTTTCCGAGCATGTTCAACGCCGCCGAAAAAAGCGCCGCGATGCAAATCATCGGCATGTAGGGCATGCAGAGCGCCGTCAACCAAGCCGCGAGGCGGTGGCGGTCGATGTCGGTCCCCGCGTTAAAAAAGGCTGCGGTCTGCGTAAGCATCGGTTCCGGCGCCAAGGCAATCGCAACGGCAACCAAAATAAAAATCAGCGTAATCGCAAACATCCACGGCGCCGTTCGCGAAATGACCCGATTGAGGAAACGGAAAGCGCAGGCGTTCCCGCCGCGTTTCTGCTCCTGAGTCATCGCCGGCATCAGCGCAGTCGTCAATGCCCCTTCGCCAAGCAGGCGGCGAAAAAGATTCGGAATCTGAAAAGCCAGAATGAATGCCGACGCCACGGCTCCGGTCCCGAAGAAACCGGCCGTCAATTGGTCGCGGAAAAGCCCGAGCACACGGGAACCGGCCGTTCCCGCCGCCGTCACCAGCATATGAACGTAGGAAGCAGAGCGTTTACTCATCGGCGTCGCAGCAATGAATTCGTTCTCTTGCTTGTAGCGGGAGCTTTTGCCGGGGCGGGCTTCACGCCTTTGAGCGTGTTAAGCGTTGCCGCATAAGCCGTAATGCCGTCGGCAATTCCTTGAGCAATGAGCTCCCGCCGGTTGGTGCGCGCGATCAGCGCCGCTTCGGCCGCATTGGTGAAAAAGCCGCATTCGACGAGAATGCCCGGGCATTTCAGCTCCGTAAGCACTGTAAAATTAGCGCATTTTACTCCGCGATCTTCCGCATCGATCTTGTTCGCAAGTGCGCTCTGCACCTTGTACGCGAGCAGCAGATTCCACGCGTCGTAACGATTGCCGGTGTCGGCCTTTTTCTTTTGCGTTTTATTGGCAAAAGACGCCTCGCCGACGGGCGTCAGCATCCAGGTTTCCACGCCGCGCGCCGACTTTGATTCCGCCGCATTAAAGTGAATGCTCACAAACAAATCCGCCTGAAGCGCATTTGCTTTTTTGGAGCGGTCGGCAAGCTCGTAAAACGTATCATTGCTACGCACCAATTCGACCGTGTACCCGTGCTTGCTCAAAATGCGCTGAAGGCGTTTGGCAATGTCGAGTGTATAGCTTTTTTCCCGCATTTTGCCTTCCGTTTTTCCGGGATCTTTCCCGCCGTGGCCCGCATCGATAACGATTTTCTTCGCCGCGGGAACATCCTTCTTAGACGGCGCCACGATCGGCGCAAGGTGCTTGTCCCAATCGCGCTTTTGGACAAACATTTTTCCGTTCGCACAGCTGAGTGCACGACCGGTATAAATCCGTGTTCCGTTAATCGTGACGTAAGCTTTTTTGTCCTGGGCCTCGACCGTGTAATTCCCGATTTTCCAACGCCGTAAATCGGCAACTCGGGACGTGTTTGCCCCGGCCCCGGCTTCGCGAATCACCGAATCAAGATTGATCGCCTGCGCCGTAGCAAACGGAGCCAAAACGGTCATAATAAAAAAAAGCGCAATCGCGGAGAGTCGGGACATGGTTTTTTACTATGACCGTTCGACGGCACTCCCGCAAAATGTTTTTACCTCAAGCGCATAAAATAAGCACTGAACGGGCATCCGCGCTCGGCAACGGTCCCGGCGATTAGCGGCGGCGACGGGACACCCCGAGCCCGAGAGCCAGCAGTCCCGCCAACAAACCGAACGCCGACGGCTCCGGAATGTACGCCGAGTACATCATCGTCGAAGACGTGATGCGGCCGTACAGAGAACTGTCATACCAATAATCCTCCATGAGTACGCCGTTTCCGCTCGACGGTAAGCCGATTTTGTACTCTCTCAGTCCCACATGTTTGTCATCGGAATCCGTGACGTAAATTTTCGTAACCAATCCCAACGCTTCATCGTAGTCACACCCCCACAGCGTAATCGAATGTCCGGAGATGGAGATTCCGCTTGCCTTGTGTACGCTGAGCATCGATGCTCCGTGGGAAAGCTGGGTAATAATCGTCTCCGAAAAACTCTTGAGCGAGTAAAGCGGGTCGTTTTCGTAATAACTCCCGGACATATCATTCAAAAAAATCTCCCCGGTTTCCTCATTCCCGCGATATTTAAAATCTCCGTTAATCAGCCCCCAAGGCACTCGGCCAATGCCGTCAAGGTGAGCCAAATAGCCGCCGGAATTCGACACTTCCAGCTCATCAGGCTCACGCCCCGAAGAAAACTTGCCGGTAAAATACCACCCGACACCATCCATATTACTATAGCCGACATTCTGCCAATTATTTTGGAAAGTCTGAAAAATCTGAGCAGTGCTGCGTTCTACTCCGCTCAAATCGCCACCCTTGCGCTGATAAGTATCCAACCACCATGCAATAATATTTGTCGCAGTCGCAGCCCAACAAAGCTGGCTGTCCTGATTCGTAAACGCCTTATTCGTGTCGTACCAACCGCTTTCCTTGGTGACTCCGGGGGCGAAAATCGTAGTCACGGCGGCGGCCGGGAGTGCCGAAGCGGCGATGAGGGAAGCGATCAAGGAGAAGCGGGTAAAGGTTTGCATAACGAATTAAATTTTCAACAAATCATACAGATTACATAAGCATTTGAAACAATAAAAAACACTCCCGACAGACTCGGGAGTGTTTTTCGAAAAAATACCGTTTGGCGCTTATTCGCGACGGGACATGAAAAGCTGAATCATGTACCAAAACAGCGTCGCGATACCCGCGAAAATGACAAGTGCCGCGCCGACGTGCTGGTCCGGGCTGAATTGCTCTTTAACCATCCACGTATAGTAGAGGATGACCGCCGCCATAAAGACGATCATGGCGACAATGAACCAAGTTCCCGGATTAATGCCCGCAAGTGCAAAAACGAGGATTGCCCCGATGGCGACAAAGAATCCGACGGTGATAAATGCACGCAGGAAGGAGAAGTCCGTCTTCGTCATGAACACGGTGGCCGTCAGGCCGCCCGCGAGCAAGAGAGTCGAAAGCGCGGCGGGCGCCACGATGTCTTGCAGAGCGACGCCGGTGCCGAACATTTTCAGACAGATGTTCAGGAGCGGCGTAAAGATAACGGCTTCGGCAACGACGTAGAGACCGAGTCCGGCGAGCTGGGTGGTCTGCGAAGCGCCGCCGAACGCGAGTCGGTTGGCGAAACTCGAAACGGCCCAAAGGGCGGCGAGTACGAGGATCCACCCGAGCATTCCGTTGCCGAAAAGCAAGGCGGTCAGCGGGTCGGCCAAAGGCGAAGCAAGCAAGCCTGCGAGAATCAGCCCGAAGGCGGCGCAGGAGGCGGCAACTAAGCCGTAAGTACGGCGGTAGAAGCTCGCGCGGTCGGCGGGAGACGCCGATGCGACGGAGAACGGATTGGAGGTGTAACTATTCATATAAGAAAAAACGTTGCAGATTTCGTGCCGCGGAAACGGCAAAGTACGCTATTTCGCAGCGAATACGGCGGAGAGCACGGCGAGAGCCTCGTCGAGCTCGGCCTGCGTCGCGTTCAGCGGCGGCAGGAGGCGGACGACGTTGTTGCCGGCAGGAACGCAGAGCAATCCGGCGTCGCGCAATTTGGCGATCCAAGGCGCAGGCGCTTCGGAGAGGCGGATGCCGGACATAAAGCCGACGCCGCGCAGTTCCGTGCAGAGCTCGGGATTGGCATCGACAATTTTCTTCAGGCCTGCGCGCCACGCCGGGCTGAGGCGCTTGACGTTGTCCAGGATGTTTTCCTTTTCAAAGACTTCGAAAACGGCCAGTGCCGCCGCGGTCGCCAGCGGATTGCCGCCGAAGGTCGTTCCGTGCATCCCGGGTTTAACGTAGGCGGCAAATTTATCGTCGCACCACATGGCGCCGATCGGGAATCCGTTGCCGAGGCCCTTAGCCATCGAGAACGCGTCCGGACGCACGCCGGATTGTTCAAAGCCGAAGAGCGTTCCCGTGCGTCCCATCCCGCATTGAATTTCGTCGCAAAGCAGGAGGACGTTCTTTTCGTCGCAAAGCGCACGGAGTTCTCGCAGGAATTCCGGAGTCGCCGGCGTCAGGCCGCTTTCGCCCTGAACGCATTCGAGAATGACGGCGGCGGTTTCGTCGTCGACGAGCTTACGGAAGCTTTCGATGTCGTTGATTTTCGCGACGGCGACATTGGGCATGAGCGGGCGGAAACCGTGCTGGATTTTTTCCTGCGGCGTGGCGGCCATCGTCCCGAAAAGGCGCCCGTGAAACGCGTTTTCGCAGGTGACGACTTTGTAAATTTTCCCTTCTTCGCCGCCGGCTTTGGCCATCCCGTGCAGGCGGGAGAGCTTCAGGAGCGCTTCATTGGCTTCGGCGCCGGAATTGCAGAAGAAGACCTTCCCGCCGCCCATGTGCGCATTGATTTTTTCGGCGAGGCGCGGAGCGTTTTCGTTGATAAAGAGATTGCTGCAATGCGCGAGCTTTCCGGCCTGTTCGCGCACGCGTTCAAGCCAATGCGGGTGGGCGTGCCCGATGTTGAGCACGGCGATGCCCGACGAAAAGTCGAGATACTCGCGTCCGGTATCATCCCAAACGCGTGCGCCCTGCCCGCGGACGAGCGTTACGGGCGGAAGTCCGTAGTTGCCCAAAATGTTTTGTGACCAAAGTTCGGAAGTTGTCATGACGATAAAAAAGTTTCGGAAATTAAATGCCCGCCCCAATCTTTTTGCAAGCGCGGGGCGCTCAATCGGAAGCGACGGAAACGGCGTTGATACAGGCGACGAGGAAGGCGGCAAACACGAGGAGGCAGCCGAGAGAAACCAGCTCGTCCGCGTTATGGAAAATGAGCCCGCCGGCGCGGTAGGCGGCCACACAGGCAACGAGCGAGAAAATGCGGAAAATCGTGCTCCAAAGCAGGAATTTGCGCTCGCCGTAGCTTAAAAACGTACACAGAACACCGATACCGAAGAGCACGAGGATGATGACGGAGCCCATCTCCCGAAGCGGCACGACTACCGATTCCGCGCAGGCAACCACCAGGGAAAAGACTTCCAAAAACGCCAGAAAAATAAAACGTTCCCGCAGATATTTTCCGAGCAAAACAATCCCCGCAAAAACGAGGACGATGAGACCGGAGGAAAGCCAGATCGGATTGCCGACCGCCTCGGCATCGCGTCCGGAAAAGAGATAGCGTAAAAACGCGTTTCCGCAGTCCGCCCACGGAGGAATTGCGAAGAAGAAAATCGACAGACAGACAACAACGACCGTCAGCACGATTTTCTCGGCAAAAGCAAGGACGGGAATGCCGGTCGCACCCGGTTGGGCTAGCCTGCGCTCCCGCGTTTCGTCGAAAAGCGCCCGCGATTTCTCGTTGGAGAGAATGTGGTAGGCACGGTTGATTTCGCTGGAAATAGCTTCGTAACGGGTCTCTTCCCCGAGGTGGCGATCCGGGTGAAAGCGTTGCATTTTTTCGCGCCACGCCCGCCGGATTTCTTTCGCGCTCGCCTCGGGAGAAACCTCTAAGATTTTATAATAATCGACGAAGTCTTCCTTCATTAGAGCTTCGGAAGCGACAGATGAAGCGTCTTGGCGACGTCTTCAAAAACGTATTCGCCGAGCAGGATTTCCGCCGCCTTTTCCTGCGGACGTGCGTAGATTTCGACCGCGGTGCCTTCCTTCGCCAACAAGGTGAAGTGGTTGTTCAGGTCGCGGCGGTCATCGTGCGTCGTGCCCGATGCCAGAATCCGTCCGCTCGCCTTTTCGCGAACGACGACGGGAACGGCAACACGCTTGCCCGACGCATCACGCAGGTTCAGAGAAAGCGAGCACTGCTTTTCGGCAGCCACTTTTTTCTTTCCGAGATAACGCGCCGTCACGTTGTACGCGGGAATCACCGCCCGTTTTTCTGCGGGATTGCGCCAGGAGGCGGAAAATTCCGTTCCCGTCGGGGCCCAGCTCGAAGCGTAAATCGCGTAGTACGGATCGTCTTCGACCGAACACGCGGCATCCGGATCAAACCAGGATTCGTCGGCTTTCGGGCAATCAAAGGCGCCGATGTAATGCCATTTTCCGCCGTCCCAAAACTCGACCCAGGAGTGATTGCCCGGCTTGTTTTTCCAACGGCAACCGGCAAAGCGCGCAGGTACACCCACGGCTCGGCAGGCATCGATCAGCAAAATCGACAGTCCCGTGCACGATGCCATTCCGATGCGCATCGAGTGGAACGGCGCCTGGTCCGGCTTATCGCGCTTCGGACTGTAAACGACGCTCAGGCGCTTCCACAATTCGCCGTTCAGGGTTTCGACCACCTGCGTCGCCGACTTGCAATGCGCGACGAGGGGCAGGAACTGCTTGTAAAACACCGGACGCCAGGCTTCAACATCTTCGCCGACGGACGAATACGGCAGGACGTCGTTAAGAAAAATGTCTTCCGGAATCGTACGCGCCCAGTCGTTGTAATTGCGGACGGCAAGCGCCAAGTCGAGATTTTCCCGCAAGTAGGCTTCCGAGACTTTCCCGCGGTCATGCGCCGGCATGTAGTCGCAGAGGAACTTCCAAGCTTTTTCGCGGAAGGCACCTTGCTCCGCCGCCGACAAACCGCTTGCCAGCGAGGCAATAAAAGCCAGGGTAACGATGATTTTTGAAAAGAGGCGTTTCATGACTAAGCGTGTGTGTAATCCCAGATTTTCGAAGAATCGACGGAGGAATCGAAGGTCAGTTTGCTGCGAACCGCCCGGCCCATGTGGATGCACATCAGGCCGCGGGAGCGCAGATTCGGCAGGTGTTCCGGCGTAATGCCGCCGCCGATGCGCAGGCGAACGGGTGCGCGCGGAAGCAAGTCGAGCGTCGGCAACACCGTCGTCGTAATCGAACCGACGCCGAGCTTGGCAAGCAGCGCATAAGCCGTCGCCGGATCCGCCACCTTTTCAAAAGCACGATTGAAAGTAACCTTGAGTCGGCCCGCCGCCGCCATAATTTTCTGCATGCGTTCGACATCCACCTTGCCGTCCGGCGTAACGACGCCGACCGTGATGCCTTCCGCCTTACTTTCTTCGGCAACAAATTTGATGTCGGCCAGCATTTGGCCGAATTCCGCATCCGAGTAACAGAAGTCGTCCGCCTTCGGACGGATCATCACGTAAACGGGCAAACGGCTCTGCGCGCAGGCATTGCGAATCAGGTCGCGATCCGGCGTCAGGCCGCCGCAATCCGCATTCGCACACAATTCGACGACGCTTGCGTCGGAATCGTTAATTTCGGAAATATCCTGCATCGAAACCGCCACAACCTGCAGATTGAAGTGGTCCACGCCTTCCGAAGCCGCCTTTCCGAAGCTCCGCCAGGCGCGCGTATCGTTTTCGTCGTATTCGGCGACGTCTCGGCGCAGAACCGGCAGGCGCCAATGCTGCGTCATCGCAATGCCGCGCAGGGCAATCACGCTCAGTGCCGTCACCACCTGCGTCGTCACGGAATCAATGCCCATCGAGGTGCAGGCGAGATAGACCAAGCCCCCGAACACACAGGCAAGCGCGTAGATATCCTTGCGGAAAACGAGCGGTTCGACATTGATGAAAATATCGCGGAAGACGCCGCCGCCCGCGCCGGTCACCATCCCCATCAGAATCGCCACCCAAATCGGGAAACCGCAAGCCAGCGTTTTCTCGATACCGACGACCGTAAACAGGCCAAGCCCGATGGCGTCGAAGATGAAGATCGTATCGTTCATCCGGAGCAGGTAGCGCCCCAGAACGGAAACAAACAAAAGCGCGAAAAGCACGACGAGCAGGTAGGTGTAGCCGCCTTCCCAAAACGGCGTTTTCGTCTGCATCCAAAACGGCGTCTGCCCGAGCATAATGTCGCGCAAGGTTCCGCCGCCGCAACCGGTCGCAAAGCCGACGACAATCGCGCCGAAAAGGTCGAAGCGCTTGGCTGAAGCACGCCGAATACCGCTGATGGCAAAGGCGAAGGTCCCTAAGTAGTCAATAAATAGAGTAAAGGTCATGGAGATATATTAAAGGAAGTAAAATCCGGATTTTAGCCGCGCGCCCGACTCAAGTAAACGGCAAAGCAACGCCGGAGCGCTAAAATCCCCGCAATGCAAAAACAAAGTCCGTCACACAATAAAGTATTGAAGAAAACTGAAAAATTTTCTCGCACAAAAAAGAGAAATAAGGAAAATATGTCGCATTATATGAAAGCTTCCATCCTGATTGTTGACGACGAACGTAATACGCGCGAAGGCCTGGCCTCGACCCTTGAGGACACCTACGAGGTTTATACCGCGAGCAATGCGGATGAAGCTCTGCGCCTGATGGACTCCGAAAACTTCGACGTCGTGCTGACGGACCTGCGTATGGCGGGAAAGTCGGGCTTATCCGTCGTGGACCACGCTCTGCAGCTGCCGCACAAGCCGGTCTGCATCATGATGACGGCTTACGGCAATGTCGAAACCGCCGTCGAAGCCATGCGCCGCGGCGCCTATGATTTTCTGACGAAACCGCTGAACTTGGAAAAGCTCGAAATCGTCATACAGCGCGCCATCCAATCCCGCACGACGGAGAAGGAAAACCGCGCGATGTCTTCCCGTCTCAACCAGAAATTCAATTTTTCGAAATTGGTCGGCAACAGCTCGGCGCTTTTGAACACGGTCGAAAAGGCCAAGCGCGTGGCGTTGGCAAAGACCACGGTGCTACTGCTCGGCGAAACGGGAACCGGGAAAGAGCTTTTCGCCCAGCTGATTCACCAAAGCTCCCCGCGCGCCAAAAAGCCCTTTATCGCCGTCCACTGCGCCGCCATCGCCCCGACCCTGCTCGAAAGCGAAATCTTCGGCCACGAAAAAGGCGCCTTCACGGGAGCCAACGAACGCCGCATCGGGCGTTTTGAAGCGGCCAACGGCGGAACGCTCTTCCTCGACGAAATCGGCGAAATCGATTTGGCAACCCAGGTGAAACTCCTCCGCTTCCTTGAAACCCACGCCATCGAACGCCTCGGTGCCCAAAAGCAAATCCAGTTGGACGTGCGTCTGGTCTGTGCGACGAATCGCAATCTGGCGGAAATGGTCAAGGCCGGCACCTTCCGCGAAGACCTCTACTACCGCCTCTCCGTCGTCGCCCTGATGCTACCGGCCCTGCGTGAACGCAGCACGGACATTCCGATCCTGATCGAACACTACGTCAATTTCTTCGCCCAGGAAAACGGCCTCCCGCGCGTACGCATTTCCCGCGAGGCCATGGACGCCCTCAGCGCCTACAGCTGGCCGGGCAATATCCGCGAACTGAGAAATTTCTGCGAAAATCTCGTCGTCATGCACGACGGCGTCGGCGAGGTAACGCCTTACGATCTGGATCCGCGCTTCACGCTAAAGTTGCCGCTCGCTCCGCAAAAAAAGACGGATATCATCCCGAGCGCCCCCGCGCCGGAGCACAACCCGGAACCGGAAGACGAGCTTCCCGAAGAAAACCTTCCCGAAAAATTTGCGGAAGCCCTCGAAGAAAAGCGCAAAAACGTCGTCTCCATCAACAAAGCCCGCAAGGAAGCACTTTCCAAGAAAGACAATGAAAAGCGTCTCCTGCGCCAGGCCCTGATTCAGGCCAACGGCAATCGCTCGGCCGCAGCGGACTTCCTCGGCATCTCCCGCCGCACCTTCCACCGCAAACTGCTCGAAGATCCGTCCATCGGAGCCGGACTCGAAGCCAAACGCGGACGCCGCGCTCTCGACAAAGAAATTTAATCCGACAAAAAACTTTCAGCTTTATATATACTATGTTTAAGAAAATCACTCTCATCACGGCCGCCGCAGGCCTTTTCCTCGCGGGAAGCCTCCACGCCGCAACGCTCAAATACGCCGGATCGGACTTTCTCGCCGGCAACGCGGAAAGCGTTTTCAAAGAAGAACTCCAAAAAATCGACGAACGCCTCGTACTCAAAGGCGAACTCCTCGGCACGAAGGTCGCTCTGGAGCAGCTGCGCAAAGGCGAAATCGACTTCGCGATGATTATGACCGCCGACCGCAACGCGATTCCGGAATTTAAGGACAAAACCTGGCGCGCCAACGCCCTCGCCTATCAGGTCGCCTATCTCGTCGTACCGCATTCCAATCCCGTCGAAGAACTCTCGCTCTTCCAATTGCGCGGCATCTTCGCCAATTTCTCCGAAAACCCGCTCAATTCCTGGAACGAAATCTCAAACAAAGTTACGGGAACGCCGCGCATCCAGCGCATCGTCAGTACGGAAAACGACAATGCCTGCGGCGTCATCTTCCAAAGCCTCGTCTTCCCGCGCGCCGGTTTTAACAAAGACACCCGCAAAACGGCAAACGACGAAGACGCCGTACGCGCCGTCCTCAACACCGGCAACGGCATCGCGCTGACCGCCACGCCGCCGACCGGCCAAACCTCGCTGAAGACCCTCTCGATCTCTCCGGCCAACAAAAAAGGCGAAACGGGAACTGCCTACAGCCCGATTCCCGCCAATATTTACAATCAGGACTACCCGCTTTCCGTCCAATTTTTGCTCGTTTACCCGTCGGAAAACCGCGAAAAACTGCTTCCCGTCATCCGTACCGTCCTCTCGGATCCCTTCGCAAAAGCCCTTGAAAAAGCGGCTCTCATGCCCATTCCGAAAAATATTCGAAATTCTTTGAAAAAAAATATTGACGAAATGCAAAAATAAGTGTTCTATTAATCTCATAATTTAAATCAATTCATTTGATTTGAGTTTGCGGGCGTAGCTCAATTGGTAGAGTACCACCTTGCCAAGGTGGATGTTGGCGGTTCGAACCCGCTCGCCCGCTCCACTTTCCAAAACCTCTTCTTCGGAAGAGGTTTTTCTTTTTAACCTCCCCGCCGTCATGCTTCCCACCCTCGCATTCTCCCACGTCGCCATGGCAACACGCTGGCAAATCCGCATCGACGCCGACCTCGCGCAGGAATACGCGGCCGGCATTGCCGAGGAAGCCTTCTCCCGAATCGACCAAATCGAAAAAATCCTCAGCCGCTTCATCCCGTCTTCCGACATCGCACGCGCCAACGCGCTCCAAGCCGGACAAAGCATCGAAATTGAAGCCGACACTTGGGAATGCCTCACCGACGCACAAAAAATAGCCCATGCCACACGGCGCGCCTTCGACCCGAGCGCGGGCAAACTCATCGATTTCTGGAAAAATCAAAATCGCGCAAGCTTCGCCTGCAACGGAGGCTTCTGCGACGAAATGCCCGAATGGCGGGAAGCCTTCGAAGATTTTCGCTTCGGAACACTCGCCTTGGAACCCGAGCGCCGAATCCGCTGCATCACCCACGGCGCCCTCCTTGACCTCGGCGGCATCGGCAAGGGATTCGCCTTAGACAAAGCCGCAGAAATCCTGCAACAACACGGCATCGAGCGCGCCCTGCTCTCTGCCGGCGGATCCACCATCCTCGCCCTCGACGCGCCGAAAAACACAGAAGGATGGAAAATCGGCTTCTCCGACGATACGCCTCCCGTCCGAATTGCCCGACGCGCCGTCGGCAGCTCCGGAACACAATTCCACGCCACCCACCTCATCGATCCGCGTAGCGGACTTCCCGCAAGCAATAAAAACCATGCGCGTGTCCTCGCGCCGAGCGCGACCGAAGCCGATGCCCTCGCTACGGCATTCTACGTCATGACGGAACGCGAAATCACCGCATTTCTCGCACCCCGCCCCGAAATCTCCCGAATCTAAAAACTGCCTCCGAAAAATCCGCAACAACCGACACACGGCAGACCGTTGACACGGGCTACGACGCGGCTTCGGGGCGGATCGCCTCGGCAAGTTTTGTCTGCGGCGGCGCCATGAAAACCTTCACTTATAATTACCTTGCGGGCACAAATCTCTTGGAATATACATTAAACAAAAGAGGTATGAATGTTATAACGGAGGAATCGATTAGAGTTCTAAAGTTAAGAACTTTAAATATCACTGTGTATTTAGTTCTAGTAACAGGGTTTACGGTGAAGAGATTGTTAATAATCTGCCAACATTAGCTCCAAATTTTAAAGATCCAAATAAAATCAATACAAAGAATACTTCAGAATGTCTTGGGCAGGCGCTGAAATTATTAAAATCCAAATACGGGAAAAATGAAAAGGTACTTATCTATAGGGATTCTGCCATTGCTTGCGGTAGCCTGTGCGACTCCGGATTATTCGATATCCGAGCAGGCGTCAGCTTATCTCCGGGGCAGAGTTGCTTTCCCTCCGGTTTCTCGCGATTTTTTTGAGTATCACTTTCACAAAGAGCTCTCCAAAATTCCTTCGAGCTCATATCCGGTAATTTATAGTCTCGGTTGGGCAAGTGCTTTCGACGACCCCAATAATTGTGGTTGGGATTTTCATGTTATCGGCGAAGCCCCGAAAGTTATAGAAGTTACTTTTTCCGGAAACGGCTTTTCTAAGACCTATAAAGCCGAAACAGAAACAGGGGTTAACGGGTATTTCGAAAATGAAGTGCTTCAACGAAATCTTTTGCTGTATATGATTCCCAATGTTTCTATTGCTGATAGGAAAGCGTGGGAGGAGTCGGAAGTTTCTGTCCGCATTAAAGGGTCAAGCGACATTTTTAAGTTCTATATTCCGAAATCGGAGAGTCCGGTGCTTCTTTGGAATCGTGGCTATGAATATCCGTTTCTTGCGGATAGAAAGCCAAGAGATGTCTCGAGATAGTGGAGAAGAAATTTTACAAGCGATGAAAAAGATTTTAACTCAAAATCGGCGCTTCCTCTATGCATCGAAGAGCGGGAAAGCGTTAATTTATGCACCTCAGAGGGGATTAATACTCGGTTGTAGGCTACGCTTTAAATAATTTAACATTTCAAGGCTTGCCAACATTCAATAAACGGTGCATAGTACAGGCTTTAATTCCCTTGGGGCGTTTAGCTCAGCTGGTTAGAGCATCTCGTTTACACCGAGAGGGTCGGGGGTTCGAATCCCTCAGCGCCTACCATTTTCCGCGATATGAACAAGCACACAGTTTCCGCTCTGGTTGAAAATAAATTTGGCGTTCTCGCTCGCGTTTCCGGCATGCTTAGCGGTCGCGGCTTTAATATCGAAACGCTGAACGTCGCTCCGACACACAATCCGGATATTTCACGAATCACGGCAACCATTATCGCAGACGACGAATCCCTGAACCGTTGCATCCGCCAGCTGGACAAGCTCGTCAACGTCATTACCGTTCAGAATTTTGACGGCGTGGACTTCGTTGCACGCGAACTCGTTATGGTCAAGGTTAAGGCCAACCAAAAGACGCGCTCTGAAATCTTGGAAATCATCGGCATTTTCCGCGCTCAGGTCATCGACGTCACGCTCGAAAGCATCATCATCGAATTCACGGGCAACAAAAACAAGATCAATGCCCTCATGAAGCTCTTGAGCAATTACGAAATCATCGAAATGGCACGCACGGGCACACTCACGCTCGAACGCGGCACCAATTCCTGCCAATAAATTTACTCTATTCATAACAACATTATGGCTACGAAAAAAGCTCCTGCTAAAAAAACGGCGAAAGCCCCTGCCGCAACGGCAAAGAAATCCTGCTGCAAAAAAGCTTGCGCCAAGAAAACGGCTCCCAAGGCCATCAAGATTTACCACGACAAGGATGTCGATGACTCCGTTCTGAAAGGCAAGACGATTGCCGTTATCGGTTACGGTGCCCAGGGCCGCGCTCAGGCTCTTTGCCTCCGCGACAGCGGCGTGAACGTCATCATCGGCGTTCGCAAGGGCAAGTCCTTCAAGGCCGCCAAGGCTGAAGGCTTTGAAACGCTCTCCGTTGACAAGGCCGCCAAGAAGGCAGACATCATCCACATCCTGCTTCCGGACGAAAGCCACAAGTCCGTTTACGCGGAAGAAATCGCCAAGCACGTGACGGCGGGCAAGACGCTCTGCTGCTCGCACGGCTTTGCGTACGTCTTCAAGAACATCGTTCCGCCGGCAGACGTGGACGTCATCATGGTCGCTCCGAAGGGCCCGGGAACGGAAGTTCGCCGCGTCTTCGAAGAAGGCTTCGGCTGCCCGGGCCTCGTCGCCGTCTTCCAAAACGCCAGCGGCAACGCTCTCCAGACCGCTCTCGCCATCGCCAAGGGCGAAGGCCTCACGCGCGGCGGTGTTCTCGAATGCACGATGGAACAGGAAACCTACGAAGACCTCTTCGGCGAACAGAACGTTCTCTGCGGCGGTATCGTTGACCTGATGAAATACGGTTTTGAAACGCTCGTTGAAGCCGGCTATCCGGACGAAATGGCGTATTTCGAATGCGTCCACGAAGCCAAGCTCATCGTCGACATCATTTACAACAAGGGTATCGCAGCCATGAACGCCGTTATCTCCAACACGGCAGAATTCGGCGAATACTACAACGGCCCGAAAATTATCACGCCGGACGTCAAGAAGCGCATGAAGGAATCCCTGAAGCGCATCGAAAGCGGCGAATTTGCCAAGGCCTGGATGCGCGAAGCCGCCAAGGGCGCTCCGACGCTCGCCAAGAAGCGCGAACAGCTCTCCAAGCACCGCGTCGAAATCGTCGGCGAAAAGATCCGCAAGCTCTTCGAACGCAAATAAGTCCTTTCGGATTTCCTCAAAAAGTGTTCCCGTCATTTCCGCGGGAACACTTTTTTTATTTTCCAGAAACGGCAAACCCTCGCCCCGGCTCCGGACTCCTCGAATGAAATTCCGCCCCGCGAAACTTTTTTTTTGCTTCGCGCGTTACAAAAGGGTAGCCTTCTCATCTTTTCGTCTATTTTATACAACACAGAAAGATGCAAGCTTCCAATCCGCTTTTCGGCATTCAAAAATCTTACGACGCCATCGTTATCGGCAGCGGCCTTGCCGGCCTTACCGGAGCCAATTATCTCGCGAAGGCGGGACACTCCGTTTTGTTGCTCGAACACCACTACCAGCTCGGCGGATTGGCGACTTATTTCAAGCGTCCGGGCGGGCATATTTTCGACATTTCCCTGCACGGCTTCCCGCACGGCATGATCAAATCCTGCCGCAAGTATTGGACGAAGGAAATCGCGGATTCGATCCACCAGCTCAAGGACATCCGATTCATCAATCCGGAATTCAATATCCGGACGACTTTTGACCGCGAAGACTTTACGCGCATCCTCATCGAAAAATTCAATGTCCCTGCCGAACGCGTGCACGGATTTTTCGAGCATCTCGCGCAAATGAATTATTACGACAACGACAAACGCACGACGCGCGAGCTCTTCGAGGAATTTTTCCCGGGACGCACGGACGTTTGGCGCCTGCTGCTCGAACCGATTGCCTACGCCAACGGATCCACGCTCAACGAACCCGCGATCACCTACGGAATCGTTTTCTCGAACTTCATGAGCAAGGGCGTTTACATCTTCCAAGGCGGAACGGATTTGCTCATCCAAAAAATGACGGAAGAGCTCAAGAAAAACGGCGTCGACATCCGCCGCAACTGCCTCGCGGAAAAGATTTTGACCGAAACCGGAGCCGACGGCCTCCCCGTAGTGCGCGGTGTGCGCGTACGCGACATGCGTTTCGGCGAAACGGTCGAAGTCGCCTGTAAATCCGTGCTTTCGAACGCGAATATCCGCAACACCGTCGAAGAGATGCTCGAGCCCGGCACCGTACCCGCAGACTTCCTGTCGGAATCCGAAGCCGTGCGCGTCAACACCTCGTCCTGTCAGGTTTACATGGGTATCCGCGAAGGCGAATCGATTCCGTACATCGGCGACCTCGTTTTCACTTCCGAAGCCCCGAAATTCGACAGCGACGACCTCGTTGATTTGCACACGACGTCCCGCACCTACTCGGTTTACTATCCGGACACACGCCCGCAACGCAAGATTCCGCACTACGCGATCGTGACTTCGATTAACCAGAAATTCTCGAGCTGGGAGAACCTTTCCGACGAAGCCTACGAAGCCGAGAAGAAGCGTATTATCGAAGAATCCTTCGCCGGCCTCGAAAAATACATTCCGGATATCCGCGCGAAGGTTGATTGGGTCGAAGCCGCGACGCCGCGTACCGTAAAGCGCTATGTGCGCCACCGCGACGGCACGTCCTTCGGCACGAAATTCGAAGGGCTGAAAATTTCGATGGAGCTGCCGGAAAAAGTACACGGGCTCTACCACGCGGGTTCGGTCGGCATCATCATGTCCGGCTGGCTCGGCACCATCAATTACGGCGTCATCACGGCCAACAAGATGGCGCTCGCGATGAAATAAAGCTCCGATTCGAATTTTCCGAAAACAAAAAAAACGTTCCCGCAATCACGGGAACGTTTTTTATTGCTTCAAAAGCAACGCTTAACGCTTTTGGCGGAACACGACGGTTGCCAACGGCGGAAGCGTGATTTCGATGGAATTCGGGCGTTCATTCCAGGGCTTGGGCTCGGAGTCCTTGCCGCCGAAATTGCCGAGGCCGGAGCCGCCGTAGCATTTCGCATCGGAGTTGAACACTTCGTCCCAGTGGCCTTCTGCGGGCACGCCGACGCGGTAGGTGCGTGCGACCGGCGTGAAGTTACAGAGCACAACCCAATTCGTACGCCCGTCGAGGCTCTTGCGGACATAGGAGATGACGGAATTGTCGCCGTCGTTAGCGTTGAGCCATTCGAAGCCGCGATAATCCTGGTCGAGCTGCGCGATTTCGGGCGCTTCCTGATAGAGCTTGTTCAGATCGCGGAGGGCATCCTGAACACCCTTGTGGTCCGTGTACTGAAGCAGGTGCCAATCAAGCGAGCCGTCGTACTTCCATTCGTGCGACTGTCCGAATTCGCCGCCCATGAAGAGGGTCTTCTTTCCGGGCCAAGTCCACATGTAGCCCAAGAGCGCACGGAGATTGGCGGCCTTGCCCGTCATATCCGCCTGCGGCATCTTGTTGATGAGCGAGCATTTACCGTGAACCACTTCGTCGTGCGAGAGCGCAAGCATGAACTTTTCCGAGTACTGATAGAGCATCGCAAAGGTCAGCTTGTTGTGGTGGTACTTGCGATTCAGCGGATCTTCCTTCATGTACGCGAGCGTATCGTGCATCCAGCCCATCGCCCACTTGAAGTCGAACCCGAGACCGAATTCCTTGGTCGGGCGCGTGACGCCGGCGAACGAGGTAGATTCTTCCGCGATCGTAATCACGCCCGGGTGGTATTGGTGGACGATATCGTTCGTTGCACGCAGGAATTCGATGGCTTCGATGTTTTCCTTTCCGCCGTACTGATTCGGAATCCATTCACCGTCCTTACGGGAATAGTCGAGGTAGAGCATGGCGGCAACGGCATCGACGCGGAGGCCGTCAACGTGGAAGCGCGTGAGCCAGGAAAGTGCGGAGCCGATGAGGAAGCCGCGGACCTCGCAACGGCCGAAATTAAAGAGCAAGGTGCCCCAGTCCGGCTGCGTGCCCTGACGCGGGTCGGCGTGATCGTAAAGGTGCGTTCCGTCGTAGCCGGAAAGTGCCCAGTCGTCGCGCGGGAAGTGTGCCGGCACCCAGTCGATGATGACGCCGATGCCGTTGGCGTGGAGCGTGTCAACCATCGCCATGAAGTCTTCCGGCGTACCGAAGCGGCAGGTCGGAGCGTAGAAGCCCGTCACCTGATAGCCCCAGGACGGCGGGAAAGGATATTCCGTCGGCGGGAGCATTTCGACGTGCGTAAAGCCCATTTCCTTACAGTATTTGGAGAGCTCGACGCCGAGTTCGCGATAATTCAGTGCGCGGTTATCTTCTTCGGGAACGCGTTTCCACGAATCGAGGTGCATTTCATAAACCGAAATCGGCTTTTCCTGCCAATTCGTTTGATTACGCATTTCGATCCACTTTGCGTCATTCCATTGGTAGCCGGAAATATCGGCAACGATACAGGCGTTGTTCGGCGGCGGTTCGAAAGAAATCGCGTACGGGTCAATCTTGCAATACGGAGTCGGGTCGTACTGATTCAGCAACTCGAATTTATATTTCGCACCGACTTCGACGCCCGGAATGAACAATTCCCAGATGCCGGAAGCGCCGAGCATGCGCATCGGGTGATAGCGGCCGTCCCAACCGTTGAAATCGCCGACAACGGAAACGCGGCGTGCCGACGGAGCCCAAACCGCAAAAGAAACCCCGCGGACGCCGTTGATTTCGCGCACGTGCGAACCGAGCTTTTCGTAGACGCGGTGGTCGTTACCCTGATTAATCAGATACAAATCGCTTTCCGAGATCGTCGGCCAGAACGAATAACCGTCGGCCACTTCGGAGACCTCTCCCGCGTAGTTTTCAACGACGAATCGGTAGGCAAAAATTTCCTTGTTGCGCGGGAACCACGCTTCGAAGAATCCGTCTTCGCTCAGGCGGGTCATCGCCGTCTTGCGGCCGGTCTTAACGTTTTTAACGGAAACGTTCTTGGCGTCGCGCAGGTAGGCGCGCACGACAATGCCGCTTTTTCCGTCAACAACGGCGCGGTGCATGCCCAAAAAGTCATGCGGGTGCGACTGAATTACGCCGGTGAAAGATTGCAGTTCTGCTTCAGAGATAATCATAGCAAAATTATTGGTGTAAGATTTTGTGTTGGGGATAAACAATTCGAACGCCAAAGCTCGAATCGCTTTCCATTCTGCAAACAAAGTCGCCTTCTTTCAAGCAAACAATCTTACGGCGACGGCTTTCGGCACACACCCGGGACTTTCCGAAAGCCCCGCCGATTTTTCGCTTTTAGGAAGAAACGGAAAATCCTACAATGCGCGCAATGAACATATCCGCGTTTGACGTCATCGGCCCCGCGATGGTTGGCCCCTCCAGTTCGCATACCGCCGGCGCGGTGCGTCTCGGATTGCTCGCCCACCACATTGCCCGCGGAATCGCCCCCTTTGCCCGCGTTAGAATCGAGCTCCACGGCTCCTTTGCGGCAACGGGGAAAGGCCACGCCACCGACCGCGGACTCGTCGCAGGCATCCTCGGGCTTTTACCGGACGACGAACGCCTGAAAAATTCGCTCCAGCTCGCACGCAACCGCGGAATCGGAATCGAATTCCGGGAAGTCGATCTCGGGACCGACGCCCACCCGAATTCCGTCCGCATCACATTCTTTTTTGCCGACGGAGAAACACTGGTCATCCAAGGCGCCAGCATCGGCGGCGGGAATGTCCAGCTCTGCCGGATCGACGGCTTCGAAACCAATCTTACGGGAACGCTCGACTCCCTTGTCTGCTGGCACATGGACCGCCCCGGCTTCCTGGCCCACGTCACCGGTCTGCTCGCCTGCGTCGAAGCCAATATCGCGACGATTCTGACAGCCCGGAAAATGCGCGGCAACGATGCGTTTACCATTATCAAAACAGACTCGCCGATCCCGGACGATTGCCTGAGCGTCCTCCTGCGCATCCCATTCGTACGCCAAAGCGTGCGCATTCCTAAAATCAGTTAATTTTTACCCCTTCTCCCCATGAACGACTCTCTCGTTTACGACTACGAAACCACCGCCGAAATGCTGGCGATTTGCGAACGCGAATCCATTTCGATCAGCGAACTGACCCAGCGCCGCGAAGCCATCTTTTCCGGCATCTCCCGCGAGGAAAATTTTGAAAAAATGCGGGGACACTTCCGCACGATGCGCCAATCCGTCCGCCGCGGACTCGAAATCGTATCGAGCTCGCCGAGCGGGCTTTCCGGCGGCGACGCCAAGAAAATTCTCGAATACGCGAACAGCGGAAACGCCCTGCTCGGCGTGGACCTCACGCGTCTCGTCGCCTACGGCTACGCAGTCCTCGAAACCAATGCCCAGTTCGGTAAAATCGTCGCCACCCCGACCGCCGGTTCCGCCGGCATCGTTCCCGCCTGCCTGACACTCCTCGAGGAAACGCGCGGCATCGACGAAAATACGCTGACAAACGCCCTCTTCACGGCGAGCGGCATCGGCATGGTCATCGCCGACAAAGCTTTCATCGCGGGCGCACAAGGCGGTTGCCAGGCG
This sequence comes from Opitutales bacterium, assembly GCA_017546455.1. Classification (GTDB taxonomy): domain Bacteria; phylum Verrucomicrobiota; class Verrucomicrobiia; order Opitutales; family UBA953; genus Spyradosoma. The sequence continues at coordinate 44,667 of JAFYWY010000050.1, forward strand.
GAAGTCGGCAGCGCCTCCTGCATCGCGGCAGCGGCAATCGTCGAAGCACTCGGCGGTACCCCGCGCCAAGCCTGCGCGGCAGCCACCTTCGCACTCATTAACACGCTCGGCCTGGTTTGCGACCCGATCGGCGGATTCGTCGAAGTCCCCTGCGTCTCCCGCAACGGCATGTTCGCCGTTCACTCCTACCTCGCGGCCGGCCTCGCACTCGCCGGAATCTGCCCGCGCGTCACCCTCGACGACGCCATTTTTGCCATGCGCGACATCGGGCGCCGCATGCCCGCCGAATTGCGGGAAACCTCCAAAGGCGGCCTCGCCATTTCCCCCTCTGCCTGCGCGCGTTGCCGCGGTACAAGCGCCTCCTAAGCCCGTTTCATCGCAAACTCTCCGCTCTATTTCAAAGCTTTTCCTTTACGCGGGAACGCTTTGAGGCTATGCTTAGCCGAAATTTAACTCCTTAATCAAAAAATTATGTCCGGACACAGTAAATGGGCTACGACGAAGCGTCACAAAGGTTTGGTTGACGCAAAACGCGGTAAGATTTTCAGCAATCTTGCCAAAGAAATTACGCTTGCGGCGCGCGAAAGCGGCGGCGACCCGAGCACGAACATGCGCCTGCGCTCCATCCTTCTGCGCGCACGTGCGGCTAACATGCCGAACGACAACATCGACCGCGCCATCAAGAAGGGTACGGGCGAAATTCCGGGCGTCGTTTACGAAGAAATGGTTTATGAAGGCTACGCTCCCGCAGGTGTCAGCCTCGTCGTCGAAGTGACGACCGACAACAAAAACCGCGCTGTCGGCGAAGTCCGTTCGACCTTCTCGAAAAACGGCGGCAACATGGGCAGCTCCGGCTCCGTCGCGTTCAACTTCAACCGCAAGGGACAGATCCTCATCTCCGCGGAAGGCATGAACGAAGACGAACTCATGGAACTCGCGCTCGAAGCCGGCGCCGAAGACTTTAAGAACAACGGCGACCACTTCGAAATCATCACCGCCATTGCCGACTACGATAATGTCGCTAAGGCGCTCGAAGACAAGGGCATCAAGCCGGCAGAATCCGACCTCGTTTATCTGCCCAACGTCACGGTGCCGATTTCCGACGCCGAAACCGCCAAGAAAATCCAAAAGCTGATCGACGCCCTCGAAGACCTCGACGACGTCAAGGCCGTTCACTCGAACGAAGACATCGCCGACGGATTGTTGGACTAATTCCGGCGTTTTCACATTAACTCGACAAACGGCAGGCGGCGTTCCCCGCAGTCTGCCGTTTGTGTTTAAATCTCTTAGCTTTTATGAATCCTCCTCCGCAAAACAATAACCGCCCCCGCCGCCCGAAACCGTTTCAGGCCAGCAATCCTATTCGTGTCGCGGCACGTGCGGTCGTCGTGCGGGACAACAAGCTGCTCGCCGTTATTTTGCGCGACCAAACGGGACCGTTTTACGTCCTCCCGGGAGGCGGTCAGAAGCACGGGGAAGAGCTCTACAACACGGTCCGCCGCGAGTGCGCCGAAGAACTCGGCATTTCCGTCGAGCCCTACAAAATGCTCTACGTCCGCGAATACATCGGGAAAAATCACGATTTCGCGGCGCGCCACAAGCATTTCCACCAGGTCGAAGTCGTTTTCGCCTGTGACTTGGTCGAAGAAGGCAACATCGGCCACGGCTCCGAACAGGACACGCGCCAGGTCGGCTACAAGTGGATTCCGCTCGAAGAACTCCGCGAAACGCGCTTCTTCCCGTCGCTGTTCAAAACCTTCCTGAACGACCAAAACGAACTCGAGATTCCGACGGATTATCTCGGAGACATCAACTGATTTCCCTCACGGAAACGCTTTTATCGTCCCGCAGGGATTCGGGTTCAAAAAAGAGCAGAAATCCTCGGCGGTTTCTGCTCTAATTTTTGGAAGCTCACGCAATCATCGAACATTCATGCCGGAAAAATCACTCATTGAAAAGATCCGCGCCCGCCAAAGGCAAAACCTGAAAATCGCCAAGAGCGAAGGCTACATCGCCATTTCGGGAAATGCCTGCCTCGGCGCCTTTAAGCTTTGGGTCGGTTACGTCACGGGCTCACTCGCCGTCCTCGCCGACGCCTGGGAAACGCTCTCGGATTGCTTGTCCTCCGCCGTCCTGCTCATCGGTCTTAAAATTTCCGAAAAACCCGCCGACGCCGAACATCCCTTCGGGCACGGACGCGCCGAACTCATTGCCTCGCTCGCCATCGCCATGATGCTCGCGGGAGTCGGCTTCACCTTTACGAAGGGCGGTATCGAAAAAATCGTTGCCGGCGAAACCCTCGAATTCGGTTGGCTCGCACTTTCCGCCATGATTGCGACAATCGTCATCAAGGAAGCCATGGCCCAGTATGCGTTTTGGGCTGCGCGAAAAACCAAAATCAATTCGCTCCGAGCCGATGCCTACCACCACCGCAGCGACACCCTCAGCTCGGCCATTCTCCTGGTCGGGATGATTGCCGCCAAGCTCTGCGGAGACGCGCTTTGGTGGATGGACGGCGCCCTCTCCTGCGTCGTCGGCGTTCTCCTCTTCAAGCTCGCCTGGGTCGTACTCCAAGGCGCCGCCTCCAAACTCTTAGGAGTCCGCGTCTCCCGCGAAACCGAAGAGCGCGTGCGCGAAATCTGCGAACGCGTCAGCGGCCGCGACGACCTCGATTTGCACCACATGCACTGCCACGAATACGGCACGCACACGGAGATCACCTTTCACATTCGCTTCGACGGCGACACCCCGCTGCGGGAAGCCCACGCCGTCGCCGACAAAATCGAAAAAACGATTTTCAGCGAACTCGGCATCGACGCCACCATCCACCTCGAAAGCAAAAAGACCGCGTGAGGCGTACAGCCGGTAATTGCGCTTCCCGCGTGCCGGAACTAAAAAACGCTCCCGCCCTTTTCGGACAGGAGCGTTTTTGTTTTTGTCGAAATTAACAGGCGTTAATCTACAATCGTTCCCGTGAGAGTCGTGACGGTCGCGGAATCAATGCGCACGCGCACCATTTCGCCGAGCATCGAAGCATCGCCCTTGAAAACGATTTTGCGGTCGCCGTCGTTACGTCCCTGGAAAATATTTTCGCCGCGCTTGGCGGGAGCTTCAACGAGGACTTCCTGAACGGTTCCGACGAGCGATTCGTTGCGCGCGAGCGAATGCTTTTCCAAAACCGCAAGCAAGTCTTTGTTGCGCGCATCTTTGATTTCCTCGGAAATCGGATCCCCGAGTGCCTCCGCCGGTGTTCCCGCACGCACGCTGTAGCGGAAAATAAACGCCATATCGAATTTGACTTCTTCGAAAAGCGATTTCGTCAACTGATAATCTTCTTCCGTTTCGCCGGGGAAACCGACAATCACGTCCGTCGAGAAATAGATTCCCGGACGCGCCTCGCGCAAAGCTTTTACCAATTCGATGAAGCGTTCTCGCGAATACGGACGGCGCATCGCTTTCAAAATCTTGTCCGAGCCGCTTTGCGCCGGCAGGTGAATGTAGCTACAAAGCTTCGGCAGGCGGCGATACGCGTCCACCAAGTCCTCGCGGAACCCCACCGGATGCGGCGAGGTAAAGCGAATGCGCTTCAGGCCCTCAATCGCATGGAGGCGTTCCAAAAGCTGAACAAACGGCGATTTGCCGTCCACCGTCGGAAACTCGCGAATCCCGTAGCGGTTCACGATCTGCCCGAGCAGCATAACTTCACGCGTCCCCGCGGCAACCAGCTCTTCGACTTCCGCCACGATATCGTCAATCGGGCGCGCACGCTCATGTCCGCGCGTTTTCGGGACGATGCAATACGCGCAACGCATGTCGCAACCCTGCATAATCGAAACAAAAGCTGAAATCTTGCGCCCCGGCGTGTGCTGGGAAATCGCATTCTGAGACCCCGCTTCTTCGTCCAAATCGACGATAGACGAAGGCTTCGGTCCCAAGCCGCGCATGGTCGCAAGCAATTTGTCCAAATGCTCGGGAACGCGGTGAAATTTCTGGGTGCCGACAATCAAATCCAAATCGGGAAGTTGATCGAGCAAGGACCGTCCGCGGTTCTGCGCCATGCAGCCCATAATGCCGACAATGCGCTTTTTCCCGTCAACGGGCACACCTTTGTCTGCGTCTTTCGCACGTTTTTTCCGGCTCGGAAGCAGGCGATACGCCTTACCGATGGCCTTCTGCTCGGCCTGGTCGCGCACACTACAGGTGTTCAGCAAAATAATGTCGGCATCGAATTCGTTATCGACGATGGAATAACCGCGTCCGCGCAACATCTCCGCGACGGCTTCGCTGTCGCGCTCGTTCATCTGGCACCCGTAAGTTTTGATATAAACCCGATTCATAAAGCCGCTGATTCTCTCGAAAATCCCATGCAAGCGCGATAAAGAATTTAAGCAAAGCCGCAAACGCCCCCATCCCTCTTCGAGAATAAAATCGCCGTTTTAATTGACTTTTACAGCTAAACGTAAAGAACGCCCTTTTGCTTCACGACAATTCCCCTATGCTCAACGCGTTTCGGCGGATTGCGATAAGCTAACGGAGTACCGGAACGCGCTAAATTTCCTCTTTCGTGCCTTCCCAAACGCGGCGGAGCAGAATGCGCTTCAGCGAACCGGCCGGCGTTTCGAGCGGCACAACCTCGATCTCTTCGTAACGCAGGGTCTCCCCGCGCTTCGGCGGACGCCCCGGCCACAGCGAACGCA
>JAFYWY010000051.1 GCA_017546455.1 Opitutales bacterium
AATGCGGGGAAACGCTTTCCGGGCGGGAATAATTGTTTGAGTGCTAAATAAATGGACCAGGGCATAAAAGGACGTATTTTCGCGGGAGAGCTCCGAGTTTTCAAGGACGGAAAAAGATTACGCAGTATTTTGCGCCGCAATTCTCCTTCTCTGTCTGCGAAAAGGCCGTTGTCCGGAATCGAACAACGGCCTTTGTGATGAAGCGCTTCGCTTATTTGCGGCGGCGACGACGCGTAGCAACGAGAGCGAGAGCACTCAAGCCCGCGAACAAGCCGAACGCGGACGGTTCGGGAATCGCCAAGCCCGACAGCGAGACGACGCCGTTCATGAACGTCACCATGGTGTTCTCGTCGATCAGGGCACCCGTGAAATAATCCTGCGCGGCGAACGTGGTCTCGTTAATCTGATACTCGGCGGACTCTCCGTACCACAGTGATTTTACGCCGGTGAATAGGATTACCATACAATCTTCCGTGAGCTGGCCATCCAGCTTCAGTTCCAGATTGATATTTGGGTTAAAGCCCAAAGAGTTATTATTCAGCTGAATATGGGCACCGTCTAACACCAACGTAGCTCCTTGTCCCAGTACGATACTAGCTCCGTCTGCCTCGAGTTTGCCGCCGACTGAACTATTTAGCACTTTGGTGCCGTCCGTCGTAACGTGCTGAACTTCGTCGGTATCGCTCAATTCGGCGGAAAGCGTCGCTCCGCTCTCGAAGCGCATCCCTTTGAAAATTGCTTTTCCGGACTCCAGATTGAGAGAGCTTCCGGCGGCGAAATGCAGGATTGCCGAAGTTTGCAGCGTGCCGCCCTGCAAGTTAATGTCTGCCTTAATATCTTGGCTGTAGCTGTCTTCGATAGTAGCGCTTGCCTCGCTTCCGGATACGGTGATATTTCCGCTGAAGCCGTTGATGTTGTGGAGCTTTACTTGGCTGTTGACCACCTGGACCGTGCCGTTCGTACCCGTTAGTGCCCCGGACGAGCTCTGAGTGTTGACGAAAAGCAGTGCGCCTTCGACCGCGGAGACCGAGGCCTTGTAGGCGCTACCGGCATTTCCCGTGATTTCCAGTGTTGAGCCGGCATCTACGCGCACATTTCCGGTAATGCTGTGGCCGGCTTGGTTCAGCACGACGTAGGCGCCGTTCCCCACGCCGAGGGTTGTCCCGGCAACGGTGCTAAGGACGGAATCGCCCAAAGCGTCGGCATGATGCAAATTCAGCGTCCCTTCCTTCAGTTGTGTCGTGCCGGTGTGGGCATTGGCGGAAGCCAGTGTCAGCGTTCCGGCGCCGGTTTTTACAAGATTCGTTTCTCCTGCCAGACAACCGCCGTCTTCAGCCGCCGTAAATACGTACTCGCCCGCGCTATTACTTACCGTCACTGTGCCGGCTTCCAATTCTCCGTACATGAGCACCGTACCGACGGCCTTATCCGTGAAGTTCACGTTTCTGCCGTCGACGTAGATTCTGCCCGCCTGCCAGTTTTCGGTTTCCGTGTCCCAAATCCCGTTTCCGGTGGCATTGGTCCACTCCAGTATGTCCAGATAGTAATACAGCGAGCCGTTTTCCCAGACCAAATCATCAATGGAGACTCCCAAGGCCCCGCCTTTGCCGGATACGGCAAGTTTTTCCAACCAGGCATTGTCGGAAAGGTCTTCAATGAGGTAGTAGCGACCTTCCAGGGCGGCTCTGGACAAATTCAGCGTAAGCTCCAGTTTCGCATCGCCGACTAATTCCAGTTTTCCCTTGTAGCTTAGGGCCGCGTCGTCTCCCGTATGGGCCTCCGCATCCAGCGAGATTTCGAGTGTTGCGTTATCCGCTTTCAAATCCCCTTCGATGCCGGAGTTGCCTTCCACGGCAATCGTGGCACCTTTACGTGCACTGATACCCTGGCTACTGACCACGCCCCCGTCTTTCAAGAAAAGGGTAGTGTCTTCCTTTAGTACAAGATCAAGGCAGGAAAAGATGGCTTCATCTTCCACGCGAAGGCGTCCGTTGTGAAGCGTCGTTGTGGAAGTTTCGGTGGGGGAGGGGCGTGCGATCACCTCAAACGTCTGTGAACGATTGACGGCGTTCTCCATGGCCTCTTCTCCGAGCGTAATCGGGGCGCTAAGCGAAGCGTTTAGCGTACCTACCATCTCGACCAAATCGTTTTCCGTATGCGCTCCGGAGAAAACGATATCTCCCGTTTGGCTGACGGTTTCTCCTGCGGCATTGATATAATCCTCGTTTAACGAGAGGTTCCCGCGGACGGTGATGCTGTCGTAGAATGTAATATTTTTCTCTCCCGCGGCGGAAAGCGAGGCGCTTTGACTCACGTACAAACCTCTCAGTCTCACGCCTTCGTCGTCCAATTCCAGATTCTTCTCAAAGACTACGTTTCCATTGTTGCGGATTTGAACGTAGTCTCCATAAATCGCCGCTCCCGCAGAAGTGTAATCGGAAAGCGTATTCGGGTTGATTGCCATGTTTCCGCGGAATGTAACCGTGTCGCGATTATCCGATATTTCCAGCTTATCGCTGGCACAAATTGCACCACCGTATACGCTCCCGATGTTATTTCTGAAAGCTGCATTCCCGCTAAATATAATGGCCTTCTCATTGCCGCTCAGCGACAGCGTACTCCCGACGCTATGCCAAACATAAATCGCTCCGCCGGCGGCATACGCAATATTGTCGGAGAAAGCAATCGTTCCCTTCGTGTTTGTTATTGTCAAATTTTTGGCGTAAGGGTCGTGGAACTCGTCTCTTACTGCGCAAAGATTAATGGCTCCGCCGCTACCGTTTACGGACTTATTCGAAGCGAAGGAGAGACTTTCGTTGCCGTCCATCGTCACGCTCCCGTAGCTGACCTGAATGGCTCCGCCGCCATTATTCGCTGTATTCCCGCTGAAGGTGACGTTTTTATTGTTACTAATCGTCAAATCGCCGGAGAAGGGGCGTGTTGAGGCCGTGTCTCCCGGGTTGCGGAAAATCGCAATCGCTCCGCCGAGTCCGGCTTGAGGACTACCACTGTTTGCATCCCCATCTTCCGGAGGTGTATAAGTAGCCGCATTCGAGGTAAAAGAGATATTCCCGTTATCGTTAATCGTCACATTGCCGCAGTCGGCGTAAATAGCCCCGCCGTTCCCGTTCTGCGTTGCATTCGAATCGAAAGAGATATTTCCGTTATTCGTCAACGTCACAATAGGACTGATTTCAACATTCCCTTCATTGCTACTCACCACGCTGCCGCTGGTGGCGTAAATGGCTCCGCCGCTACCGTCCTTTGTCGTATGCGATTTGAACGAGATGCTCCCGTTGGCATTCATCGTCAGGCCGCCGCTTAGTTTGAGCGAGCCGTCGTCGCGTCGCAGGAATTCCCCGCAGGCGGAAATCGCACGAATGTCGTGATCCTTAGTGGATTCGAAAATGATGCTTCCGTTTTCATTCATCGCAATGGTCTGGCCTGCTAATACCCCCTTGGCATCGACGGAGACCGTGCCGTTATTAAGGGAATGAATGGTGCCATTTTTCTCCATTGTTACCGAGCCGGAGCGCACATCGATCACGTAACCGCCGGAGGCTTCATTCTTTTTGATGTTAACCGTCGAGACATTGGTAATATTGAGCCCTGCGTCCTCCTTCAGGGTGATGGCGCCTCCCGTCAACGCTTGGAAGGTCAGGGTTGCGAGTGTGTTAAAAGTCAAATCGCCTACATCCTCAAAGGCCTTGGTCTTACCACTATGAAAAGCCAACGATTGAAGCGCGTTTCCGGTAGCGGTCGTAAAAAAGAAATTACCGCCGCTAATAAACGGTTTTTCTGCTTCGGACCACGTATAGGAGTAGGTTTTATTGTTATCCTCAATCAGGCAGACGGCGTACTTTTCGTAGGCCCCGTTTATTCGATACGATTCCAGGCCGATACCGATGCTAAGGTCGATGGGGTCATTGTCCGAGATGTACGCCGTCGGCACCGACTTCGGCGGCGATTTCCGGCGAATCGTTGACGATAAAAAGCGTTTGTGTTCCCGCCGTAATCGCCCGGAGATTTTTTGCTGTGGAAAGAAAGTACTCCCGCGAAACGTTTTTCATGCGTAGTTGGACGAACCGGAGATTTGCGCGCACGGCGGCTTCGGCGCATGTTTCGTAGCTTGTTGCCGGGTCTGTGATAACCAAATAAAGACCGAAAGGATTTTTCATTGCGGTAGAGGAGAGGCAAGGCCGCGAATGAACACCGATGCTCGCGGATGTTTAGGGAAGGTGTCAGTCCCGGAGCGGGATGTTCATTCGCGGATTTTTGTTTATTTCAAATCTTCGGCGATGATACGGGCGATTTTGCGTCCGCTCTTGAGCATGCCGCCGAAAATCGGGCCCATACGGAATCCGCCTTGAACATTGTTTGCAGCCATGCCGGAGGCGTAAAGCCCGGGGAAAAGCCGCTTGGTATTTTCGACGGTCGTGCGTTCGCCGTCTTCCATCCACATCGGCTTTTCACCGAGAATGCCGCCGGTCGGCGAATCAACCTGCACGCCGGCCTTGTTTACGGCTTTCTTGACGATTTCGCTCGGGTGTCCCGTGCCGTCGAGCACGGCGCGTGCGGTAACGACAATCGGATCGACGTGCATATCGAGGCGGTGTACCGGATTCCAGTTGATGACAACGCCGGAAATGACGCCGTTATGGATGACAATGTCTTCCACGAAAACGGTATTAAAAATGACCGCTCCGGCTTTGCGGGCTCCGAAAATCAGCCCGGACGCCATTTCCACGGAGTCGCAGGTGTGGTAGCCGTTTCCGAGCGGGACGCTTGTAATCCCGAAATCGTTGAGAATGGCCGTTGCATCGTCTTGGACGACGACTTCGTTCATCAGCATTCCGCCTCCCCAAACGCCGCCTCCCGGAGCGAGTTTACTCTCGTAAACGGCAACTTTGAACCCGGCAAGGGCGAGGTCGCGCGCGGCAACGAGTCCGCTGGGACCGGCTCCGACGATGGCAACGTCCACCGCCAAATGAGCTTCGAGTTTGTTGAAAAACGCACGCACGATAGCGCTCGTGATTTGTTCTTCCATGACCATGTTTTTTACTCTTTCTTCATTGTTTTCAAAAAGAGCACCCGGCGCAGGAACACCCGTCCCCGCAACACGGTCGAAACCTTCCTCAGTATTTCCTACGCCGGCATTATCCGGATCAGGTTCTCGGGTATAATCTCAGCCGACGGAAGCGATTCCGCGGGCACCCCTTACTGAAAACGTTATAAAACTGCGCGCGAAATTAGGCCGCTTCGCACGGCAAGTCAATTTATTTAGCCCCAAACGCTATGAGCCCGGCAAGAATCAGAATTGCCGCCATCCAAGCGCAACGGATGCTCAGGCTTGGTGGAACACTTTTGCCGTAGCGTTTTGCGGCTGGGCGACGCGGTCTCGTCAGCAAATACAGCAGGATTAGCAGAAAGATAATGCGGGAATACGGAAAGAGCGATACGTTTGAAAGAATTATCCACCAACCGCTTCTCCCTGTGTCGTGGAGGCGCCGAACGGAATGAGTCCAAACGAAAAAACAGAGGGCGAGAACTACCGACGTGATGAGGAAAACAAGGCCGGGGTGGAGCTGCTGGACATTGCCGTGTTTGGATAATGCGTGCTCCGTAAATAGACCAAACCCGAGTACGAAGGCAACAAAATAGGCGACAGGGACGGTCTGCCAGAAATGCTTGCGCGACATACACCCCGTAAAAGTACCAGAGAAACGAATGGCTTCGAGCCAGGCTTTTTTCAGCTTTTTTAACATTGGAACGGATAACTATTTCCGAATGCCGGAGAGCACTTGGAAGGCGTGGCCCATTTTCCCGGGGTGGATAATCTCGATGAGCTTGGCGCGTTCCCGCATTGCGGCTTCCGAATGCTGGTCGCTACCGGCGTCGATGATTTTTTGAATCGCGGGCAGGGCGAATTTCATGAAAAAGGCTTCCTGGCGCAGGGTGCTCACGCGGGAGAATCCGGCTGCTTTGGCAACGGGCTCGAGGCGGTCCCAAAGGACGTGGCAAGTCAAGTCTTGCTCGCCGGGGCGTGCCGTCAGCGCGTTGCTCAATCCGTGTCGGAAATAGGCGCGCGCGGTGCCCTCCGGATAAGTGTCGAGGCAATCGGCGAGGCGTTTGCCGTAGTCGGGGAAAATCATGGCGCCGCGCCAATTGCCCGTGAGGATTTTTTTCAGGAGCGCTTCGGCGTCGAGTGCGATGTCGATATGCCAATCCTCATCAATCGTCGCGGGAAGCGCGTCGGCGATGAATCGGGCAAGTTCCGGAGTGGAAAGCGTCGGCAAAAGGGTTTCGACCCACTCACCGTTGCCGGCGCGAATCACGCCGATTTCCCGCCAGGCGCCGTCCTTGAAGACGAGGCGGTGAAAGGGCTGAGCGTCTAAAAGCTCGTTCGCAAAGACGACGGCTTTTTCCGGAATTTCGACGGAGTCTCCCAGGCGAAAGGTTTTCGTTTCAGCAAAGACACCTTCGGCCTCCCGCAGGTGGGCTTGGCCGGGCTCTGCGCCGATTTCGATGAAGCTGCATTCGCGGGCGTCCAAGCCGGCTTCTGCCAAAAGGCTTTGCGCCGCGGCGACGAGGAGTTTGCCGAAGACCGCGCCCATGGTTGCGGACGTATAGAAGTCCGTACC
>JAFYWY010000052.1 GCA_017546455.1 Opitutales bacterium
GCCGCCGACGTAGAATTGGAAAAGCGTGTGGCAGGGCGGGAGTGCGACTTTGTCCGCTTCGCCGGGATTCCAGCCGGAGACGATGAGGCGGCGTGACGCGGGATTACGCTTAATTTCCGCAATGAGGGAGGCGATTTGGTCCACGCCGTCGCGGGCAAAGCTGCCGTCGGCATTTTTTGTTGCTCCGAAATTGCGCCATTGGTGTCCGTAAATCGGCCCGAGATCGCCCTCTTGGCGACCGAATCGCGCGCACTGTTCGGCGGTGCTCCATTCGTCCCAAATCGTCACGCCGCGTTCGCGCAACCACGCATTGTCGGTGTGCCCGCCGATGAACCAGAGTAATTCCTGGATGATGGATCGCGTGTGAACTTTTTTGGTGGTGACGAGCGGAAAGCCCTTCGAAAGGTCGAAACGAATTTGCGCCCCGAAAATACCGCGCGTGCCTACGCCCGTGCGGTCGCTGCGATTTTCGCCGTTTTCGAGGACGTTTTTAAGTAAATCCAAATATGCTTTCACGGGGACGGATAAGTTATTGGCGGATTTCCCACTCGATTTTCTTGGCCTCGTCGAAGGCGGTATAGGGTTCGTCGCCGTCTTCCAAGCCGGCCTGCATGTGCTCGGCTTTGATTTTTTCGGCGGATTTTTTGCCCTTATTGTAAAGGCCGACTAAGCGTTTAAATTCGGCTTTGAGCTTGGCGTCTTTTCCGATGGCGCTGACGCGGAAGATCTTTTTCGTGTAGCCTTCGCGAGAGGATTTGTCGGTTCCGTTTGCCTGCGCTTCGGCGGCGAGTTGCACTTCGAGCTGTTTGGAGGCGGCGGGGGCATTTTTGAGCACTTCGAGCGGGAGACCGACCAGGAGTACGGGCTCCTTCTGGTGAACCGTAAAGATGCCGGCGAGCTTTTTCAGCTCCGCCCGTTTGCCGAAGGTGCTGCCTTCTTTTTCGTACTTCGGCGCATAGGCGCTTCCGAAATTCTTAAAAGCGGACGGAGAAACAAGCACGAGGATGCGGCCGTTGCTTTGGCCTTTTTCCGTAGCCGTCTTAACGGGGATGACGGCAAACGCGGCTTCGTCGCTTGTGTAGCCGCTTGCTCCGATTTCATCGACGTAGGTGTAAACCTGCTTTTGGTCAAAGCTTTTGAGCTTTTTTGCCCACGCGGCCGGCGAGGTTTCTGCGGCGGCAGGGGCCTTTTTCGGTGCAGCCCAGGCGGGGACACAGCAAAGTGCGGCAAAAAACAAGGTTGCGCTAAGAATCTTTTTCATGTTTCGGGATTTATACGAAGCAGTTAAGACTAATTGCAAAAACGACGTAGCGCCATAAAAAATACGTGAGGATGCGGCATTTCCCGGGGAAAATGCTCCGCCTCAAGCTTCAGATTCCGGCCTGCCGTCGCGAGTATGGGAACGTTCTGTGAATGACTCCGGATTATCTTGTTCCCGGGGACTTCGTTTTATGGGAGTACAATCGTCTCCAAAATAAAATTCCACCAAGGAACAGTACGGTCAAGATGCCGTATAAGAGGATTGGTCTCTGCAACTCGGAAGGCTCAATCCGCTGTGTGTCCTTTTCTACCGGGGTATTTTCGATTGTGCTTTCAGATTCTTGTTTTGAACGCGTAGAGATAAGATTGCGAATCTCTTGTGCTGTTTCTGCCGTAATCAGCTTCGCTCCTAAAAAATCATCAATCTGATCCGGATGCTCTAATAGGAATCCCTCAGTGCTTTTTACTTTCGGAAGCTCGTAAGGAATGGCGCCGGGGTTTTGCTTTAGTCGTAGCACATTGCGTTTCTTTATGTTTCTTTCTATCCAAGCATCCCACTCGAGCGGGGTTTTCGGACGTACAAAAACTTCGTTCAAACCGTCTGAAATCTCCATCCACGTTCCGTTTGGCAAAGGCGTGAAATCGAAGGTGAGTAATTGCTCGGATGAATATGTCCATACCGGATAGAGAGTTAAAACAGGAATTCCGTTTTTGAGCGAAAACCTTGCGTTCTTTTCGGATAAAATATCTCCGCCGAACGGCCACGTAATTTCCCGCCATTCCGCGCGCTCTCCCGAAGAAGAGAGACGGAATAAATCTGTGCGTTTCACTGGGGACTCTGTAGAAAGCCATGCATTTCCGTTGGAGACGACCAACGATACATTTCCGGTTACCCATCGGGGACCCTCGTGTTGATAAATCGCGTCACGTTCAATTTTAGCCAAAACCGATTTGTGGCCGGACTCGTTTTGGACATACAAGGTAAAACATCCTTTTTTCTGACCGTGTTGCGAGGGAGCTTCTGAAAGGTCCCAGGTAAGACTGTATGTTTTCCCGTTGTCTTCACAGCTCGTGATAATCTCGCTATAAGCAAGCTCAAATAATGCAAGGCTTCCGATTGCGACAGAGAGAATAATTTTCTTCATTTCGGCGTTAATAGTTACCTGATTTGTCTCGCAATAACCTCAACGGTTTTCTCCGTTAGAATCGCTCGTCGAACTTTTCCGTTTCTGTAGAATCCATCCACAGATAAATTTTTCCAACTAATTAAATCTGCACATTTTACGCCGTAAGATGGATCAAAAACCCAGCTTCCGGCGAAAACAACCGCATGATCTGAAAAATAAGACTGCGGATTCGAATTATTTTGTGCTGGAATTCCCTCCTCGTCTACGACGGCTCCTACTTTCGAGGCGTCTTGGGGTGATCTCGCAAGATAGTGGGTATAGGAATCATTTGAAAAGGCAGGTGTTGAATCAAAAGTATTATTTTTCACGAGAAGGTAATCGCACAGATTTGTTGTGCTGTCTATGTAAACAGAGACAACCTGAATTTTGAGTGAAGAAATTGAGTTCAGTGATAATGCTGAGTGTAGGAGATCTGTCCATGCGCCACACCTGCCGTCATTGTCTTCTATTAGTTTCCGGGCGGTAAAATAATTTACTCCATCTGCATATGCTTTTTCTCCCCAGTACTTCATCGGGGTTCCGTCGCGGCGGCAGAGGTTGGCGGGGCCGGAACCGGTGGAAAACTTACTCCAAATTCCGTCGATAATATCTTCGTCCGTGCTTTTGCCGTGGCAAGAGGAGCAGGCAACCCAAAACAACGTTTCCTGTGCAAGTCCTGCCTGCGGCGTGCCTCGCGTGAAATAGATTTCGTGGGTGCTTGTACCGGCGTCTTCCCACGTTTCGGAATCGTAGCTGACCGACCAATTGACTTGCACATTTTCGAAATAACCGACCGTTCCCGCAGGAACCGGAGCCGGAATCTCGATACCCTTTCCGCGTTCGGACCACGGAAGCACATAGGTGTTTGTTGAGCTACCTAAAGTGACTTGCGCCCGAATCGCCGTCGGAGGAGAGCTCGCCGGATCGTTGAATGTAGGAAGTAACTTCAGATTCGACCCGCTTTGGAAGGCGATCGGATTCGCTTGGCGTGTCCGTGAAACATCCCAATCACTCCCCGTAAACGCCGCTCCGCTATCCTGCGTCACCGCGAATTCCTGTCCGCCGATATCCGCATTCCAATCGACTTTAATCACTCCGAGGGCTTCGAGGAGTGCAATGCTACCAACCAACGGACCGCTCGTTCCGGAGTTGCCTGCGTCAAACGAAAGGACAAGCGTGCCGCGCTCGTTTACTTCAAACGTCAGGGAGGCTTCGTGGATTTCGCCTTCCGAATTAGTCTTCGGAGCCGTGAAGCTCTTTGAAGCCGTTGCCGCTCCGGAAACGCTTACCGTGTAGCCGGGAGATCCGCCGTCCGGGCGTTGCATGTGTTTCCATTTGAGTGTGTATTTTCCGGCGGGAACGTTTTCTACGGTAATGGCGATGCCGGAGCTTCCGTTTCGAGCGAGTAAGTCATAATATCCCGTGGACCAATACTCGATTTCGTTGCCGTTGATGGCTTTCCATTTCGAATCTGCTGTTGGTCTGAAGAAGGTGTAGCTCAAACGTTTTCCGAACCACGCCGTGTTGTGGTACATGTTTTGTTGCGACCCCGATTTCAGAGACGGAAGCGAGATGTTTTCCACTTCGTCACCGGCTACGGCAACGCTATACGCGAGCGGGCTTTTTCGGATTCGCGGCGGATCATTTGGATTGAGTGGGTCCGTGCCGTCGGCAAGTTCAAGGTAATCGGCGATGCCGTCGCCGTCGGAATCCCAAGGATCGGTTCCGTCGGCGGGATCGGTTCCCGCGATGATTTCTTCGGTATCGGTCCATCCGTCACCGTCGGTATCATTTTCTAAGACTTCGGAGAGCGCCCAGAGCGTCCCGGCGAGTCCGATGAATGCGGCGCTTCCTACCGCCCACGGCAAGTAACGGCCGTGATGTTTTTTTATGGGGGTAGTGGGTTTCATTTTATTTTTTATCTCCTTGTTTTTACATTTAGAGACGCAATGAATATTTAATTGCTGGGATTTGTCAAATGAGTTTTGCGCAAGTCTGTTTGCGGAGGAGAGGCTTGCGGGTCTGCTAAGCTTTGCGAGGAATCAATAAGATGTTCCGGAGCGGGAATATTTTGGAGCTTGAGTAAACGTGTCGTATGTAAAGCCTGTCGGCGGGAGTTTTCGCCTTGCTTAATGCGGATTGGCGGGATATTTTTTCCGATACTATGCAGGAAAACTATCTGCCCATTCTTATTCAAGTTATCATCGGCGTTTGCTTGCCGGTTGTGATTATTATTGCGAGTCATATCGTCGGCCAATTCGGGAAGTCGAACCGCTCGCAGAAGTTGCCTTATGAATGCGGCTTGAAGGGCGAAGGCACGGTGCATCCGCGCTTTTCCGTGCGTTTTTATCTGACGGCGATGCTTTTCATCCTGTTTGATATCGAAGTGGTTTTCCTGATTCCCGCAGCGCTCATCTACCGCGAATTCCTCGGGGCCGGCGTCCCGGTTTTGTGGACCTTGGCAGTCTTCCTGGGGATTGTGATTTTCGGTCTTTGGTACGAAGTCAAGAAAGGCGCTCTCGACTGGGAACGTTGATTTTAAGCAAAGCAGGCGCCGCAGGTTCCTGCTTTTTTGCTCGCTTTTTTCTAACCCCGAAAAAATAAGCAAATGCGTATCGATCGCTTTTTATCCCAAAATCGCATTGTCGAATTGAAGCATCGCGACTTTGCGTTGGCGCTCGGCGAATTGCTCGATGTGGCCCTGCCTGCGGGAACGCCGGCGGCTATGCGGGAGAACTTGCGAAAGACGCTTGTCGAGCGTCAGGCCACCATGCCGACGAGTGTCGGCGGCAACTACATTACCGTGCCGAATCTGTGCACGATGATTGATTCTCAATTTATTTTTGCGGTCGGCCGCCTTCCCGAAGAGGAAACACCGGAATCCGATACGGAAGCGGCTCCGGCGGGAACGGCTTCCCCGGAGGCGCCGCGTGTGATTTTCCTCGTTCTTGCGTCGTCCAAGACACGTATGTACCACCGTGTCCTCTCGGAAATCGCCCATGCGCTTTCCGGGAAGGAATTCGTGGAAAACCTCAAAAAAGCGCTTTCTCTTAAGGATTTCCGTAGCGAAATCAGCAAGTTGCTCAAAGGGATCTCCAAGCAGGCGCAGGACCACGAGTCCGGCATGAATCGTTTCATCGGACGCGCCGCTCACCGCATTGTCCGCGGGACGAAATGCGGTATTCTCCTGGTCTTTGCGGACACCTTCCGTACGCCGCCGCTTCTGGATCGCTTCAATTATCCGACTTTCAAGACGGTCATCGTTTCCGCCGAAAACTACGATTTCCATTCCGATGCGGGAGAAAAACCGGAAGTCATCACGGTGCGCTCCTTCGGTAATCACCGTATGTCGCAGTTGCGCGCGGCGATGTTTATCGGGCTGATGCGCGGAATCATCAAACCGGAAGACCGCATTTGTTGCCTCGGGGGAACCGGTGCCAGCAACAAGTTGGATTCAATCCTGGTCATCGATGTCGCCAACGAATTTCCGACGGTCATGACTTCGCGGGCGAGCTCGCTCGTCCCCGCAAAGGTGCGTCCGGAAGTTTTGGAAAAAACCATCGCGCTGGCGACCGAGCTCGCCGTTCAGGGCCGCGAAGGCAAGCCGGTCGGTACGCTCTTCGTCATCGGGGAATGCGAGAAGATTCGTCCCTTTACCCGTCCGCTCCTGCTCAATCCGCTCAGCGGCTATGCGCGGGAAGACCGCAATATTTCCAACGCCTTCGTCGAAGAGACCGTCAAAGAATTGGCTCTGATCGACGGCGCTTTTATTATCGACCAGGATGGTGTCATCGATTCGGCGGGGAGCCAAATCACCGCCAGTCTCCAGGGAGCCAAGGTGTCGCTACCGAGCGGTTTGGGGACGCGTCATGCCGCTGCCTGCGCCATTTCACTCGCGGCGGATTGCGCTGCCATCGTTGTTTCCGCCTCCGGTCAAATCACGCTTTTCCGCCACAGCGAATCTATCGTGCTTTTGGAGCGCTCTGCTTCGCGAACCATTTAAAAGAAAGGAATTTCGGATATGTCAACGAAGCATCGGGCCGCTCGGACAAAGTTTTTTCACAACCTCTCGCGTTGGTGGGGACGTTGTAAGAAATCCATTGTCAAACATTTGAGCGAACAGCCGTCAATTGCCGAGATTATCGATGACGATGAAGACATGTTCGAAATCGGGCGCGAGCCGGGGCAACTCCCGATCGAATCGCCGTTCGAAAACCTGGAGTCCGCACAGTTTCGCGTGATTTGCTACGACGAAAGCGGCTACTCACTGGAAGAATTTACGGACATCGACAGCCTTTCAAAATACGCCGAAGCGCAAAAAGGGATCGTCTGGGTGCAGATGATGGGGATGAAAGACCCGCAGCTCGTTCATGTTGTCGGAGCGCTTTTCAATATCCCGATGCTCGCGCAGGAAGACATTCTCAACGTCTGGTCGCGTCCGAAATTCGAGGAGTACGGCGAAGAAGTCATACTCGCCGTTGCGCGTGCCGTGCGTCTCGGAGTCGAAGAAATGCAACCGAAGGGCCAGCAGATTTCCTTTGTCGCCGGTAATAACTTCCTGATTTCTTTCCACGAAAAGCGCGAACTCGTCTTCGAAAGCATCGAACGCCGAATCGCCGAAAACTCCGGGAAAATCCGTAAGTGGGGGTCGCCCTACCTGCTTTATACGCTCATCGACACGCTCGTTGACCGAATCCTTTATTTGACCGAAGAAATCGAAGATGCCATTTCCGACCTGGAAGATGAAACCGTGCGCGCCGCCGACGGCGACTCCGACGGGGAAGACATCCGAACGATTTACCATTTGAAACGCCTCGTCGTTCGTATCGGTCGTATGATTTACCCGCTCCGCGACATGGTTCGTACCTTCGAACGCTACGAGCATCCGCTGCTTCCGCCGGAGATGGACATGTATTTTTCCGACCTCTACGACCACACGTTGCGGGCATTTGACCGTATTGAACACTCCCGCATCATCTTGCAGGAATTGCAGGACTTTTACCATTCCGAGCACGAGCGCCGCACCAGCGAGATTATTCGCTTCCTGACGGTGATTACCTTTATGTTCATCCCGATTACCTTCATCACCGGGCTTTTCGGAATGAACTTTGTCCATCTCCCCGGCCTGCAGTCGGAATACGCGTTCTACATCGTAAGCGCGCTGATGGCGACCTTCGTCGCCGGGGCCGTCATCTTCTTCCGCGTGAAGAAGTGGTTCTAAGCCGAGAGTTTCCGAGCATGCAGAAAAAACGCTTTAGAAAGCTTCTTTTTCATGGGATGCTTTCGGTTCTTGTCGCGGCTTGTTTATTGCTGTTCGGCTGTTTCGGGAAAGCCGCCCCAAAGGAAATTGACGGCTTGCAGCTTCACGTCAGAGCTTGCTTTGTTTCCAATGAGGCAGTTACGGAGCGATTTAAAGCGGAGCTCGGCAAGCAGTCTTTGGGTTTTCCGAATATCGCTACCTTTGCTCCTTCCGTTTTCTCTTTTGTCAATGAAAGGGAGGCGTTTTCGGTGCATCTCTACGAAGATATGGTTCTGAGCAACGGGCGAAACGGCTCGTGGCGGCGGGAAACGACGGCGGAAGAGCGCGCGTTGTACGGGGAGCTCGTTACGATTTACAAGATTTCAAATAAAGATGCTTATGCCCCGGGAAACCGGGAGCATCCTGCGCACACGGGTTTAGAGCTTACGCATTTGACGCCCGAAGAAAGCGCGAAATTTTACGCGCCCCAACAGGATGCGGGACTTGATCCCTTGCCGGCTTGCGGGGATTAACTCCGTTTGCGGAAGTAGGCGGTGAGTTCGGCGAAGGCCTTTCCGCGGTGGGAAAGGCTGTCTTTGATGTCGCCGGAAAGTTCGGCGAAGGTCTTATCGTAGCCGGCGGGCACGAAAACCGGGTCGTAGCCGAACCCGAATCCGCTGTCGCGTTCGTTTTCGGAGATAAAGCCGTGACAGCTACCGTCGAAAATGATTTCCCGGCTTTCCGGCGAAATCAAAAGGAGGAGACAGTAAAAATAGGCGCCGCGCTTTGCTGCGGGAACGCCCTTGAGCGCCTCGAGGAGCTTGGCTCGGTTTTCCGCATGCGTGGCATCGGGCCCCGCATAGTAGGCGGTTTCGACGCCGGGGGCGCCGTCGAGAAAATCGACGCAGAGGCCGCTGTCGTCGGCCATGACAAAGTAATCCGCGGGAACGATTTTCCGCAGGGCGAGGGCTTTCAGACGGGCATTGCCTTCGAAGGTTCCGGCGTCTTCGACGACTTTCGGCATGCCCTCGGGGACGCATTCCTTTGCGGAGATGAAGCGAAGGTCTTTCAATCCGGCATCGGCGGCGAGGCGGTTGAATTCTTCGACTTTGTGGGCGTTGCCCGTGGCGATAACGACGATTTTTTCGGCGGAATTCATGAGACGGAGGCTACTTATTCATTTCCCATTTTGCAAAAAAACTTTTTAATCATCGGCAATGATTGCTCGTCTGGCCGCATTTCTCCGAAGTCTCTTGCGTTGGGTGCTTACGCTCTATGTCGCGGGGCTGTCTTCATTACTCTTCTTTGTTTTGCTGATTGCGGGGACGCCTGTAGGCGAATGGCTCGAGGATGCACAGCGCGAGGGCGCGGTCAGCTTTGAAAACCTGCGTACGGCGGAGGTCGTCGTCATTCTCGGCGGGGACGAGGGCACGCGCGTCATCGGAGCGGAGAAGGTCTATCGCTCGGGGAAGGCGCGTCGTGTTGTCGTCAGCGCGGACGAAGATTTTCTCCTCGAAGCGCTTGCGGCGGGCGGGATTCCGCGTTCGAAGATTTATGTCGATACCTTGCCGAAGCGCACGATCGACCACCCTCAGACGATTTTGGAGTTGCCGGGGATTACACGGGAAACGCGCCTGATTGTGACGAGCAGTCGCCTGCAGGAGCGTCGAGCGAAGTTTCTTTTTGACCGGGCCGGTTTCAAGGATGTTCAGGTGTATTCGCTTGAGCGCGACCGGGAAATGTTCCGTCGGGAGCATCCGGAGAAGTTTCCGCCGCAGCGCTGGCATTTTGAGCGCGTTTACAACATCGCTTACGCGTATTTGGCGTGGGCAAAATATTTCATTGTCGATTAAAGAGAAAAAACATGGGTTCAATTGAGCGTATCGTTAATCCGCCGAAGAATATCGTTCTGCGCATGTGGGTCGCGGCGGGGCTGATTCTTGTCGCCGTTTTTACTTTCGTCCTGTGGGATGAACGTTTCCGCGAAACCTGCGAAACGGAGGAGGTCTTCTTTGCCGTCTTGGGCGTGGAGCAGGGCGGGCGAATCCGCGAGAGTTTTTCCGGCGGGCGTTTTTCCGTCCGCATGGCGAAAATCGGCTTGGCGCTCGGACCTGCGCACGGAGAAGCCATGAAGCGATTGGCGGAGGTTTTGTACGACGACGAGGAGCGCGCAGGCGAATTTAACTCGGTCCCGTTTATCTGGATTTATGCCGACGGCAAAACGACCGAGGCCAAAGACGCCGGCTTCGAGACGCTCGGAAAGGCTTTTTTCAATCCGGAAAAATTTGCATTTTCGATTGCGGATGAAAACGGCTTTTCCGCGCAGATTTCACCGTATCTGCAAACGATTTACCGAGCGAAAACGGGTGATGCGATTTGTGCGCTCCCGGTTTTGCGCCGTCCGCCCAATGCGGGAAAATTCCGTCTGGAGATTGCGGCGCGCGGGAACGACGGCGCGTGGACGAAAATCGGGGACGTAGCCTTTGATTGCTCGCTCGACGAGACTGTGCTGCCGGCGGAGTTTACAGAAGGAGCGGCGCTTTCCGAAAAGCAGGCGGAAGAATTGGAGTCTTTGCCGAAAATTGCGCCTGCCGGAGCGAAAATTCTCGCCTTGAGCGAGCCGCAGCAGTCGCGTTTTTATTCGTCTCCTTTGGAGGATCGCGCATGTTTCGGCGAGCTTGCCATCGGCTTCGGGACGCAGTCCGAAGTGCCGCTTTACGCCTGGCGCCTGGAAAATATCGCTTTGGAATCGCTTTCCGGGGACTTCCCGCAGGCGAATTTGTGGGAAGAACCGGACGCGTTTCACCGCAACGTGCGTTTTCTTGAGGACGAGACCTTCGATTTTCTTAAAGGGAACGTGTTGCGTGTACCGGTGGCGAAAACCCTTTTCCCGCAGGCGGAGGCGAGCTGGAAGGTCAAGGCGGCGCTGGTGCGTCGCATGGCGTTCCGTCCGGAGGAAATCCAGCGTTTCCCGGCCCTGAAGATTTCGCGGAGCACTTCCGTCGTGCGTTACGCGGGAACCTATGTGCAGGTACGCGCCTTTCTGGAAGAGGGCTATTCGCGCCTGATTGCCAACGATGTGCCGGCCTTGGTCGTCGAAATCGCGGGGGCCGCGGATCTTTCGCGCCCGGGGGCGCTTTTTTGGCAGCCCTATCGCGTAAAAACGGATCGCGGCGAGGAAATGTTGCCCGAAAGCATCGTCGTCGTGCGTCCCGGCGTGTATCAGTACTGGTTTATGCCGATGCGCCGCCCGAAGCAGGTGGAAATCACCTATGCGATTACGCGCGCGGCGATTGTCGAAGGCACAGTTAAAGCGGAAATCCGCTCCGCAGAAGCCGCGAAAATGCCTTGATTCGGGCGAGGCTTGAACATAATCTTGAGGAAAATTTCTCCCCTAAACAGACTACCCAACTAATATCGTTTCTTAGAAAAACCCATGAAAGAGTATTCGCTTTTTGTCGATGATGCTGTTGTCGGACCGCTTCCGCAGCAGGAAATTGAAGCCAAAATTAAGAGTGGGGAACTCCCCGCGGACGTGCTGGTTGCGGCACCGGGCGATGCTGAATGGAGACCGGCCAAGGACGTTTTCAACATTCGCATGGGCGTTCGCCTTTCCCGCAAGACGGAGGCCGAAGAACAGCGCCTCCGCGAAGCGCGCCAGGAAAAGCTCGATCCGGAAGTCCGCAAGAAGCTGATGCTCTATGATTTGGCGGACGCGATTTCCGTGGACAAGTTCTCTTCGGAGGAAGCCACGGCGGCGATTGCCCAATACGAATCGGCGTTGGCCCGCAAGAAATACATGAAAATCGGCTTGGGCATCGGTGCCTTTATTCTCGTTTTCGGCGGAATTTACTTCACGCTCGATGCGGTTAAACTGAGCGGAATCAATCGCGGCTTGCTCGCGCCGATTACCGAAATGATGGTCGCTCCGAACGAAGAATACCCGCAGCTTGTGCGTTCTACGGCAAAAGACATCGAAGACCTCGCGAAGTTTCGCGAAGAAGTCGAAGCTCTCGAATTTAAAATGCCCAACGGCGGAAAAGATCCCCGCCGCGATTTCATCAAGCGCGTTTACATCCCGAAGGAACAGAGCAAATTCATCTCGGGCAAGATTGACGCATCGCCTTTGCTGTCGCGCATCCTCCCCGAAGGCGTGACGCCGACCGCTATCGACATTTTCTTCACGCAACGCGTTTCGAACGACGTAAAGAAAATCGTTCAGGAAGAAATCGATTTGCTGGCGCTTTTGAAAAATCCGCTTTGGACGGACGAAGAACTGGCGCAGAAACTGACGGAAGAACTGGGCCCCGAGCTCCCGTGCCCGGACGGCGTCAAGCGCCTCTCCGAAAACTATCTCCGCCAGCTCTCGAAGATTACGGCGGCGGAAATCGCCGAACAGCCGGCGCGCTGGGCCAAGTTGCTTGAGCAGGAAATTTACCGCCAGGACAGCCAGGGCCGCTTTTACCGCCCGGAAGAAAAGGAACGCCTGCTGACGCGCACGCCGTCCAAGGAACTCCTCGCGAAGCTTGGTTCCGCTAAGCTGAAGAAGGAAATCGAAAACATGCCGAAGGACAGCCCGTCGAAGCTCGCGGTTGTCCGTTGGTGCGTGAGCGATATGCCGGCCTTCCTCGACAAGTTCCAGAAGTTCGTGGATGACAACCGCATCAACTACTCGCAGGCTTATCGCGATGAGCTTTGGAAATCCTTCACGGATAAAAACAAGGCCGCCATCCTCGAAGAATTTGAAGTGCCGGCGATGAGCGGCACCACGATTGCGGAAGACGGTTCGTTCCGCATCGCACGCGACAACGAACGCGGTATGTGCCTGCGCATTCAGGTCGGTGACGTGGCGCTCTTCATCCCCGAAGACCTGCGCTTTAAGTCGGAAGAAGGCGGCCGTGACGTCAAGGCGTTCTCCGCCGGAAAGATCGAACGCGAAAACGTTAAGCCCGAAGACCGCTTGCTCGACGAAAAGTACACGGTCGCGAAGAAGATTTCCGTCGGCGGCAAGACATACTACGCGACGGGAAAAATCCAGCGCAAACCGGTAAAGGTCTTCCGCAAGTCGCCCGTTCTCAACTACATCGAAGTGGAACGTGTCGGCGAAGCGGATCCGCGCTCGAAGGACACGAAGAATATCTGCTTGCTCGTTCCGGATGAATCCGAATTCAACGGTATGGCAGTCGGCGCTTCCGTTCCGATGGAGCAGTTGCTGGGCTACCAAATCTTCAATCAGCCGCGGGAAGCCCAAGCGCCTTCCAAGCTGACGCTCCAACGCGACGAAGTCGCTTCCGAAGACGAATAGGCCTTCGCCCGAAAAGCCCCCGGAATTCTCGCCGGGGGCTTTTTGTGTCCGGCGGAAAGACCGTTTCCTTCGGCCTCCGGAGCAATTGCGCATTGCGTTTTGGGGAGAACTCCTACATCCTTGGTCGCGTTTTCATTTCGTTTAGCTTTAATAAGATGACTTCGATTCCCATTTCCCCGCAACCGGTCAGTATTGCCGGAGAATGTGTGACGGCTGCTAAAATCAGTCTGCGCAATGTCAGTAAGACCTTCCGTTCCCGCCACGGCTCGGTACTTGCGCTCGATAATGTCTCGCTCGACATCGGCGAAGGCGAATTCGTTTGCCTGGTCGGGCCCAGCGGCTGCGGGAAATCGACAATCCTCAATCTCGTTGCCGGCTTGGATACGCCGACCGAAGGCGAAGTGCTGATGGACGGCGAGCCGATTCACGGTCCCGGGCGCGACCGCATGGTGATGTTTCAGGAGTCGGCACTCTTCCCGTGGTTGGATGTCTTGCAAAACGTCATGTTCGGGCTGCGCCTGAAGCCGAATCTGAACAACGCCGAACGTGCGGAAGTGGCAATGTATTACCTGAGCCTCGTGGGCTTGGAAAAATTCTACAAATCAAACATCCACCAGCTTTCCGGCGGGATGAAACAGCGCGTGGCCCTGGCGCGTTCGCTGGCGCCGAACCCGCGTATCCTGCTGATGGACGAACCGTTTTCCGCGCTCGACGCTCTGACGCGCGAGCAGCTCTACGGAGACTTGCAACGCATCTTCGTTCAGCGCCAAAAAACCATTATTTTCGTGACGCACAATATCCGCGAAGCTGCCTGCCTGGGCGATCGCATTATCCTGCTCTCGCCGAATCCGGGACGTATCGGGCAGGACTTCCGCGTCGATTTGCCGCGTCCCCGCGATATCAATGACCCCGAATTGTCAAAGACTTCAATCCCGATTACGGCGGCATTGAAGCGCTACCTGGGCAAGGCGGGCGGCAATATTGCCGATGCTTAACCCTCCCGCGAAGAAAGGAAGACTCAGTCTATGAAACGCGTTATTTTCTATGTGCTTTTCTCCGTGGCCCTGCTTGCTGCGCTTGAGTTCGTCGGGCGCAGCGATTGGCTCTCCGATTTTTCGCTGAAGAAAAAGTCGGTCGCGGAAAACGAATTGCGTGTTGGCTATTTCCCGAACATCACGCACGCGCAGGCGCTCGTTGCCCAGCAATTGGCGCTCGAAGGCAATCCGTGGTTCGAACCGCGTCTGCCCGAGGGTACGAAGCTGTCCTGGCAACCCTACAACGCCGGTCCGGCCGCGATGGAAGGACTGACCATCGGCTCCGTCGATTTGTCCTACGTCGGCCCGTCGCCGGCGATCAATGCGTATATCCGCCGCCAAGGTGCCGTGCGCGTTGTTTGCGGGAGTGCCGAAGGCGGTGCGGCCCTGGTTGTTCGCAAGGATTTCACGGGAACGCGCGCGCAGGATTTTATCGGAAAAAAGATTGCCACCCCGCAACTCGGCAATACGCAGGACGTCGCTTGCCGCGCATGGCTGATTAAAAACGGGATTCCCGCCGGACAAAATGACGCCAAGGTGCAGATCGCGCCGACGAAAAATCCCGACCAGCTCTCGCTTTTCCGCGCGGGTGATCTCGAAGCCGCTTGGACGGTCGAACCCTGGGTATCGCGACTTGAACTGGAAACCGGCGGAAAGATTTTCCTCGAAGATTATGCGTCCGTGACGACGGTGCTGACAGCCTCGACGGAGACTTTGGCGACGCGCCGGAAGCTGATTCGCGCGTTTATGGAAGCGCATGCCGGCCTGACCGCTTGGATCAACGCGCATCCGGAAGAAGCGAAGGTCCTGCTGCAACGCGCACTCACGCGGGAAACGCACTCCGAATTCCCGCAGCGCATCGTCAACAACGCCTTCCCGCGCATCAAATTTGTCGCCGAAACGAACAAAAAGTCCCTGGCGGAATACGTAAACGACGGCTTTGCCACGGGCATGATTCCGGAAAAACTCGATGTCGAAAATCTCGTCAACACGACCGAGTTCCCGCCGAAAATGCGCGCCGGGATTTTCCCGCTCCCCTCGGAAATCGGCGGCTTTCTCTGGGATGGCCTTTGGGACGGATCGATTCTCAGCGCCTTGGCCGTGACCCTTCGCCGCCTGCTCGTGGGCTACGCCATCGGCTTTGCGCTCGCGTTGCCGCTCGGGCTTTTGCTTTCCCAAAGCGCGCTGATGCGTAGCACGCTCGGCGTTTTGGCTTTAGGCTTCCAAGCCTTGCCGAGCGTCTGCTGGGTGCCGATTTCCCTCGTGATTTTCGGCCAGGACGAATGGGCGATTCTGACCGTCGTCGTTATGGGCTCGGTTTGGTCGCTGATGCTGGCGACGGAAACCGGTATCCGCTCCGTGCCGCCGCTGTACATCCGCGCCGCCCGGACCATGGGCTCGAAGCACTTTCACCTTTGGACGCATGTGATGTTCCCGGCGGCGCTCCCGCTAATCTTCTCCGGTATGAAGCAGGGCTGGGCTTTCGCATGGCGCTCGCTGATGTCCGCGGAAATCTACGTTTACATCTTCAGCGGGATCGGTTTGGGCTGGATGCTCAACGCCGGCCGTGAAGAAATGAACGTCGAAAAGGTTTACGGCATCATGCTCGTCATCATCTTCGTCGGTTTGGCAATGGACCGCCTCTGCTTCGCCCCCGTTGAACGCTGGCTGCGGGAACGCTGGGGGCTGGATAAGTAAGAAGAAAGCTTAGAGCTTAGGGCTTAAAGTTTAAAGAAGAGCGTCCTCGCGGGATTTGCGGGGACGCTTTTTGTGTCTTGTTCCATTGCGCCGCGGAAGCGTCTGCGGCATAAGCGCCAAGCATCAAACATCGAGCATCAAGCGAGCACCGGAGGTCGAAGAAGGAATAGTTGATGACTGATAACGGATAAGTGGCGGGTGGCTCTGCGAAGAAAGATCCACATGAACGATTCGGTTGCGTCTTCCGTCGCGGACGAGCTGCCAGTTCCAAGCGCCGCAGGCACTCCCCGGGACTCATCCATGTCCTTGAGCGGCGCACGTAGCCCTTGGTGGACCCGCGGGTTCCGACTTCCGTCTTCACTCGCGGTTATCCAATGTATTCCCGCTCCACGGGAATTGAGCCGGAGACAAGAGAGTAGAGAATGGCGCCGGCACCAACCAGACATGGGTAACACTTTAGAGTCAGAGATAGGTTACACTTCTAATCATTCGGAATTCGAGATTCGCTATTCACAATTGCCTCTTTGAGGCAGTGCGCCGGAGGCGTACTACATTGGATAAC
>JAFYWY010000053.1 GCA_017546455.1 Opitutales bacterium
GACGTAGTCGGAACCCGCGGATAATCCATAAAAACAAGCGCCGCAAAATGACAGGCAAAGCTCTGTTTGCGTACCTGCGGCGTAATGGAATGAGTTGCGTGTTTTCGCAAAAGCGAATTTCCGGAGATTTATCTACGAAAAGAGCGCGTAGCTCGTTCCATTGCGCCGCAGGAATCTCGGGGACAAATCCGAGTCGCTTAGCGACGCCTGGGTTCGGAGGCCTGTCCGCGGGTTTCGGCTCCGCCTACACCCGCGGTTATCCAATGTAGTTCACCTCCGGTGCACATGGCCTAATCTTGAGACAGCTCCTAAAACGAATTTATAGGGCTTGTCTTTGCGATAGTTCCCTGAATGCAAAGAGACGTTCCCGCGAATTTTGCAGGAACGTCTCTTTAGACTTTAAGCCGTTAATTATTTACGGCGGCGGCGTGTGCCGACGAGCGCAATTGCGCCCAAGCCCGCGAGCAAGCCGAAGGCCGACGGTTCCGGAATCGGTGAGGCGGAGGCGATGAAGCCGATTCCTTTCACCGATGCACCTTGCGTTCCATGGATTTCTGCAAGAGAATAGCACATGCCTTTCTCAAGCTGGATTGCATTTGCATTCGGATTAATGGTTACATAACCACCTCCGCTGATTGTCGTAGACTCTTTGCTATAATAGGTCCACGAACCGCTATTGTTGTATCCGAATATCCATCCGCCTTCGGAGATGTTGAGATCCTGAATATTGTCGATGGACAAGGATACTCGTTCCGGGGAGAAGGAAGCAATGTAGTCTGTCGTTAACACGGTTCGGTTAATGCTCTCTCCGTCTGTAAGATCGCTAAGCTCTGTAGTATTGAGTAGGGTTTTAATTATGGTTGAAGATGTTGTTGCCGTAGGTAGCTTAGTCGTTCCTGTTATGTTCAGCTGGTACTGAATATTGAACGTGAGCGTTGCGTTGGCAGTGTTTAAACCGTAGCCGTCGGTTCCCAAGATCGTAACGGTATCGGAGTTCGTTGTGACGCTTTGGTTTCTGTTTGTGCTATATTTGAAATCGAGGCGGGTGTCCGCATTGACGGTGTCATCAATTGTGGTGTCTCTTTCGACTGGGGTTGCGACCGGGGCGGCAAACAACGAGCTTCCTGCGGCGAGCAGGGCGGTGAGGGTGATATATTTTTTCATGTTTTTTGTATTTTAGGGTTATAGGGAAATGTTGTTTTGTTTTGCGCAATCGTGTTTATTGTTTAAAACTTGTCAATAGTGAAATAGTAGAAATTGTGTTTAGGTTTGAATTGTGCGTTTTGAGCGAGAAAAACACTTTGGACAAGGAGGCGCGGGAGGGGTTTAATTTCCGCTATGGCAAAGTTTTTTTTCTCGCTGTTTATTTTCTTTCTCGGCTCGATTTTCGGTCTTGCGGCGGATGTTGCCGCGGAGAATTTGGCTTTGGTTCCGGCGCCCAAGCAGATTGAGCTTGCGGGGAAGGGCTGTTTTGAGGTGCCCGATGCGGTGACGATTGCGACGCCGAAAGCACTTTCTCGCGAGGCGAACCTGCTGAAGAAGTTGCTGAAGACCCGTTTGAACGTGACGGCGACACCGGCGACGGGCGCTCAGGGGACGATTACGCTTTCCGTCTCTCCCCGCATCAAAAACCGCGAAGGCTACGCGCTGAAAATTTCCCGCAACGGGATTGTCGTGGCGGGCGGTTCGCCGGCGGGGGTCTATTACGGAATTCGTACTCTGGAGCAGCTTTTTATCACGCAGAAAAAGCGTTTGCCCGAGCTGAAAATTCTCGATGAGCCGCGTTTTGCCTACCGCGGACTGATGCTCGACCCGGCACGCAATTTTCTCCCGCTGAAAGACGTTAAGCGTTTTGTCGAAACGATGGCGGCCTGCAAATTCAACGTGCTGCACTTCCACCTGAGCGACGACCAGGGCTGGCGCGTCGAAATCAAAAATCCGAAGTACAAAAAGCTGATGAACCTCGGTGCGCAGGAGAACAAGCCGGCGGGCACGCGCGGCTATTACACGCAAAAGGAAATCCGCGAACTCGTCGCTTTTGCCGCGGCTCACCACGTCGAAATCATTCCCGAAATCGATATGCCCGGTCACAATATGGGCGCAATTTTCTCCTATCCGGAGTTGACCTGCGAATACGTGCGCCGCGTCAACAACGATCCCGCGCTTCTGGCGAAAAACAACAAAATGAAAATCGAGATTTGGAGCAAGGCGGGTGTTTCCGAAGCCCTGCTGTGCGCGGGCAAAAAATCAACCTATGCGTTTTTCGACGACGTTTTGGGCGAGCTCTGCAGCCTGTTCCCCTCGAAGCGTTTCCACCTCGGCGGCGATGAGGCGCCCGCGAAATGCTGGGACCACTGCAAGGACTGTCAGGCGTTTATGAAAAAGCAGGGCTTGAAAAACACGCAGGAACTCATGGCTTATTTCTTCCAACGCAATTTCGACTCGCTCGCCAAGGCCGGAAAGACCGCGCTTTACTGGTATGAATTGGACGTGCCGAAGTATCCGAAAAACGCTGTCATGTACGCTTGGCGCATGGGCCTGACGGCGCAGACCATCGACCGTGCGCTGCGGGAAGGCTACAAAGTCATTTGCTGTCCCGGCGAATACGCGTACTTGGATTATCCGCAGGCTCCGGGCGAGTCGAACCACGGCTGGATGCCGATGACGACGCTCCGCCGCTCGTACGAATTCGATCCCGGTTACGGACGCCCGAAAAACGAAGAAGCCTCGATTCTCGGTTGCGAAGGCACGCTTTGGGCGGAACACCTGCCGACGCTCGAACATATTTACGACAAGGCTTTCCCGCGAGCTTTGGCGCTCGTCGAAGCCGGATGGACGCCGATGGCGCGCCGCAATTGGGACAGCTTCAAGCTCCGCGCGGCGCCGATTGTGCGCGATATGCGTAAAAACGGCGTCAACGCGCATTGGCCGAGCGATGTATTCGGCGAAGAAAACTAAGATAGCCCGCGAATCGGATGCTTGAAAAATACGAGGAATCGCTGAAGGCAAAGGTGCGCGCCCTCCCGCGCAAACCGGGCGTGTACCTGATGAAGGACCGGCTCGGTTCGATTATCTACGTCGGGAAGGCGAAAAACCTCAAAAACCGCGTTTCCACGTATTTCCAGCCGGGACGCCGCCCGTTGCTCGGACCGAAAATCCGCATGCTTGTCGAGCTCATTGCCGATTTCGAATACCACGTCGTGCGCTCGGAAACGGAGGCCCTTCTGCTCGAAGGCCGCCTCATCAAAGAGCTGAAACCGAAGTACAATACCCTGTTTACCGACGACAAGCAGTTTATTCAGATTCGCGTCGATTTAAATGCCGAGCTCCCCGTATTCCGCCTCGTACGCGTGCGCACGACCGACAAGGCGCGCTACTTCGGGCCGTTCCCGCATTCCACCGGCGTGCGCCGTACGCTTGCCCAACTTCGCAAGAAATTCGGCATCATTCTCGGCGATACGCATCCGCAGCCATTGCCCGACGGTCGCTGGCGGCTCTACAACGACGTACGTGCCGAAATTTACGGCCATGCCAACGAAGTGAGCGCCGAGGAATACCGCTCCCGCGTCGAGGCTGCCTGCGATTTTCTCGAAGGCCGCGACCGCGAGGAAGTCGAACGTCTCCGCGCAGCGATGGCGGATGCCGCCGAAATCCGTGACTACGAGCGTGCGGCGATGTTGCGCGACCAAATTGCCGCGATTGAAGCAACCTTGGAAAAGTCCCGCCGTTTTGCCCGCGGGAACCCGCTTCCGGACCCGACGACACCGCTTGCCGCCGTCGAGCAGCTCGGCGAAATTCTCGCCATGGAAACGCCGCCGCGCACAATGGAATGCTTCGACATTTCGCATATTTCCGGCACCTTCGTCGTCTCCTCCTGCGTGCATTTCCGCGACGGCCTTCCCGATAAAAACGAATACCGCCGCTTCCGCATCAAAGGCTATGTCGGCAACGACGACTTCCGTTCCATGCGGGAAACGATTTTCCGCCGTTACTCGCGCCTGCACCGCGAAAACCGCCCCTTCCCGGATCTGATCGTCATTGACGGCGGTATCGGCCAAGTCCACGCCGCCCTCGATGCCTTCGACGAAATCGGCGTCGCTCCGCCGATGATGGTCGGCATGGCCAAGCGCGAAGAATACATCATTTTTCACGACGGCCGTGATCCGCTCAAAATGCCGGACGATTGCCCGGCGCTCCGCTTGGTCCAACGCTTGCGCGACGAAGCTCACCGCTTTGCCAATTCTTACAATGCCGATCTGCGCTCGAAAAAAATCCGCGAATCCGTGCTCGACGAAATGCCCGGTTTGGGCGAACGCCGCAAAGAAGTATTGCTCGCGCGCTTCCGTACGATTCCGCGTCTCAAGGCGGCGACTCTTGACGAGTTGCGTGCCGTCGAAGGCATCGGCGAAAAATTCGCGGAAGAGCTCTTCGTTTTCTTAAAGAATATCTGAGGCGGCGACTCAGGCCTTTTTCTTTTTCCCGGCAAAAATTTTCCGGGCGAGCCAGGGCGGGAGCTTGCGCTTGGCGTTACCCGTGCCGGAAGACGTTTTCGACTTGGGCCGCGGAGCACGAATCAGATCCATGAAATCTTCTTCTTCCCGCGTGAGGACGTCGGGATCGCGCGGGACGGAGATGCCCGCAAATGCCGAGGGCTTGCGCGGCGGGCGATCGGGAGCCGGGCTCGGCTTCTCCGCCGGAGGTGTCGGCCATTCCATCTCAAAATTTTCGCAACCGCGCATGACGCGCGAGCCGAAAGCCGTCAGCTTGCAGAGCGGATAGTCATTCGCCTGTTCGATGGCGAGCAGGCCTTCCCGCGTCAGCGCATCCATGAGCGTGGCGATGAATTCCCGCTTCTCCGAACGCAAAATGCCGTAGGTCGAAAGTTTGTCGTGCCCCAAGCGGAGCGTTTCGGCGTTGCGGGAACCGACGAGGCAGTCGATGACGCGCTGTTTGCCGAAAATCGCCTGCCAGTCGTCCTGGCCGTTTTTGCGGGAAAGGCGGGCGACGGCGCTGAGAATTTTTTTGACGACGACGAGCTCTTCCGCGTCCGGGCGTCGGCGCGTTCCCGTCGAACGGGCACGGCAGACGTCGCATTGCCCGCAGGGGACGGCGGCTTCGTAGTCTCCGAAGTACTTCAAAATGGCTTCCTGGCGGCAAGTGTTGCTGTAGGCGAGGGTGACGACGGCGTCGAGTTTCTTTTCGTCGCGGTGCTGTTTTTCCAGAAGCCCTTCCCAGGGAATTTTGAGTTGGCGTGCGGGGATGTCCGGCTGGAGCAGGCGGGTGCCGCGGATGCGCAGCCCGGGAATGTCAAAGCGCTCGATAATGCCGTAGCGGGCGAGCATGCCGACGGCGGTGGAGACGGCCATCGGGTTGATTTTTTCTCCGGAGTAGCGGAGGATTTCTTCGCAGAGTGCGTCCATCGAAATCCGGACTTCGTTGCCGTTGTCGGCGAGCTTGCGGAGCATTTCGTAAACGGCGCAGATGATGGTTCGGCCGGGATTGGCGCCTTCGATGAAGAAGTCCTGCACGCGTTTATCCGAAAAATTGAAAAGCATTTCGCAGTAGCCGGGGGCGCCGTCACGTCCCGCGCGTCCGGCTTCCTGGTAATAGGCTTCGACGCTGCCGGGCATTTCGTAGTGGACGACGAAGCGAATGTCGGCACGGTCGATACCCATCCCGAAGGCGTTGGTGGCGACGGCGATGTCGCAGCCTTTGGTCATAAATTTTTCCTGCGCGGCGGAGCGTTCGTCGTCACTCATCCCGCCGTGGTACATAATGAGATTGATGCCCTCGGAGCTTAGGTCGTCGGCGACGCGTTCGACGCTTTTTCGGGTGGCGCAGTAAACGATTCCCGTGCGGTGAGCGGCGATGATTTTGAGGATTTCGCGCAGCTTGTTGAGGTGGAGCGTGGCACGACCTTCGTTGCCGCGGCGGGCCGTTACGCCGGTTTCGACATGACGGATGTTGAACGAAAGATTCGGGCGCGCGAAGCCGGCAATAAATTCGGCGGGCGAGTGCAGGCGGAGCGATTTCTGGATGTCTTCGCGTACGTCGGGCGTTGCCGTTGCCGTAAACGCGGCAACGATCGGGCGCTTTTTGAAGAGCTTTAACGCGGTGTCGAGGCGGAGGTAGTCCGGGCGGAAATCGTGTCCCCATTGGGAAAGGCAGTGGGCTTCGTCCACGGCGAAAAGCGAGACATCTATTTCCGAAATCGTGCGGATAAAGCGTTCGGCGCGGAAGCGTTCCGGGGCGATATAAACGAGCTTGAGTTCGCCCGAGCGCATGGCGTCGAAAACGGCGTTTTGCTCGCCGAGCGTTTGCATGCCGTTGAGGCTGGCGGCGGCGATTCCGCGGGCACGCAGGGCATCGACCTGGTCTTTCATCAGGGCGATGAGCGGAGAAACCACGATGGTCAGGTGCGGTAGCATGAGCGCGGGAAGCTGATAACAGAGCGACTTTCCGCCGCCCGTCGGCATGATGACGAGTGTGTCCCGACCCTGCAGGATGGCGGAGACAATACGATCCTGCGGGTCGCGAAAGCGGTCGAACCCGAAGTAACGCTTAAGTACTGTTTCCGGCAAATCCATAAAGCGGCAAAGATTAGCGGCGTTTTTCCGTGCCTTAAAGAAAAATTGCGCGGCGGAAACCCTCCGGAGAAAGCGGAAGCGTTCAATCCGCGAATTGACTCGGAATGCTTAAAGTATATTTTATCGCTTAAATATGAAATGCGCTCGCTTGCTACTCTCTTTGAATCTCGCTTTGTCTTGTGCCGCAGGAGCGATTCCCGCCTTTGCGGATATTGTTTTGGACGGTCGTTACGTACGGACGACGGACACGACTTTCGGCGGGGATGTTTTGAAAATCGGCTACGGCGGCCCCTGCATGGCAACGGTTGCGGCGGGTACGACGTGGACCGAAGCCTCCAACGTGCTCATCGGCTGTTGTCCGGACGACACGGTGCATGCAGTCATGAATGTTTACGGAACAGCGAATACTGAGAAAAATGTTTATGTTTCCGGAAAAATCCGCACGGGCGATTGCCACGTGGACGGCGGAACTTGGAATTGTGCCGGATTGTTTTACCTCGGCGTCGCTTCCATGGGGACGCTCAGCATCAAAAACGGCGGAAGTCTCGTCGTCGGCGATACCTTTAATATCAATTGGGGATCGACGATCACGATTGAGGGTGATTCGAATTTGACCCTGACTCTCAATTCTGCCGGGAGCTTCGGCCAAAACGGCGGCATTTATGTCTTCAATAATGTCGCGGACTCCGTGACGCTCGAGAAGGCCTCCAATCTCGTTATCGATGCTTCGGCTTATACGTCGTCGGCGGATAAGATTGTCTTCGAACGTTTCTTTTCGGCGAACACGCAGCATTCCGTTTTGTCGAATTTGAAGTTCTCGGTCGGCGGGGAAAGTTTCACGGCGGCGGATCAGGACAAGCTGAATCGTTACCTCAGCGGAATTCGTATCGACGGTTTTGAGGGATACGCGAAAAGCTTTGTCGTCGATGCCACGACCCAAAGCGTCGCGCTGCACCTGTCCAAAATCCCGGAGCCTTCGGCCTTTGCGCTCATGAGCGGCTTGGCGGGATTGGCTTTGTTGGCGGGCCGGCGGAGGAAGTGTCGGTTGATCAAAGCTTAAGGAAACCTCTAGAAATTCCTTTTTTAGATTTGGTTTCAAGCTTTCTTCCATTCTGTTCGTCAGAATGTGTGCGTCGGAGGTGCACATGCCTAATCTTGAGACAGCTTTTAAAAAGCGAATTTCTGGGGGGATTCTTAAAGAGTAAGGGTTGAATAAGTGTTTCCGGTGATTGTCGGAACACTCGGATTTTTATTCCTGCAGGATCGTGTTTTTTGCGTTCCCGCGCTTGCAATTCGATGTGAAAAGTTTTGAAATTCGTGTTCAATGAAATTCGATATCATCGTCATCGGAAGCGGAATTGCAGGCTTGAGCTTTGCAATCAAGGCGGCGGCAAACGGCCAACGTGTCGCGATTGTCACCAAGCGAGCTTCGTCGGAATCGAACACTAACCATGCGCAGGGCGGCATCGCCTGCGTTTACGACCAGGCGGACGATTTTGAAAACCATGTGCGCGATACGCTGATTGCCGGCGACGGCTTATGCGACGAGGCTGCGACGCGGGCCATCGTGCGTGCGGCACCGGAACGCATCCGCGAGCTAATCGAGGTCGGCGTGAAGTTTTCCCGCGGTGATGACGGCG
Organism: Opitutales bacterium; assembly: GCA_017546455.1. Classification (GTDB taxonomy): domain Bacteria; phylum Verrucomicrobiota; class Verrucomicrobiia; order Opitutales; family UBA953; genus Spyradosoma. The sequence goes on from JAFYWY010000053.1 coordinate 8,228, forward strand.
GATATGATTTGACGCAAGAGGGCGGCCACTCGTTCCGCCGCATTCTCCACGCGGACGATTTGACGGGGAAAGCCATCGAAGACGCTTTGCTCGCCGTTGCCGGAAAGCATTCCGGAATCGAAGTTTTTGAGTACCACATGGCGATTGACCTCATCACGGCGGCACGTCTCCCGGGCTCGAAAATTGCGACGAGTTCTCCCGAAAACCGCGTGCTCGGTGCCTATGTGCTCGAAACTGCAAGCGGGAAGGTGAAGACTTTCCGCGCGGATGTCGTTGTCTTGGCTTCCGGCGGGATCGGACAGGTTTATCAGTACACGACGAATCCGGACATTGCGACCGGTGACGGCATTGCGATGGCGTACCGCGCGGGCGCGCTTGTGCGAAACATGGAATTCGTCCAATTCCACCCGACGGCCCTTTACGCGCCGGACGGTTCCCGTGAGTTGGTTTCGGAATCCGTGCGCGGCGAAGGAGCGATTTTGCGCGACATTTCCGGCCGCGCGTTTATGAAGGATTACGACGAACGCGGCGATTTGGCTCCGCGCGATATCGTGGCGCGGGCGATTGACTCCGAGATGAAAAAATCCGGCGCCCCGCACGTTTGGCTCGACATCACGCACGAGCCGGCGGAATACCTGCGCGAACGTTTTCCGCATATTTACAAGACCTGCCTCGCGCACGGGCTCGACATGGCGAAGGATTGGATTCCGGTCGTTCCCGCGGCCCACTATCTCTGCGGCGGCGTGAAAACCAATATGCGCGCGGAAACGAATTTGCGCGGCCTTTACGCTTGCGGCGAAACGGCGGGTACGGGCCTGCACGGCGCCAACCGCCTGGCATCCAATTCGCTTTTGGAAGCCGTGGTTCTGGCACACAACGGCGCTCAAGCCGCCTGCGAATACCTGCGCGGGGGCGAAAAGGGAGTGACGATTGAAGTCCCCGAATGGCAGGACGGAAGCGTTTCGGACTCCGATGAACGCGTTATCCTTTCTCACAACTGGAACGAATTGCGCACCACGATGTGGGACTATGTCGGCATCGTCCGCACGACCAAACGCCTTCACCGCGCATTGCGCCGTGTCCAAATGCTCAAAAAGGAAATCAACGAGTATTACTGGGATTTTAAGGTCGAGGCACGCCTGCTCGAGCTGCGCAATTTGGTTCAAGTCGCCGAAATTATCATTCTCTGCGCGCTGCAACGCCATGAATCCCGCGGCTTGCACTGCACGCGCGACTATCCGAACAAGTCCGACGAAATCTACGATTCGACGGCCTGGCACCCGGATATTCGCCCCGGCGAGCGTGCGGGAAACAAATTGTAAGCTCTTTCCCCTCGGGTACGGAGTTTGTCTGCGCTTTTAAATTGTCCGCCGCATAAATTTCGGCTACAAAATAATTCGAGCGGACAACTCCGCAGCTTATCATCCCTTTATAAAACTACCTAAATATGAATGCTTCCTTAATTGCCAAGCAGTTTGATGTCTCCGGACGTCTTGTCGCCGTCGAACCCTTCGGTTCCGGCAATATTAACGACACCTACCGTGTCACCTTCCGAACCACCTTCTCCGAGGAACGCTTTATCCTCCAGCGCGTTCGCCGCAATGTCTTCCCGCATCCGGAATACATCATGGAAAATATGCGTAAAATCACGGACGTTTGCCATCGGAAGCTCGAAGACATCAACGAGTCGTCCGACCGCATTTGGCAGATGCCGAAGATTATCCCGACGCGCGACGGAAAGGATTTTTACCTCGACGCTTCCGGCGACCTCTGGCGCGCGATTTCGAACATCGCTTCGGCCGTTTCCTATGAAAAGGTGCAGAGCCCCGACCACGCTTACGAAGCCGGAACCGTGCTCGGCTGCTTCCAGAATCTCATCAGCGATATTCCCTGCGATGGTCTCAAATACGTCATCGAAAACTTCCACATTACGCCGAGTTACCTCGACCAGCTCGATGCCGCGCTGAAGACGCCGCTCGCTCAGGAATTGCTCGAACACTCCCGCGAAGCCCGCAACTGCCTTGCCCTCATCGAAGAACGCCGCGATTTCTGCTACACCTTCGAAAACGCGAAAAAGTCCGGAGAACTCAAGCTGCGCCCGACACACGGGGACCCGAAAGTTGCGAACATCCTCATCGATACCGCGACGGGGAAGGGCACCTGTATCGTTGACTTGGACACGATCCAGCCCGGACTCGTCCACGCCGACATCGGTGACGCCGTGCGCTCCGCCTGTAATCCCGCCGGGGAAGACGCGATCGACCTGCACTCCGTCTTCTTCGATACCGACCTCTTCTCGGCGTTCTACCGCGGCTACATGCGCCACGCGAAAAAGTTCTTCACGGACGCGGATTATAAATACCTCTTTGACGCCGTGCGCATTCTGCCGCTCGAGCTCGGTCTGCGTTTCTTTGCCGACTACCTCGCGGGCGACGTTTACTTCAAGACGCGCTACAAGGAACACAATTTGAAGCGCGCGCTTGTCCAGTTGCGCCTCATGGAAAGCATCGAATCCCGCGAATCGCAGATTCGCAAGGTCATCGGATAAGCGATGCTCCTCTTCGCCGAAAGCGCTTCACAAAATTCACCCGCGAGCCATTTGCTTGCGGGTGTTTTTGCTCTCGTGTTTTTGGCGATTTTGTTCGTCAACAGCTGGCGCGGTTACTGGCGCGGCCCGATTCGCAGCGTTGCGCCGCTCGTCGCGTTTATCTTCGCGGGCGCGGCAGCCTGGCTTTTCGGCTCGGATTTAGGTTTTGCGTTTCTCGGCGATTTCGGGATTCCGTGGATTTTGCGCGGTCTCTTCGGGATTTTGCTGACGGGCATCCTTGTCTGGCTGCCGGTTTTCGGCCTGTTGTGGATGTGGGGACGCAAGCAGATTTCCGAAAAAACGGGCGAGCCGGAATCTCCGATTTTCGGTGCGCTCGTCGGCTGCTGGACCGGCTTTTTCTGGATCGGTCTTTGCGTTTTGGCGCTGACTTCCGTCGGCGCGCTCGGCGAATCCCTGAGTAGCGGACCTCGAAAAAATGCGGGCGGATTTTGGGCGCAGGTCTGCCGTGGCGCCGTTACCGTACGGCATTCCGTCGCGCTGGTCCCCGGATTTCGTTTTGCGGGCACGTGGAATCCCTTGCCGGAAAGCACGGTGAGAAAAATCGACAAACTCGTTGCCGTTTTGTCCGACACTTCCAAGGCCCGGAAATTTATTTTTACCGCGGAAGTCCAGTCCGTCGTTTCGCTTCCCGCCGTTTATCCGGTCGTCTATTCTCCGAGAATTCAGGCCATGGCGGCGGCGCGGGACATCGACGGCATTTTGGCGGATCCGGCGGTCAATCGTATGCTCGACGACGAAGATTTCCAGCGCGCTTTGGCGGAAATCGATTTCGAGCGGCTTCTTGATCAAACTCTCGCGCAGTAAAAGCGAGCTACTTGCACTTGACCCAGCCGCGGCTCGGGGTCACCAAGTATTGTAGCGGAACATCCGTCGCTTCCGAGGGAATGGCGTCGATCACCTGGCTGTCGAAAGCCAGCCCGACGGTGATAGCCTGCGGCGGGAGTTTCGCCAGATAGCGGTCGTAATACCCCTTGCCGTAGCCGATACGGTTGCCGTGCCAGTCAAAGACGACGCCGGGAATGACGTGAAGCGTCGGCACGTCGAGCGGGATTTCTTCGCAATGCGGGAGCGGTTCGAGGACGCCGAAGGTGCCCGGAGCGAGGTCTTCCGCCATGTTGTGAATGCGGAAAAGCCGGATATCGTTGCCGAAAACCTTGGGCACGCAGACGGTTTTCCCGGATTCGATTACGCGGAGAATGCCGCCGTGATTGCTGACTTCGCTGCGTACGGAAATGTAGGTCGAAATGCAGTCCGCCTGCAGGTAGAGCGGGTGTGCGCGCAATTCGTTGCGGATAATCGAAGAAAGTTGAAGCGCTTCCGGACCATTGATGCGGTCGCGGCTCGCAAGGTGGGCAATCCTCAGTTTTTTCTTGGCGTTTTGAATTTCGGATAGGCGCGGGTCAGGGACAAAACTGGGATATTGGACTTCTCTCGGTTCGCGGGGAAAGCTCATCGTGTCTGCGCCTCGGATGCTTTTGTAAACGCCGCCTGGAGCTTTTCCGTGAAAAACGCCGGGGGTTTGATGGCTTGCCCTTCGCGGTTCATAAATGCGTGCTGCGTATAGCCCGTCACCAGCAACTCGTTCCCGCGGGAAATTTCGTAGTCGATGCGGATGCGAACGCGCGGCATTTCTTTCATGACCGCATGAACGGAGATAAGGTCGTCGTAACGCGCGGGGGAGCGGTATTTCAGATTTGCTTCCAAAACCGGAAGCAGGAAGCCGCTTGCCTGCAATTCAACGTAGGGAAGGCCGACTTCCGCCAGCAACTGCGTGCGCGCCACTTCGCACCAGGGCAAATAATTGGCGTGGTAAACGACCCCCATGGCGTCGGTTTCCGAAAAACGGACTCGAATCTGTGCAGTTGTCTGAAGCATTATTGTTAGTTTAATGGTGCCGAAGGCGGGGCTCGAACCCGCACGCCCGAAGGCAACGGATTTTAAGTCCGCAGCGTCTACCATTCCGCCACTTCGGCAACATTAGTGGCACATCATGACAGTTTTGCGGAATTACTCAAACGGATTCGCTGTTTTTCGGATAATTTTTTTTCTTCGGCGCGCTTCCGCGAAGATTCACGATCGCATCGAGGCTCCGCGAGCAGCATTCCTGCCGGCTTCGCACACAAAAGTATTGCGCGGGATTTCCCGCATCCGTAATTTTTCCCGCATGCTCAATCCCCGTTTTTTGGATAAATTATCGATGAAAAAACAAATCTCGTTGCTCGCCGTGGGGCTCTCCGCATTTTGTGCGGGAACTGCCGCTTTGGCGGCGGCGCCGGAACCGTCCGCATCGCCCGTAAAATTTGAATTTGCGGCGCATCCGCAAAATCCGAATGACGGGATTTTCCTCCTGAACGGAAAGCCCTTCCAGATTCGCGGCGGTGAAATCCACCCGCAGCGCATTCCGCGCGAATACTGGGATCATCGCATCAAAATGTGCAAGGCGATGGGGCTGAACACCATCGCGTTTTACACGATGTGGAACGATTTCGAACAGCCTGACGGCTCCTTCGATTTCAAAACGGGCAATCGCGATATTGCGGCGTTTTTGAAGCTCTGCCGGGACAACGGCATGTGGGTGCTTTTCCGCCCCGGTCCCTACGTCTGCGGCGAGTGGGACTTCGGCGGTCTCCCCGCGTACCTGCTCAAGGAAAAAGACGCGAAAATCCGCACCGTCGCGGACAAAAATTTCATGAAGGCTCAGACGCGTTATCTGGAAGCCATCGCGGAAGTCGTTAAACCTTTCCGTGCTCAAAACGGCGGCCCGATCATTATGACGCAGATCGAAAACGAGCACGGCAGCTGGCCGCGCAAAGACCCCGAATACCTGCGCTGGCTGAAGGATTTTTGGAAGAAGCGCGGATTTACGCCGCTGTACATGTCCGACGGTGCGGGCGACCACTTCCTGCGCGGAATGATTTATCCGGATAAAGACGTTTGCATCGGACTCGACCCGGGGCAAAACGACGGCGCATGGAAGGTCGCCAACAAATACAACCCCGGCGTTCCCGTATTTTCCTCGGAAACCTACCCGGGCTGGCTGCGCCGCTGGGGCGAAGGCAATTGGACGCCGACGAATCTTTCCGGCAGCATCAAATGGTACATGGAAACGGGGCGCTCGTTCAGCGTATTCCCGGTTCACGGCGGCACGAATTTCGCCTTCACGGCGGGTGCCAACGATGACCCGCGCACCGGCGGCGACTACCATACCGACCTGACGAGCTACGACTACGGTTCGCCGATTAACGAGCAGGGCAATCCCACGGCAGAATACCATCAGTACCGCGAAATCATCCAAAACGGACTCAAGGGCAAAGAAAAACTGCCCCCGATCCCGAAGCCGATTCCGTCCATTGAAATCAAGGATTTCACGCCAACCTTTTTTGCGAACTTGCGCGATAATCGGGAAACATTTCCTTTCAGAAACGGCGGCAAGTTTAAGGACGCACCGTACTTCGAAGTCTTTGACCAAAACCAGGGACTCGCGTTTTACCGCACGCGCATTCCCGCCGGAGCAGCCGGAACGCTCGATTTCGACGCCATCAACGACTACGCGCATTTCTACCTCGACGGCAAACTCATCGCAACCGCCGATCGTCGCATGAAAAAAGCGCCGGTCGCCGTCCCCGCACGTGACAAAGCAGCGACCCTCGAAATCATGGTCGAAGGTATGGGACACATCAATTACGGACGCAAGATGGAAAGCGACCGCAAGGGCATCGTCGGCGAAGTCCGTCTCGACGGCAAAGCCCTGAAAAACTGGATCGTCATTCCGAAAACGCTTTCGGCAAGCTTCGTCGTCAACGCCAAGAAATCCGAAAAGCAGGACAAAAGCCTGCCCGGCGGCCATTTCCGCGGTACCTTCAACGTCTCGAATCCCGGCGACACCTTCCTCGACATGTCGAAGTGGGGCAAGGGCGTCGTTTACGTCAACGGACACAATCTCGGGCGCTACTGGAGCCAAACGCTCGACGGAAAGCCGGTCGGACCGCAGCTGCGCCTGTACTGCCCGGCTCCCTTCCTGAAGCGCGGGAAAAACGTCATCGACGTTGTCGAGCTCGAACTCTCCGAGCCGCGTCCGATTCGCGGTTGCAAAGAACGCAACTACGACATGAACGGCGTGAAGACGAAAAACCTGAACAACCAATGGTAATCAGAGAGCTTAAAGATTAGGGCTTAATGCTTAGAGAGGCGTTCCTGCGAATCCGCGGGAACGCTTTTTTGTGGTTTGTTCCATTGCGCCGCAGGCGGAATAAGCGCCAAGCATCAAGCATCGAGCATCAAGCGAAAACCCGAATGGGACTTCGTTCCACCCGCAGATGGGCGGTCTCTCGCCCTCATGTGCCGCTCGGCAATAGACTTGTCTGACGTGCCTGCGGCACCATGGAACGCGGATGTCGAAAGCGTCTCAACAGCGGCTTTTATTTCTTTCAGAAATGCCGCTTGACAACATTTGTGGGGGGGTAGAATAAAGCCTTTAAATTCTAACCTTACATAGACATGAAAAAATATATCGCACTCGCCGCGCTCCTCGCCGCAGGAAGCGCTTTCGCAAATGCCGCTATTACGGATGGACTCCAGTGGGCGGAATCCTTTGGTGATGGCTACAGTCAGGAAGCCACGTTCTCTCTCAATAACGCGTTCCATGTTGAGGATGGCGTCGGTGTCGCCGGAGGTAGCTACACGGATTCTCGCATCTGGACGACGAATACTGACAGTAAATTCTCTAATGCGTTTACGTTCAGCTTTAAATTGGTTGACCTCGATGCGGCTGCTTGGACCGATGCCCTTGCGTTGTACACAAATGGTACTACTTACGGTACAGACAATTCTATCCAGCTACAGATGGATAACAGCGGAAACCTTATGGTTTACACGGATAAGTTTACTGGATCGAATGTCGCCGGTGATGCTTCTAACTTTTCCTTGGGTAAGCTTAGCGCTGTAGAGGGTAAAACTATTACTCTTGTTTTTAGTGGAACTACGCTTACTGGCTATCTTGATGGTGTTGCTATTGATGACACGGTAGAATTTACGTATGCCGAAGGGGTTTCTCCGAGCACAGCGCTCACGGGATTTCAGTTCGGTGCAGCTTTCGGCAATCAGCGTGTGTCAAATAGTGTGACCGTCGATAATATTGCCGTTTGGAATCGTGCGTTGAGTGAAAAGGAAGTCGCTTCTCTCATCCCCGAACCGTCCACGTTTGGTCTTCTCGCGGGCTTGGGTGCTTTGGCGCTCGTCGGCACGCGCCGTCGCCGCAAGTAAGCGAAAGCTTAAAGATTAGGGCTTAATGCTTAAAGAAGAGCGTTCCTGCGAATCCGCGGGAACGCTTTTTTGTGGCCTGTTCCATTGCGCCGCAGGCACGTCGAGGACGAATCGAGGTCGTTTCGCGGCGCTGATTGTGGCAGGGCGGGTCCGCGGGTTTCGGCAGAGCCTACACCCACGGTTATCCCATGTAGTGCACCTCCGGCGCACATGCTTCGAAGAGGCTCGAGATCCCAATCCCTAATAACTCCGCTCAAGCAGGCTCTTTTCACTGACCCCACGGACACCGGAGTCTTTCGCTCCAACACGGATACGCCTCTGGCGAGGCCGTGCGTAACGCACAGCGTAGGGTAGTCTTTGCTACTCGTTCGCCGCGTTCTGAGCTTTTCCGGAAGCGGTTTTGTGCCGGAGCGAGAGCTCCGGAGTCCGTGTTTTGTCGGTGCAGGGAGTTTATTTTCCTCCATGAATCACCTTCTTTAAGCATTAAGCTCTAATCTTTAATCTTTCCTTTCCCTCCCGGGAAAGGAAGTAATTTTTCTCGCGAATTCCTCCGAAAAGCGTAGGCTTGTCTCACCATGAAAAATTCGTTGTACCCTCTCTGCAGTGCCATTGCACTTTCGATTTTTTCCGGAGTCGGACTTTCCGCAGCCGCGGAGCAAGCTTCGCCGTCTTCCCGCCCGAATATTATCTATATTATGAGCGACGACCATGCGGTGCAGGCGATCAGTGCTTACGGGCACCCGATTTCTAAATTGGCGCCGACGCCGAATATTGACCGCATTGCCAATGACGGTGCGCTTTTCATGCGTAATTACTGCGCGAATTCCATTTCCGGACCGTCCCGCGCCTGTATCATCACGGGGAAGCACTCGCACGCAAACGGTTACATGAGCAATGAATGGGGCCGTTTCGACAACCGCCAAAACAATGTGGCGAAGGTTTTCCGCGCGAACGGCTACCGCACGGCCATCGTCGGCAAATGGCATATTCCGGCCGATCCGACGGGCTTTGATTTCTGGCAGGTCTTCCAAGGCCAGGGCCAATACATCAATCCGGATCTGTATTGCGGAAACGCGCAAGGCCGTCTCCCCGGCAAGGATTACCACCAGCGCCCGGAAGGCTATTCGACGGAAATCGTCACGGACCGCGCCATCAACTGGATTGAAAACCAGCGCGAAGACGGCAAGCCGTTCTTCTTCATGGTTCACTACAAGGCGCCGCACCGCAACTGGATCCCGAAGGAAAAATATTACAACCTTTTCGATAACGTTCAATTTCCGGAACCGACGACGTTCTTTGACGACTACGCCGGCCGTGATGCCGCCGCCAAGCAGGACATGTCGATTCTGTGGACTTTCCGTTGGGCGGCCGACCTGAAGCTTTTCCCGTCGCGCGACAACCACACGCTTCCGCGCTGGATGTTCCCGCCGCACATGAGCGACGCGCAGTACAAGCGCTACATCGAAGCGTATGTCGAAAAGAACAACAAGTTCTTTGATTCGGGCATCATGACGGAAGCCGAGCTCAATGCGCTCAAGAAGGCGCGCCGCGAAGGCAAGACGGAGGTCCTCGAAGCCAACCGCGACAAGCTCCGCAAATTCCAAAGCTGGGCCTATCAGCGCTACCTGCAGGATTATTTGGCGACGATTCGCGGCGTGGATGAAGGTGTCGGCGAAATCTTGGACTATCTCAAGAAAACCGGTTTGGACAAGAACACGATTGTCGTTTACGCCGCCGACCAGGGATTCTACCTCGGCGAGCACGGCTGGTTCGACAAGCGCTTCGCTTACGAAGAATCGTTCCGCATGCCGCTCATGATGTGCGGCCCGGGAATCAAGCCCGGCTCGAAGGTGGAACAGCTGACGCAGAATATCGACTTCGCGCCGACTTTCCTCGATGCCTGCGGAATCGCGGTACCGGAAGAAATGCAGGGCATTTCCTTCAAGAAACTGCTCGACGGCGAAATGCATCCGGATTGGCGTAATTCGCTTTACTATCAGTACTACGAATTCCCGGCGGAACACGCGGTACGCCGCCATTGCGCGGTGAATTTCCGTTCGCATGACGGTAAGGAAGATTGGAAGCTCATCCACTTCTACAAGGAAGACGTTTGGGAATTGTACAACCTGAACGCTGACCCGACGGAAATTAAAAACGTTTACGGTACGCCCGGAACGGAAGCGGTTACGGCGAAGCTGAAAGCGGAAATGAAGCGCCTCCAGAAGCAATATGCCGTTCCTGCGGAGTATTTGACTCAGGGCGTCCCCGTCCACGGAAAGGAATAGTGCCATGTCCGAAGTCGATCTCGGCGATTCGAACGAACTTTGGCCCGACGCAAACGAGTTGCCGGCCGTGAGCCGGGACTCGTTCGTGTGCAAGCCGCACCCGCCGACGAAGGTGCGCGTGCGCGAGTTTTACGAGTCGTCACGAGATCGGCTGGAGATGGAAATCGTCGCCGGAGACGAGGGGTTGGACAATGTCATCGGCGAAAAATCGCTGAATCGTCCGGCTCTGGCCCTGACCGGTTATTTCAAGCATTTCGGCAGCCGCCGCCTCCAGCTCTTCGGTGCCGGGGAAATCTCCTATCTCGAGGATCTGCGCCCGGAAACGCAGCGCGTCATTCTCGAAGAAATTTTCCAGAAAAACATTCCGGGAATCATCGTCTCCCGCGGCCTGTATCCGACGCCGTCGATGGTGTCGCTTGCGGACCGCTACAAGGTGCCGATTTTGCGTTCCCGCATGAAGTCCAAAGACTTTACGGCGGAGGCCACGCTTTTACTCGAGCAGAAATTTGCACTGAAGACGAATCTGCACGGAACTTTGCTCGACGTGCGCGGGGTCGGCGTGCTGTTGCGCGGGGAAAGCGGGGTCGGTAAGAGCGAATGCGCGTTGGCCCTGATTGAGCGCGGCCATTCTCTCGTCGCCGACGACTATGTTTTGGTACGCTTGGTCGGCGAAGATTCGCTGATCGGTACCGGCAAGGAGATTTCGCGCGGCTTTATGGAATGTCGCGGGATCGGCATTATCAATGTCGCCAGCATGTTCGGGATTCGTTCCGTGCGCCGGGAAAAGACCATCCATTTGGTCATTTCCTTCGTGCATTGGGAGGAAGGAATGGAGGAAGACCGCACCGGGCTTGAGTTGCAGGAATTGGACATTCTCGGCCGCAAGGTCCCGCACATCCAATTGGCGGTGCGTTCCGGACGCGACATGGCGCGTCTCGTCGAAGTCGCCGTGATGGTGCACTCGTTGCGCCAGATGGGACACGACCCGGCGGAGGAATTTAATCAACGCCTCATCAGCCTCATGGCTAAACCCGAAAAATAAATGGAAACGCTCAGCCCTCGAAAAAGCATTGTTCTTCTTTCCGGCGGGATCGATTCGACGGTCTTGCTGGCCAAGCTCGTGGCGGAAGGGCGGGAAGTGCTCGCCATGGGCATCGACTACGGGCAACGCCACCGCTGCGAAATCGACGCGGCCCGTGCCGTTTGCGCGCGCCTCGGCGTCGAATACCGCTTGGCGGATTTGCGTTCCCTATCGCCGTTTTTCGGCAATAACAGCCTGACGAATGCGGAGGTTCCGGTTTACGAAGGCGCCTATGATGAAGCGGGGATGAAGACGACCGTGGTGCCTGCGCGAAACCTGATTCTGATTTCATTGGCAACCGCCTGGGCCATCGCCGAAAAATGCGATACCATCGCTTATGCGGCGCACGGCGGCGACCACACGATTTATCCGGATTGCCGTCCGGAATTCGCGGAAAAGCTCGATGCCGTCGTTCAAATCTCGGATTGGCATCGCGTTTGTTTGGAACGCCCCTTCGTCGATATGGACAAAACGGAAATCGTGCGTCTCGGCGCCCGCTTGAATGCGCCCTTGGAATTGACCTGGTCGTGCTACAACGGCGGGAAAACGCATTGCGGAAAATGCTCGACCTGCGTTGAGCGCCGCGAAGCCTTCCGTGCCGCGGGCGTACCCGATCCGACCGTTTACGCAGAATAAAAATACTCCGGGGCCATGATGCGTAAACAGGGATTGAAGCCTTTTCTGAAGTTTTCCGTTTGCGTCTTGGGAAGCGCCTTCGGGGCGTTTTGGCCGCTCGGATTGAATGCCCAGCAGGCCGTTTTGTATGTCGGTAGCGATTGGTGCGACGCAAGTACGGCAGTGGAGCAGATTTTTACGCAGGCGCAGTTTGCGAGGGACGCGGGGATTGAATGCGTCGTCGTTGACGAGCCGGAGTTGCTTACGGATGCGGCTAAAGCGCAGCACGAAAAGCAAAAGGCGATTCGCTTTGAGTTGGAGCGTTATCCCGGATTGGCGTATTTCGACGCTCAGGGTCGCTGCGTGCTTTTGGAGCAGGGACTGGCTTGGAATACCTCCCGCAAACGCCTTTTGTCCTTGGTCGAAAAAGGCCGTTCCCGAGCAAAAAAGGTCGAAGGATTTTTGGCGGACAACACGGCGGAATCCGCCGGCAAGGCGATTAAGCTGACGCTCGAGGATTTGGGGCTGTCGCGCTCAAAGGATGCCCGCGGCATGAAGGCGGCTTGGGACCGGTTGCGCGAGCTCGACCCGCAGGATGCTTCCGGCTGGAGAAATGCCTTTGAATTTAATCCGTCGGAAACGGTTTACAAGGTTCAGGAATTTGCGAATGCCAAAAATTTTGCGGAGGGCGAAAAATTTATCGCTTCGCTCTCGACGCCGGAAAAGACGCAACGCCTTTCCGTGAATCAGAAGCAGGGCTTGAAGTTGCTGAGCTTTGTGCTCTACCGCAACGTTCCCGAAAGGAAGGAGGCGAGCCGCACGCTTTTGCGGGAAATCGCCGAAATGAATCCGAAGACGCATTTCGGTTGGGCGGCGCGCGGGATGCTCGCGATGCTCGACGGAAAATCGCTCGAGGCCGCTCAGCCGAAAAAGCAGGCACCGGCGCGTCCGGCGGCGAAGGGCGAACGCTTTGTTTTCCCGCCGCCTCCGAAAAAGTACGAGACGGTTTACCATTACGCGCGGGCGACGATTGCCGAAAGCACGCTGAAAACGATTATCGCGCGCAAGGGCGGGGCTGCGTTTTTGAAGAGATTTTTTGAGGACGGACGCGGGCTGGAGGATTTCTTCGGTAGCGGTCCGGCAAAGCCCTCTTACGACGCGGCTTTGCTGTGTCTGGATAATTTGGTTTACCGTTTCCCGGAAATCCTAAGCTCTCGCAATACGAAGAAATGGGCGATTGCGGCGGCGCTCAATGCCGGGGAGGCGGATGAAGCCAAACTCAGCGATTACCTCGGCGCGATTTTAGACATCCGCTCCCGCAAGCTCTTTTATCGCGGTGCGGACAAATTGCCGGTCGCGCTGATGCGTTACGTCGTTACGCCGGCGCAGACGAACGCCGAGGAATTGCTCTACATGGCGAAAAACCACCACATCCCGCCGCGCCGTTACTACGGGGCCTGCTGGTTTGTGCCGTACCGCACCTACAATTTCTTCGGCGATTCGATTCACGGAAGTGATTATTTCAAGCCCTGGAACGGGAAATACAATATCCGCGAGGCCACCCGCATTGTCGGCGGAGTCTGCGGGGCGCTTTCGTATTACGGCTCGATCGCGGCGAAGGCCAACGGCTTGCCTTCCACGCCCGGAGGCCAGCCGCAGCACTGCGCCTATTCGCTTTACCTGCCGGAAACGAAGACCTGGGGCATCGGCAACAATGTCTGGCCCTATACGGGGACTCACTTCAATCTCTGGAGCTGGGAATTCGCCTTCCTTGATCTGACTTCCGACACTTTTTACGCGAAGGGCCGGAAAAATGCGCTCCGTGCATTTTGGAAGGTCGAAACCGAGCGGCGGAAAGCGGAACCGCAGCCGCAACGCTCAGCGATGACGCGCCTCGTTTACGAAAGCTGGCACGGGCGGAACCTCCCGGAAAAGTGGGACGCCGTTAAAAAGCTCCGCGAAGAGAAAAATTGCGGCGGTTTTGAATTGGACGCCGACGGTAAGGCTGACAAAGTGCTTTTGGCTTGGAAGGGCGAATACAGCTTTCCGAAGCAAGCCGAAGTGGTCGTTTCGTTGCGCAGCGATGATGGCTCGCGTTTCATCCTCGGCGGCAAAACGATTTTGGATAACGACGGTTGCCACGGCATGGATTTGAAGCGTAAAACCATTGAAGTGCCTGCCGGGAAGCAGAGTTTCGAACTGCAGTATTTCAATTTCGGCGGCGCTCGCGGGCTCGAATTGGATTTGCGCGTGCTTTACGATTTTAATCCGAAATTCGCCGCGGCCTATCGCCGGGCGGCGGAGCTGTCCCCGGGCTCCTACGACCTCTGGGAGGCCTACGAAAATTATTTGGCAACGGCGCAGCATGTACCCGCGGAAGCCTGGAAGGAATTTTCTGTTGCGGCGGCGCAGGGACTTAAGAACCACCCGCTCCCGGCGTGGAAGCTCGTCGAAAGAAATGCACTTCCCGCGATTGAAAAATCCGGCGGCAAGGACGCTTTGCTTCAGCTGTTTATCAGCCTGCACGGCATCATTCGCCAAGACGATCGCGCGACTGCGGAATTCTGCAATTTCGGCGAAATCCTCGACCGCCACGCCGGGATGCTCGGCAACGATTCCGTGAAAAACTTTACGCTTTTCAACGCCGCGCTCAACGGACAATACGGCACGAAAGACGCGTTCGGCATCGTCATGCGTTGGGGCGGGGCAAAGTTCCTGAAAGACGCTTCGAGCGCTTCCCTCTACGTTTCGGCGATTTCGGATTTGCTCAAGAGCAAGGGCGGAGAAGCGGATATTTCGCGTTTCCTCGCCGGAGCCATCCGCGAGGCGGCTCAAGCGGAGAACATTGCGGTGTTTCAAAGCCTCTGCGATTTGCGGGAAGCCTTCACCCCGGCGGAGCGTAAACCCGTTAATCTCGGCAATTTCACGCCGCTCCCGCTACTCTCCGATAAGGGGCTTCTGAGAATTTCGACGACCTCCAATTGGGACCATCCCGAGTTTTACCGGGAGGTCATCGACGGCAAAACCTGCGCGTCCAATTTCCATACGGATTCTGAAAACGCGCCTTGGGCCGAGATCGTTTTGGGCGGAACGGCGGAAATTGCGGCCGTTTACATCGAAAATATTCATACCCAAAACAATTGGCGAGCCGTACCGTTCAAGCTTGAAGTTTCCGAAGACGGCAAAGCGTGGACGACCGTTGCGCGCGCCGACAAGTCGGAAGAGGAGTGGAAGTTTACTTTCCCGCCGGTGAAGGGCCGC
The DNA here is from genome assembly GCA_017546455.1 of Opitutales bacterium. Taxonomy (GTDB): domain Bacteria; phylum Verrucomicrobiota; class Verrucomicrobiia; order Opitutales; family UBA953; genus Spyradosoma. The sequence goes on from JAFYWY010000053.1 coordinate 23,340, forward strand.
TATGTGCGCGTGACGCGTATCGGCGACGGCAATACCTTCCTGCATTTCCGCAAATTCATGGTCTTCGGCAAGAAGCTCTACTGAGGCAGGTAATCCTTGCCTCCGGATACAAAAAACGTTCCCGCGAAATCACGGGAACGTTTTTTTGTATCCGGAGCTCGGAATTAAGCCCTCAACTTGGCGTTTTCCTGCGCGAGGAAGGCGAGAATGGCCTTTTGCGTGTGCAGGCGGTTTTCCGCTTCGTCGAAAATGATGCTTTGCGGGCCCTTGAGCACGCCTTCGGAAACTTCTTCGCCGATGTGCGCCGGGAGGCAGTGCATGAAGTACGCATCCTTCTTCGCGAGCGACATCAGGTGTTCGTTGACCTGGTAGGGACGGAATTCGCGGAGACGGCGCTCCTTTTCGTCTTCCATGCCCATGCTGACCCAAACGTCGGTGTAGAGCACGTCGGCGCCCTTGGCTGCCGCTTCGGGGTCGGTCGTGAACGTGAAATTCGGCGCAATGCCGTCTGCTTCAAACTGCTTGTAAAGTTCTGCCGGCGGTTCGTAGCCTGCGGGACCGCAGAGCACGACTTCCATGCCGAGATGCACGCAACCGAGCGCGAAGGTGTTGCCCATATTGCAGGCCGTGTCGCCGATGAAGACGATTTTGCGACCGCGCAACGAAGCGCCCATCTGCTTGGCATCTCCGCCGCTCCAGCGTTCCGCGAGCGTGAACATGTCCGTGTAGAACTGGCAGGGATGGAGGAAATCCGAGAGCGCGTTAACAACCGGCATCGAGCCTTCGTTGACGAAGGTTTCGAGCAGGGAGTGCTCATGGCAGCGAATCACCATTCCGTGCAGGTAGCGGGAAAGCACTTTCGCCGTATCTTCCGGCGTTTCCCCGCGAGCCAACTGCATGTCTTCCGCGTTGAGCATGACGGGATTGCCGCCGAGCTCGTGTACGCCGACTTGGAAGGAAACACGCGTGCGCGTCGATTTTTTGAAAAAGAGTAGCCCCCAGGATTGGTTGGCGAGCGGCTTCGGCGCGTCCGCACTCCCGCGACCGGCTTTCAGCTTCGCGGCGAGTTCAAAAACGTAAGCGGCTTCTTCGACGCTCAAATCAGTTTCTTTCAAGAAATGTCTCATTGTCTGGCGGGAATAAATTGAAAAAATAAAGAGTAATTAGAATCCTGATGAAAATTTTATGCAATTCAATTTTGTCGAGGCATCACGGCGGTGTGCTTACTTAAACTGCTCATGCGGCTCAAGCAGCGCTCGGGAGAGTCTGCTACGCAATTGCGAATTCCGAATGCTTACCGATTAGCGAATTCTATAGGCGGCTTTAGCAGAATCATCCTTTGAGCGCTACCTATAGAAATTCGTTTTATCAAAAGCAGTTCACAAGCGTTCTTTCGTTCTGTTCGTCAGAACATGTGCTCCGGAGGTGCACTACATGGGATAACCGCGGGCGCAGGTGAAACCGAAACCCGCGGATAGGCGGCCTTGCCACCATGCGCCGATTGAGGACACGCTTACATCCCTGACGTGCCTGCGGCGCAATGGACCGAGTTGCGTGCTTTCGCAAACGAATTTTTAGAGGTAGCCCTAAGATGCGCCGGGAAAGCCGTTTCGGCGGAAAGCAAAGGGACCGGGCTAATCGAAGTCTGTTGCCTGTGTCTTGAGAAAGGACTCCGATCAGCCCGGTTTGCTTACTTATAGTGCAAAAGGATTCGCGATTGACTCTCCGGGGCTCTGCCGTGGACGCCCTTCCGGAAGGCAGGGACATACTTCCCGAAGGGCGTCTGTTCGTATTTAGAACATGGCAAAGGTTTTTAGAAAAGAGCGTAAAGTTCGTTCCATTGCGCCGCTGGAAGCTCGGGGATATATCAGCGTCGCTTAGCGGCGCATAAGGCCGGAGGCCTGTCCGTGGGTTTCGGATCTGCCTACACCCGCGGTTATCCCATGTAGTGCCCCTCCGGAGCACAGCCTCGAAGAGGCAATTGCGAATAGTGAATCTCGAATTCCGAATGCTTGCTGCTTAGCGGATTCGATAAGCTAACTCCGTTTAAGGCTCTTCCGGAAATTCGTTTTCAGGGACACCTTTAGGCGCGCTTTCGGCGGCGGCTTCCCGCCAGACACAGAGCCCCGAGGCCCGCCAAGCAGGAAAATGCCGAAGGCTCGGGAATGGCGGAGATGGCAATCATGCCGATTGCGGATTCGGGAACTCCAGTCGTTTGACTTGCGTCTACATTGTCAAAATACAATACCAAAGCATTGCTTGCATTTGTCGGGGTAATATCGAAGCTGACCAAGATTTGGCGATTTGCGGAAAGCGCTACACCGTCCCAAGAAGCCCCACTCGGCGTTCTCCAATCCTGGATGCCCATATCGCCGTATTGGCAGGCGATGTCTAAACCGTGGCTGCCGTTGGTTGAGTCATCGTCTGCTCCGCCGTGTGCTCCTCTAGTGCGGATATTGAGTGTGTCGCCTCTCGATTTGACTAAAAGTACAACTTTGTAGTTTTTCCCGATTTCGAATCCACCGAATTCTATTTTGATGCCGTTTGCAGCTTGTCCGTTTTTCCCGCCGACAAAAAGTCCTGTTTTCAGTCCATTGAAATCGTCGGAAGAACTCTTTCCGCTCGCAGAGTAAAGCGCTTCCAATGCGGCGTTATTACTCCAATCTGCATTTGAGAAGCTATTGACAGTGAGTGGAAGTGTGTTGATTCCCGTGACACCGTTTATTGAAAGCTGGATATTTAGTCCTGTTTTGTTGGTTTTCCAAAACTGGTCAGAGGTGAAGCCCGAAATTTCTAATTTTTGCGCTCCTGAGACGTTCCCGTCTCCCCAAGTGAGAATGTCGTGTACCTCGGCGTAGGCAGTGTTGGCCGCGATTAGGAGGCCGAGGCCTGTTAATAATATTGTTTTCTGGGTTATGGATTTAGTCATGGTAAGACATTTAATTAAACTATATCAAATTGATGGAGATTGTGTTTGGGAGGTGCAAGAAAATTTTCAATAAACGTCCTTGTCGGCGGAGAGCGTGTTTCCGGCGGAAGATTGTCGCAGTGTTTCGCTTGAAGCCGCCATTCATAATTGAATTTTCGGAACTTCTTTTTATGATTCGTGTTTCATGGAGCTTTACAATTTTCGCGAGGAATATACGCGTGCCGGCTTGGATTTGCCGGATTTGGCGGCATCGCCTTTCGACCAATTTCGTCTTTGGTTTGAGCAGGCCTGTGGGGCTAAGATTCCGGAGCCGAACGCGATGACGCTCTGCACCGTCGGCGCGGACGGCATGCCCTCTGCGCGCACTGTTCTTCTGAAAGCCTATGACGAGCGCGGCTTCGTTTTTTTCACGAATTACACGGGGCGCAAGGCGGTCCAGATTCGAGAAAATCCGCGTGCGGCGCTCCTTTTCCCGTGGGTGACGCTCGAGCGGCAGGTGGCGATCGAAGGGCGCGTGGAAAAGATTTCTGCCGCGGAATCGCTCAAATACTTTATCAGCCGCCCGCACGGCAGTCAGCTCGGCGCCTGGGTCTCGCATCAGTCGAGCGTGATTTCCTCGCGCTCAATTCTTTTGAAAAAGCTCGACGAAATGAAGCGCAAGTTCAGCGAAGGCAAGGTGCCGCTACCGGATTTTTGGGGCGGATACCGCGTGGTTCCCGCACGCATTGAATTTTGGCAGGGCCGTCCGAACCGCCTTCACGACCGTTTTGAGTACTCGCGTGAAGACGAAAAATCTTCCGTTTGGGCCATCAACCGTCTCGCACCTTAATTGCTTGGAGTTCACACACTCATGTTTCTCGAAAATAAAAAAATCGCTCTCGCCGTCACCGGTTCTATCGCTGCTTACAAGGCGGCGGAAATCGTCTCGCTTATGGTCAAGGAAGGCGCGCAGGTCCGCGTGCTGATGACGCCGGAAGCGGCGCGTTTCATCTCGCCGCTCACGTTGAAAACGCTTTCCCGAAATCCCGTGATTTCCGATCTTTGGTCGGAGGACGAGGGGTGGGTGCCCGGGCATATCGACGTTGCCGGCTGGGCGGATCTTTTCCTCGTGGCGCCCGCGACGGCACACATGATTGCCTGTTTCGCAAACGGTCTTGCTCCGGAAGTCATTTCCTGCACTTACCTGGCGACGCGCGCGCCGGTCGTCATTGCGCCCGCGATGAACTGCAATATGCTCGACCATCCGGCGACGCAGGAGAATCTCGACAGGCTGCGTTCCCGCGGCAACATCATCGTTGAGCCGGCGGCGGGCATGCTCGCTTGCGGCTACGAAGGGCGGGGCAAACTCGCGGCTCCGGGCGAGATCCTCGAGCATGTCGTCAATATTATCGGCTAAGCAATGACGGGGAAAAAAGTGCTGGTGCTCGGCGGCGGTATTGCCGGGCTGACGGCGGCGAACGTGTTGCGTTCCCGCGGGGCGGAAGTGACCCTGCTTGAAGCGTCCAACCGCGTCGGCGGAAATGTGCGGACGATCAGCCGCGACGGCTTTTTGGCGGAGTCGGGGCCGAACAGCTTTATTGTCGAAGAAAAGGAACTTTACGATTTTCTGCGTTCGAGCGGCGTTTTGGAAGCGGCTATCGATGTGGCTCCGGTTGCCAAAAAACGCTTCATCGTACGCGGCGGCAAGCCGCTTGCCGTGCCGTCGTCGCCGCTGAAGGCCGTTACGACGCCGCTGTTTTCCTTTGCGGGGAAATTGCGTTTGCTCGGCGATATTTTCGTGCGCCGCGGGCATCCCGAGCGCGAGGAGAGCGTCGCCGATTTCGTGCGCCGTCGCATCGGGAAGGAAATGTACAACTACGCGTTGAATCCTCTGGTGGCGGGCGTTTTTGCCGGCGCGCCGGAGAAGCTTTCCGTGCGTTATGCGTTTCCGAAGGTCTGGCATCTCGACCAGCAATACGGCTCGCTGATCCTCGGCACTTTCCCGAATGCCAAGGCCAAAAAAGCGTCCGGGCTTTACGAAAAAAAACGCACGCTTTCTTTCCCGCAGGGCATGGAAACGATGCCGAAGCTGCTTGCGAAAAAACTCGGCCGCAGCTTGCGCCTGAATGCGACGCTGACGGAGCTGGTGCCCGAGGGGAAGCGCTGGCGCGCACGTTGGTTTACCTGCGGGTCGGTTTGCGACTTTTTTGAGCAGGACGACATTTTTGACGCCGTCGTCTCCGCTGTCCCGCCTCAGGCCTGGAGTAAAATTTTTGCCGCCGTTCCCGCGCTCGCCGAACCGCTCGGTGCCGCCGCCTCGCTCGTTTATCCGCCGGTGACAACGCTGACGCTCGGCTACAAGCGCGAAGACGTGGCCCACCCGCTCGACGGCTTCGGCGCGCTCATTCCCGAGCTCGAAAAACGAAAAATCCTCGGCTCGCTGTGGACTTCGTCGTTTTTCCCGAATCGTGCTCCCGAAAATTGCGTGACGCTGACGACTTACATCGGCGGCGCGCGTCAGCCCGAGCTCGCGAAGCTTTCCCGCGAAGAAAAAACGGCGCTCGCCCGCGAGGAGCTGGCATCGCTTTTCGGCGTAAAGGGCGAACCGCTTTTTGTCGAAGTTTGCGAACACGAGGCCGCCATCCCGCAGTACAATCTGGGCTACGGCACTTTCCTGCAGGCGCTCGACGCGGCGGAAGCGGCTTTCCCGAATCTTTATTTCTGCGGGAATTATCGCGGCGGGATTGCCGTCGGAGCGACCCTGCTCAACGCCGTCCGTTGCGGCAAGCGCGTGAGCGCGTAAAACTGCCGATTCGAGGCTTTGTTTCCCGCGTGCGGCTTACAGATTCCCTTGATTCCCGGCACTATCTTCTGTTTCATGATGCGTATGGCTCTACCTTTCATCGTTATTGCCGTTGACGGCGGTGCGGCTTCCGGAAAATCTTCCACCTCGCGTGCCCTCGCGGCGCGTTTTAATTTGCTGCACGTCGATACCGGCGCACATTATCGCACGGTCGCGCTTTCTCTCCTGAAGCGCGGAATTGATTCCCCCGAAGCCTTCGAGGCCGCCGAAAATGATTTGCTCGCCCATCTCGAACTGGGAACGCAAATCGATGGGCATGAGGCCGCCATGAGCATCAGCGGGGAAGTACCCGCCAGCGAGGCGATTCGCAACGACGCCGTCAATGCCGTCGTTTCCCGCTTCGCCGCCATTCCCGCCGTGCGCAAATTCCTTTTCGATTATCAGCGCTCGCAGGCCAAGGTCGCCGAAGAAAACGGATTCGCCGGCCTGATTATGGACGGCCGCGACATCGGTTCCGTGATTTTCCCGGACGCGGATCTGCGCATTTTCCTGACGGCGGATGTCGCTGCCCGGGAACGCCGCCGCGCCGCCGAAGGCATCGGCGATTCGATTGCCTCGCGCGACAAGCTCGACGCTTCCCGCAAGACGGCTCCGCTGGCGTGCCCGGAAGGCGCAACCCTGATCGACAGCACATTCTTGAATTTGGAACAGGTTGTCGATAAAATCTCCGATATGATTCGGGAAAAACTCGGACAAAAGGCTTAACCATGGAAATGTTTACGGACAAACTGCTTTACTCGTTGGTTTACTACGGCGCGCGTGCATTCATGCACACTTTCGGACGCCTTGATGTTTACGGCTTGGAAAATATCCCCAAGTGCGGTTGCCTCATCGCGAGCAACCACGTCAGCTTCATCGACCCGCCGCTGATCGGTTCGTCCATCCCGAAAGAAATGTTTTTCCTGGCGCGCAAAACGCTCAACGACAATCCGATTCTCGGACGCGTGTTGCCGCATTGTAACGTGATCCCCGTTGACCGCGACGGCGGCTCGGACGTGGCGGCGTTTAAGAAAATGTTTAAGGTTTTGCGCGACGGCCACTCGATTTTGCTTTTCCCGGAAGGTACGCGAAGCAAGGACGGCAAGTTCGGCAAGGCCCAGGGCGGCGCCGGCCTGATTGCCTGCAAGGCGCGTGTTCCCGTCGTTCCGGTCCGTCTCTTCGGGACCAATGAAGTCCTCCAGCGCGGCACCTTCCTGCCGAAACGCGCGGAACTGAAAGTCTGTTTCGGCAAGCCGATGTATCCGGAAGAATTCGACCCGGGCAAGGATTTCCCGGACCGCTTCCGCGAGGCTTCCCGCCGATTCATGGCACGCATCGCCGAGATGGAGGAACCGGGCGCGCCGAAGTACTAATCGGCCTCCGAAACGTTTTTAGTCTTAAAACAGCGGCTTATTATGACAACTGTCGGAATCGTCTCCCTGGGATGTCCCAAAAACCAATCGGACTCGGAAGTGCTTATCGGCCGGCTTCTCGAAGCCGGAATGAACCTCACGGCGGACCCGCGCGAAGCGGACGCCGTCGTCGTCAACACCTGCTCGTTTATTCTCGATGCGCGGGAAGAAAGCTTGGAGGCGATTTCCGAAATGGCCAAGGAAGCCAAACGCCGCCGCAAGAGCGCCAAGCCGCTCAAAATCATCGTCGCCGGATGCATGCCGCAGCGCTACGGCGAGAAGATTCGCGAAATGATTCCGCAGGCCGACGCCTTTATCGGGATCGACGAATTGGGAAAAATCGCACCGCTCGTCGAAAAGCTTTGCGCCGGGAAGCCGCTTTCCAAAGACGGCTTGGTGCCTGTCGCCGTGACGAAGCGTCCGCGCTACATTCCCGACTACGAGACCCCGCGCGCGCGCCTCACGCTCCCGCATATCGCCAACGTCAAAATCGCCGAAGGCTGCAACTACGGCTGTGCGTTCTGTGCGATTCCGGGTATTCGCGGAAAGCACCGCTCGCGTCCGATCGACGATATTGTCGCCGAGGTTAAAACCCTCGTGCAGGTCAACGGCGTCAAGGAAATCAATCTCATTTCCCAGGATACGACCTATTACGGCATGGATACGTGGAAGCAGACGCGTGCCGGTAAGACGACGAAGGTCAGCTCCGAAGAAGGCGATTCGCTGGCGACGCTGTTGCGGGCACTCAACCGCATTCGCGGGGATTTCTGGATTCGCGTTTTTTACACGCATCCCGCGCATTGGAGCGACGAGCTGATTTCCGTTTTTGCGAAATGCAAAAAAGTCGTTCCCTACGTCGATATTCCGCTCCAACACATTTCCGACAACATGCTTTCGGCGATGAAGCGCGAAACCGACGGAAAGTACATCCGCGATTTGATTAAGAAGATTCGCAAGGGCATTCCGAAAGCCGTCATTCGCTCGACCTTCATCGTCGGCTTTCCGGGCGAAACGCAGGAAGACTACGAAGAACTTTCGGCTTTCCTCGCCGAAGAAAAATTCGATCGTGTCGGCGTTTTCCAATATTCCAAGGAAGAAAACACGCGTGCGGCGCTGATGGACAATCAGGTGGCTCCGGCGGAAAAAGTGCGCCGTTGGAATGCGACTATGGTCCTGCTTCAGAAAATTTCCCGTGAACGGATGCGCTCCCGTGTCGGAGAAAAAATCCGCGTGCTCGTGGACGAGCCGGGTATCGCCCGTGCGGCCGGCGACGGCTTTGAAGTGGACGGCGTGGTTTACGTGCCGAAGAGCTTGCCCGTCGGCGAGTTTGCGGAAGTGACCGTCACCGGCTACAAGGCCTACGACCTGATCGCCAAGTAGCGTGCCGTAGGAGAGATTAAAGATTAGGGCTTAAAGCTTAAAGAGGCTTGGTGAACGGTGTGCAATGAGCGGAATTCACCGGTCGCTATTCTCCGTTTATTGCACAGCTCAATTTCTCTCACGGAGGCTCGGGGCGTCACAATGCTTACTTCGCCTAATCCTCCCAACGGCAAGATACTCTTCCCGGCAATCTCTTTAAGCTCTAAGGCTACCTCTAGAAATTCCTTTTTTAGATTTGGGTTCAAGCTTTCTTCCATTCTGCTCGCCAGAATGTGTGCGCCGGAGGTGCACCACATTGGATAACCGCGGGTGTAGACGTAAGTCGGAACCCGCGGATAGGCGGC
>JAFYWY010000054.1 GCA_017546455.1 Opitutales bacterium
AATCGTTGCCGGACAAGCTCGCAGCACCGACGCCGACAGCTCAAAAAACGCGTAACGCCCGCAGGCGTCGCGTTTATCCTCTACACGCTACGGCGAGCGGGCTTTACCTTGAACGAAATTGACGAAATGCCGGCTTCCCACGCATTCCAGTTTCTCCACTGCGCTCTATGCTTTGAAGGCGTCGAAACGCGGTTCGCGTTCCAAACGCCTCTTGAGCAAATCCAAAATCAGCAAATCAAAAAAATGCTTAGTACATAGAATAGAATGTGTCGAGCGCCCACTTAAAACAGGGAGGAAAAATTAAAGCCACCAAAAGAAGCGCAACGAAAATAAGGACGCAGTTCAAAACGAAGGAGAACATAAACGATCCCCAATCTTCGTCCGGAAAATAAAAGTGCTTAACTATAACGGCTACCACTAACGGAAAAACAATAACCGCCGCCGCAGGCGACCATGGGCAAGGGCAGAAAATAAAAGCAATAGCAGCAGGCAAATGCATAACACAAAAGTATTTAAACAAAAGAGACAAATCAAGGATTAAAAAATGAGTTCCACTGATTTCAGCATCGCGATCGGCGCCAACATCTCCGACTTCCAGGCGGGCATGGTCGGTGTTCGTAATTCCGTTTCGAACACAGTCAACAACATCAACGCGCAGTTAATTCAATACAACAACAGGAAAAGTTAAAAACTCGTATGTTGAAACAACTGCCTATACGAAAACGGCTTGGGATGGAATTAAATCCGCAGTTGTTTTACGCGTGATCGCAGAGCTCGCCATCAAAAAAACACTTGTCGGCATGAAAAACGCTGCCGAAAGAATCATCAAAAATACTGCTCGAAAAGCCCGCCGGCCCTAAAGGATCTCTAAATTTTTCTCGGAATCGTCAGATTTCTTCTTTTCCTGCTTCCTCTCAAGGAAGTATCCCCACAAAAGCCCGAGAATCGAAAAACCGAAAGCAGATAAGAACAAGGAATATATTTTCGCCTCAGCAGAAACGCCAAAGAAAGAGAGCACTGCGCCAAGGACGATCGCCCAACCAACAAACAAAATTGAGCCAGGGACTGACAGCCAGCAGAGTAACGTCAATTTATAAATTCGGATGGTATTTTGGGGCATGCGTTATTTTTACTCTTCGTCGGTGTATCTCTACAAGTTTTTTTCGCTACGCTCAAAAAACTCTCGTGGTGCGACCTGCGATGCTTCTTCCTCCCGGGAAAAAAGATTCCTTACTTAAAAAGAGCTCTCCATTTTTGCGGTAAAGGCTACTTCCGGAAATTCGTTTTCAGAAATTTGGGACGAAAAACGCTCACGGAGACACAGAGCATTACGAGAATGACCAACGACAAACTTCCAAAGCGCAAACTTTTTTGGAGGACGGTATTTGGAAGAACAACGAAAAATATCTTTCGACGCTCTGTGTCTCCGCGTCTCCGTGAGAGATTTGGAGGATTAGGGCGAAAGTTCTCACAGAAACACGGAGTGCTGCGGGAAAGGACAACGGTACGGGAAACGTTATGCGAAAAATATTGTTTTTTTGCGGGCTCGGAGTAGATTGCTATCAGGAAACGAGGATGAATTTAGAAATGAGAAAGCCTGAAGTGCTCGCCCCCGCCGGCGGTTGGGAATGTGCGAAAGCCGCCGTTGAAAACGGGGCGGATGCGATTTATTTCGGCGTCGGCCGTTTCAATGCCCGCGTGCGCGCGGATAATTTCGTCGCCGACGACTTGCCGAAGCTGATGCGCTTTCTTCACCGCCGCGGCGTGCGCGGTTATGTGACTTTCAATACGCTGATTTTTTCGAACGAACTGGAAGAGGCTGAAAAGGAGCTGCGCAAGATTATCGCTTCGGGTGTGGATGCGGCTATTGTTCAGGACGTCGGTATCGTGCGCCTGATCCGAAAAATCTCGCCGGATTTCCCCGTTCACGCTTCGACACAGATGACGGTTTCGTCGGCGGCGGGGGTGCGTTTTGCCCGGGAGCTCGGAGCTTCGCTCGCGGTGCTTTCCCGCGAAGTCAACGTATCCGAGTTGGAGGCGATTGTTGCTCGCGGAAAGGCAGACTCGGCGGAATCGCTTCCCCTGGAAATGTTTGTCCACGGAGCGTTGTGCGTGGCGTATTCGGGGCAATGTCTGACGAGTGAGTCGCTCGGCGGGCGCTCCGCCAATCGCGGGGAATGCGCGCAGGCTTGCCGCTTGCCTTATGAACTGATTTGCGACGGCGAAAAAGTCCCGCTCGGGGCGCGCCGTTATCTGCTTTCGCCGCGCGACTTGTCGGGCGTTGAAATGCTGCCGGATCTGATGCGCCTCGGCGTGCGTTCGCTCAAAATCGAGGGCCGTCTGAAAACGCCGGAATACGTAGCTTCGATTACGCGCGTTTACCGCGATTGCGTCGATCGTATTTACGCAATGACGGCGGACGGCGTCTCGACGGAGACCCTCAAGGACTTTGCAGCCCAATTGCGCGAACGGCATGCCTATGCGATGGAAATGGCGTTTTCGCGCGGGCTTTACACGGGTTGGATGCGCGGCATTAACAACCGAGAACTTGTCCACGCGCGTTTCGGGAAAAAACGAGGCGTCTTTTTGGGTGAGGTCTCCGGCTTCGGGAAGGACGGCGTTTACGTGCATTTGAAGGCACCGCTTAAATCCGGTGACGGTGTCGTTTTTGACGCGGGGCGACCGGAAGATCGCGAAGAGGGCGGTTATGTTTACGGCGTGGAAAAGGCGCGCAACGGCGGCGAAGCCTTCGTACGTTTCGGACGCTCGGGGATTCGCTGGGAACGCGTGCATCGCGGTGACAAGCTTTGGAAGACTTCCGACCCGGCCCTGTCTTCGGAAATTCGCGAGACCTTTGCGGGAGACCAGCCGCGTTGGGCGCGCCGGGTGAACATGCGCATTTTCGCGGAAGTCGGCAAGGCGCTTCGCGGAGTCTGCGATGACTTGTGTGGTAATTGCGTCGAGGCGGAAATGGGCGACGCACTCGTTCCGGCAACGGCGAAACCGGCTACGGAAGCCTGGTTGCGCGAGCAGTTTTCACGTCTCGGCGGCACGGGGTATTTTCTCGACGGCTGGGAGGCGTCCATCAACGGGGCTCCGCTCATTCCAGCGAGCGTGGCCAACAAACTGCGCCGTGCACTGGTCGAAAAGCTCAATGCCGCTCGCGAAAATGCCGTGACTTGGACTTTGAACGGAGAACGCAAGGAGCCGGCGCCCGCGATTCGGAATTCGAAAAGCGAGCTTACGCCGCCGACGCTGATTCCCGTGGTGCGGGAGCTGGCACAGCTCGAAGCTGCGTTGGCTTTCGGCGCGAAAACAATTTATGCGGAACTTGAAAATCCGCGTGACTACCGTCTCGCTGCCGAACGCGTGCACACGGTCCCGGGAGCGGAGTTTTGGGCGCAACCGCTCCGGATTTTCAAACAGGCGGCGGATGAAACGGGAATTTTGCGTCTCGTGCGCGAATGCGGTGCCGACGGTTTCCTTGCGCGCGCTCACGAACACCTCTACGCATTCGCGGGGAGGCGGGTTCGCGGCGATTTTTCGCTGAACGTTGCGAATCATTTAACGGCGGAATACTACCTGCGCGAGCGCGGTCTGGAGCGCATTACGGCTTCGTACGATATGAATTTGGAGCAACTCTGCGCCATGCTTGAGCGTGTTTCGGAGCCCGGAAAAATCGAGGTGACGCTCCATCAGCACATGCCGATGTTTCACATGGAGCACTGCGTTTTCTGCTCATTTTTGTCGGACGGAAAAGATTTCCGCGACTGCGGGCGGCCTTGCGAAAAACACGTTGTGCGACTGCGCGACCGCACCGGACTGGAGCATCTCGTCAAGGCGGATGCGGGTTGCCGCAACACGGTTTACAATGCGCGTGCGCAGACAGGAGCAGAATTCTTCGACGAAATCCGTGTGCGCGGCGTACGCTTCTTCCGCGTGGAATTTGTCGATGAATCGCCGGCGCTGGTTACGGAAATTCTCGAACGCTACCGGGACTTGCTTGCGGGCAAAATCGACGGCAATGCGCTTTGGCGCGGCTTGCGTCTCGAATCCAAGCTCGGCGTCACGCGCGGAACTTTAAAAAGTTTGGGCTAAGCGCGGAGCAGGGGCTTCGATTTAAATTGCTTTCCTTTGTTTAGGCTTCGGAATAAACTTCGCAAAAATTATTTCTCATGTTTGAAAATCTGATTTCCAAAATTCAATTTATCGACGATTCGAACGGGATCGCCGAAGTTCCCGGATTTTCCGTTGCGGGGACCGCCTGCGACATTCGCAATAAGCAGGATGCCAAGCGCCTCGATTTGGCGCTGATCTACTCGAAGAGCCCCTGCACGGCGGCGGGCACGTTTACGACGAATGACGTCAAGGCTGCTCCGGTTTATGTTTCCCAGGACCACCTGAAGAAGCATGCTTCCGGAAAGATCGCCATGCACGGTATCATCGCCAACAGCGGCAATGCCAATGCCTGTACGGGCGAACGCGGTATGAAGGACGCGCACCGCATGTGCGAATTCGTTTCCGAAATGCTGGCGTGCAAAACGGAACAGTTCTTTGTTTGCTCCACGGGCCGCATCGGCGTCAATCTCCCGATGGAAAAAATCGAAAACGGGATGCGCGAAGCCATTCGCCGCCTCAAGCCGGATCTGGGCGAATCGCAGCGCGCCGCAGACGCAATTCTGACTTCGGATACGCGCCGCAAAACCTGCACGGCAAAATTCAATGTCGGCGGAGCTCTGGGCGTCGTCGGCGGAAAAACCGTCACGATCTCCGGTATGGCCAAGGGCGCGGGCATGATTGAGCCGAATATGGCGACGATGTTCGGCCTGTTGGTGACGGACGCGAAGATTTCTCAGGAATTGCTCCAGAAATGCCTTTGGCACGCGGTCGGTCAGTCGTTTAACTGTGTTTCCGTGGACGGTGATATGTCCACGAACGACACGGTGCTCATTTTGGCTAACGGCGAATCGGGAGCCGAAATTACGGAAAATGATCCGGAATCGCTTTCGCTTTTCCGCGAAGCACTCGAAAAGGTTTGCTTCAGCCTCGCGAAGAAGATTGTCGGCGACGGCGAAAAGATTTCCCGAGTCGTTACGCTCCACGTGAACGGTGCGCGCACGGATGCCGACGCGAACAAGATTGCGCGCTCGATCGGCAATTCGTTGCTCGTTAAGGCTTCCTGGTGCGGCGGCGACCCGAATTGGGGCCGTATCCTCTGCTCGGCCGGCTACGCCAAATGCGGCATCGATCAGAGCAAGATCGATCTTTATTACAACGACGTGCCGGTCTTCCTCAAGGGCGAGCTTCAGGCGCAGAACGAAGCCCGCTGGCGCGAAGTCGTCGCGAAGAAGGAATTCGAAATCCGCCTCTTCCTGAACATCGGTACGCACAATTACCGCCTGATTTCGACGGACCTGACCGAGGCCTACGTCGATTTCAATAAGGGCGAATAAGGATTTCAATCCGGCGAAGAACGTTTCCGCGGCTTGCGGGAACGTTCTTTTTTTCTACTTTAATTCGGGCCTTGGGGAAGAAAGGGCGAACATGGCTTGCCTTATCGGGAGGCGTTCTGTAGGCTCGCCCTTTAATTTTTCTTTAAAAATAATTTATGAGCAATACGACGAATCCAGAAACGACAGACGCGGTTCCCGCAACTCAGACTGAACAACAAAAAAGCCAAAACTGGCTGGCGCCGTTTTTCGAGCTGAACTTCATCGAAATGATGGAGCGCCTCGCGTACAACAGCGTTCGCGTGGTGGCGCCGATTTACATCATGCAGGCCGACAATGTCGGCGGTTTGCACCTGACCGCGGCAGCCAAGGGCACGCTCTACGCGTGGTGGGCCGTCGTTCAATGCTTCTTGCCGATTATCACCGGCGGTTTTGCCGACCGCTACGGCTACAAGAAGATGATGGTGATTTCCGTCGCGACGATGTCGATCGGCTACCTCCTCATGGCGTTTTTGCGCGACCTCTCGTCGCTGGATGCGTTGGCGGCATGGCTCGGGTTCGACGGCGTGAACGGCAACTATCTCGGCTTCCTCGCGGGGATTACGGTCTTTGCGACGGGCTCGGCACTGTTTAAGCCCGGCATTCAGGGCGCGCTTTCGCACACGTTGCCGAAGGAAAAATCCTCGCTCGGTTGGGGCGTTTTCTACTGGGTTGTCAATATCGGCGCGCTCATCGGGCACTACATCCCCGTCGTTTTCCTTTCCGAAAACTTCATGGCGGACACGCTTGGCGTAGCTAACTCCGTGGAACGCTGGCGCCTCGTCTTCATTATTTCCGCGGCCATGATTTTGGTGAATTTCCTGCCCTTGCTTTTCTTCAAAGATACGCCGTCGGGCGCTTCGAAGACGCTCGGCATCGGGCGCGTGCTCATCAATGCGATTAAGGACATTTTCCAGCCGCGTCTGCTGACCTGGATTCTCATTATGTCCGGCTTCTGGCTGATGATGTTCCAGCTTTGGGACCTGCAGCCGAACTTCCTCGAAGACTGGGTCTCGAGCGCGAATGTCGCGGCAACGGCAAATGCCATTCTCCCGGAAAGCATTTCTAAATATTTCGTGGAAACGCTTGCAGACGGCACCTTGCGTGTCCCGCAGGCCGTGCTGATCAGCGCGAACGCGACCTTTATCATCCTCGGGGTTGTCGGTGTTTCCTGGATTACGCGCAAGATGCGCACGCTCGACGCGATGATTTTCGGTATGGCGATGGCTACGATCGGCGTCGTTGTCGCCGGTTACACGCAGAACGCGTGGTTCTTCCTGGTCGGCGTCCTCTTCTTCTCGCTCGGTGAAATGTTCACGGGTCCGAAAAAGTCTCAGTACCTTTCCGAAATCGCGCCTTCCGACAAGAAGGGCGTTTACCTGGCCTACATCAACATTCCGGTCGGGGTCGGGATTTTCGCAGGTTCCAAGCTGGCGGGTCTCATCTACGGCAACGTCGGGGAAAAGGCAACGCTTGCACTGCGTTATATCGCCGAGAAGCGCGGCATCGAATGGCGTCCTTTCGTTGACAGCGTAAGCGGCTTGGAACAGACGCTCGGTATCACGCGCAACGAGGCAATGCCGGCGCTTGAAAAAATGATGAACCTTTCCTCGCAGGAAGCGACGACCTTGCTTTGGGATACCTATTCGCCGAATCTCACGGTTTGGCTGCCTTTCGCGGCAATCGGTGTTGTTTCCGCGATTGCTTTGATCATCTTCTCGCAGATGGCGAAGAAGTGGAAAGACATGAACGCTTAATTAATCACGAATGTCCGGCGGCACGCAGAATCGATTGCCGCCGGCGCTATTTTTACACTTTCCTATGTTGCTTCAGACAATTTCCGCCGGACCTTTCGGCACCAACCTGTACCTGATTACGGACGATTCCCGCACGCATTGCGCTATCGTCGATGCTCCGCCCGGCGCGGCGGAGCTTCTGCTGCCGTATTTGAAGAAAAACGGCCTGACGCTCGATGCGATTCTGATTACGCACGGGCACTGGGATCACAACGGCGGTGTTGCCGGCGTGCTTGCGGGGACAAATCCGGAATTGCCGGTTTTCGCCCACGAAGACGGACGCGATTTTCACGAAAAGCCCGAAAAGTTCTCGCCCTGGTATCAGGCGGCGATTCCGGGCCTGAGCGCAGCCGATTTCCCCGCGTTTAAGCTTTCACGCCCGACGACGGACGGTGAGACTTTCACGCTCCTCGGAAAGACTTGGCAGGCGCTTTTTGTTCCGGGACATTGTCCGGGAAGCCTCGCGTTTTATTGTCCGGAAGAAAAGTGGCTCTTTACGGGGGATGCGCTTTTTGCGGGAAGCATCGGGCGTACGGATTTGCCGGGAGGCAGTTTTCCGGTGCTTGAAAAAAGCATTTGCGAGAAAATCTTCCCGTTGCCGGGTGATGTCCGCGTTTTCCCGGGGCACGGGCCGGCGACGACGGTCGGCGAAGAGCGCGAAAGCAATCCCTACGTGCGAGCGTAGCCGGAGACACCTTCGACGAATTTAACCGCCGAGAGGTCTAATCGCCGGGAGTAAAGCTAAAGCGTCAAGTCTGACACTTGGCGCTTTTTTAGCGTCTCGACGCGTCCTTGTAGACGCGGATCCAGTCGATGTGCATTTCGACGGGAAGTTGCTCCGGATTGACTTTTCCGACCCAGCTTCCGCCGAGTTGCATGTCAACGAGCAGATAAAACGGTTTGTTAAACGGCCACTGACCGTTTTTAGCTTCTTCGGGAACGCGCGGATACGTGAAGCTTTCTTTGCCGTTAATGAAAAACACCAGCTTGTCCGGGTGCCATTCCAGGCCGTAAACATTGTAATCGTTTCGCTTAATCGGTGCCGTCGAACCCTTTTTCGGCTTGCTGCCCTGAGGTAAATGTGTGTAGCGGGAATGGACGGTTTGATAGGCGAAATCGTCGAAGTTCAAGTGTTCCATCAGATCGATTTCCCCGCCGTCGGGCCACTTGGCTTTCGGAGAATCCGGCAACATCCAAAGTGCGGGCCAAGCGCCTTGAGCGCTGTCGAGTTTAGCACGAATTTCGATTTTGCCGTAACAGAAAGAAAATTTTCCTTGGGTTGAAATACCGCCCGTGATAAAGGGTGACGGGTCTTTTTTTGTGTTTTTATTGACCTTTCCTCGGAGAATCAGATTCCCGTTTTTGACGTCAAAAAGCGAAGGGTCGCTCGACATGGTGTTTTTCCAATCGGGCGTGCCGCGTTCGATTTTTGTCCAGTAACGGGGATTGATGCTGCGTCCGTTGAATTCGTCTTTCCAAACGAGCTGCCATTTCGGCGAGGCGAGGCAATCGACGGCGCAGAAAAGAAAAATCGGGGCGAGGGCGGCGGGAAGCAGTTTCATGGGCGGATAAAATCAGGGGTTATTCGGAACAGACGTCATAGGCGTCCGCATCCGATTCGTAAAGATAATTTTCCTCGCTGCAATTACAGGAGTCGCGGTAAACGACCTTGGTCAGAGGAAGCCAATCGCCGAGAAGCCAGCATATCAAAATGATTCCGGCAATGATAACGAGCGTATCGAACAGGGCTTTCTTCCGGATGTTCGGGAGCCCTTGCGATTTAATTCCCGGCGCAGCAATTCCGGATTCCGCAACGCATTCCAAGGACGGGTTGTAGTAAATCCTTTCGATCTTACCGTTCTTGCGTTCGACAAAAATCCAGCGGCTGTTCTTGGGAACGCGCAGTTCGCTACCGTCTTCGCCGCGAAACAGATAGGTTGCCGAATCGGCTTCGCTTGCCGTCCCCGTGTCGCAACCGCGCTGCTTAAGGATGCGCCGGATTTTTCTTTGAAATATAAAAAGGCCGACGACGGACGATAGTGCCGCTAAAGCGATTAAGGTGTTAAAGTAAACGGTGCAGGCTGCTGCGACGACCGCGAGAAGGACGCACTGGGCCATTGCGATGGTCCAGGGGCGAATTACGTAGTTGGTAAAAATCGTTTTTCCCATGTGCGAAAAATGCGTGTGAAGGGATTTTATTCCGAAAGCTCGATGAGCGATTCGAGCGACGGGAAGTGCTGTGCCCAGTCCGACATGTCCGGAATGCCGCCGACGAGGGCGTTGAAGAGCTCACGCTTTTGCTGTTTGAGTTTTTCGATGCGTTCTTCGACGGTACCGGCGGAGACCATACGGTAAACAAAGACGCGTTTTTGCTGGCCGATGCGGTGAACGCGGTCGATGGCCTGTTCCTCCACGGCGGGATTCCACCAGGGGTCGAGCAGGAAGACGTATTCCGCGCTGTGCAGAGTCAGACCCGTGCCGCCGGCGCGCAGGCTGACGAGGAAGATGGCGGGTCCGTTCGTCGTTTGGAAGGCCTGAACGGGTGTTTCGCGGTCGAGGGTTTTCCCGGTCAGCATGAACTGCGGCGTTTCCGGGAAGCGTTCGCGCAGGGCGCTTTGAACGCGTTCGAGGAGCATGACGAACTGGCTGAAGACGACCATTTTGCCGCCGTTGTCGATAATTTCCTGGGCGCGTTCGAGCAGGGCGGAGATTTTTCCGGAATGTTCGTGCGAAAGCTCGGCACAGCCCGGTAGCAGCGCCGGATCGCAGGCGGCCTGACGCAGGCGCATGAGCAGGGTGAGGAGATTGGTGGGGCTCTCCCGCATCGCGGCTTGGGCGGAAACGCGGTTGCCGGCGGCATTGCGCTGTGCGTTCAGGCCGCTTTGGACGATGGCTCGATAATGTTCCCGTTGCAGGTCGAGCATCGGGCAGAAGAGCACGTTCTGGGTCTTTTCGGGGAGTTCCTTGGCGACTTCGCGTTTCGTGCGGCGAAGGATGAACGGGGCGATTTGCGTTTTGAGCTTTTCGAGGCTCTCGGGATTGTTTTCGCTGTCGGCGAGCGCCGTTTCAAGGTCATGGCGTCGGCCCAGCAAGCCGGGCATGAGGAAGCGGAAAATGGTCCAGAGGTCGAGATGGCGATTTTCAATCGGTGTCCCCGTGAGCGCGAGGCGGTGTGTCGCGTTGATCTTCAGGCAGGCGCGCGCAATCAGCGTATGCGGATTTTTGATGAACTGGGCTTCGTCGAGGATGGCGTAGGTAAATTGCTTGCGGGCGATTTTGGCTTCGCTGCGGCGCAGGAGCCCGTAGCTGGTGAGCGTTATCCGCGGGCGTTCCCGCGAAGAAAGTTTTTTCTCCGAATTTAAGACGGTATAACTCAGCTGCGGGAAAAATTTGCGGATTTCGTTTTGCCAAACGGGGACGACGGAGGCCGGACAAACGATGAGGGCTGTCGAGCGTTTGCGCGTGTCGAGTGCGAGCAGGCTGAGCACTTGGAGAGTTTTCCCGAGGCCCATTTCGTCGGCGACGAGCGGATGGGCTCCGCGGTCGAACATTTGGCGCATCCAAGCCACGCCGCGGACTTGGTAGGGACGCAGGAAGTCCGGCATACCCGTCGGCGCTTTCGGCTCCGCGAGAAACTTTTTCCGCCACGCCTGCAGCTTCTTGTCCGGGCTCAGCTTCAGCGAGTTTTCGTTGCGGAAAAGGGAAAGCAAGGTGTAAATCGGCATGCCGTGTGTGGCGGCATCCGGCCAGTCGCTGATGAATTTCTGAGCGCGCCGACGGATGCGTACGACGCCGCGTCCGGGCAAAAAGACCGATTCGTCCGCGTGGCGCATGACGATGCGGGACTCTTCCGGCGAGAGACGTTCGCCGTCGATTTCGAAGTTCCAAAAAAGCGAAAAGGCGTCGGCGGATTCGGAGCAGAGGACGGCTTCGGTCTCGAGTTCCCGCGGTTCGCTACGGAAGGTTTCGACCAAGGCGACGTTTTCGAGACGGAACCGTTCCCGCCATTTATCGAGATGGGCGTTGGCGAAGGCGGCGATTTGCGAGTAGCCGTGCAGGGCGTAGCAGGCATTCTCGGAATCATAGGAAAAATAAGCGCGGCGGGCGAGGGTTGCCAGGCGGATGAGCTGCTCGCGGTCTTTTTTTCTGAGCGAATCGGGCGAGGGGGCGTTTTTGCCCAGTGCAGGGATGCGTTCTCCGCTCGTCTCGATTTCCCAAAATGCGGCGCAGCTAAGGCGTGTGGCTTCGGCGCTGAATACGGGGATGAGCGTGCGCTCGGGACCGTCTTCGGTATCGACCGGCGGCGGGGGAGTTTCCGGCGCAGGGACCGGCGGCGGCTCGACGGCGATTCCGCTTTCGACGGGAAGACGCGGAAATTCCTCGGCGACGAATTCTTCAATGAAATACATTGCGGCTCCCGCAAAAGGCGCGGCCGCCTCGCGTTCGGGCAGGGAACTGCGCCAGTGGAGCCAGCCTTTTTCGTCGGCGGAAAAGAAGATGTGGATGTCACCGTCTTCTTCGGTGCGGAATTGTACGGCGGCGGCATTATCCTCCAGAAAAATCTCCACCGGGTGTGAAATTTTCCGGTAAAGAGCCTGCCCGGCTTCAAGAAATCCGTTGACCAAAAATGTCTCCCAAAGCACATTCGGCTCAGATGCCAAGCGTTCTCCCCAGCAACGGAGGGCGCTAAGCGAGAAGCTTTTCTTTGTCGGAGGCACGTAAAACATTTTTTAAGCTCCATTGGATAATTTTCCGGAGCCGTTCACAAGCAAATAGAAATTTGCCTGCAAAATTTCGGAGTTTTTCATATCGGAAACTGTAGGAAGGAGGACGCATCCGGAGTTCTTTTGAGGACGTCGTCTGATGCACGGCGCGACGAAACCTTCGTCGGAACTTTGCCGCAGGTGCTTTTCCGTCTTGTGTTTCCGGGGGGAATTTTCAAAAATGCTCCCATCGCTATGTTTGTTTTACCCGCTTTTCTTAAAAAAACATTGAAAAAACAGCGTCGCCGCGGATTTTCCTTGGTCGTGGCATTGGTCATGATGGCGCTTATGCTTTTGATTGCCATTTCGCTCGTCTCGTTTGTCGTTCTCGAATCGGCTCTCGGCGGCTATAAGGTGAAACGTTATCAGGCGCAGGCGAATGCCATCTGCGGCATGCGTATCGCTCTCGCTCAATTGCAGTTGCTGACGGGCGACGACCAGCGCGTTACCGCGACGGCGGATATTCTCGCGGAGGGCGGCGGAAACAACGCTTCCTTGCCTTCCGGAAAAGCCTACAAGGGTAAGCGCCACTGGA
This sequence comes from Opitutales bacterium, assembly GCA_017546455.1. Taxonomy (GTDB): domain Bacteria; phylum Verrucomicrobiota; class Verrucomicrobiia; order Opitutales; family UBA953; genus Spyradosoma. The sequence goes on from JAFYWY010000054.1 coordinate 12,584, forward strand.
CCGGCGTTTGGGCAACCGGCGGCTTGGACAAATCCGATTCCAACAGCCTGCGCGACTGGGATTACAAAGATCCGGACAAGAAGCCCTTCCTCGGATGGCTCGTTTCCGGCTACGACAACGCGAAGGAAAATTATTCGCCGTATGAACTCGCGGTCGCCAAGTCTTCCGTAAACGCGGAACGCGGTCAGGCCCTGGTCGGCGAAGCGACCGCCGCCTATGATGTTGCCGACGACAGCACGGATCTCGTTACGCTCGTCGGCGCGGGAACGCTCGGCAAGAAATCCGGCTGGGACGAAGAAGTCGTCAAAGTCCGCCGTGTCCCGATGGAAAAGCGTACCGATTTTCAGAAAACGCAGAAAACCTCCGGCTCTTTCGCCTATTGGGTCGGGGACGAAGGCGTGAAGGCCCGCGTTAATCTCGCCGACAAGTATTCGAAGGAATTCGATGGCGCTTTGACCGACTGGGAACGCACCCTGCGCGCCACGCCGCAACGCGTCGGCACGGAAGCTTTAGAAGTCTTTAAGTCCTTCGGGAATTGGTGGGAAGAAGATGCCAAGGATGCCGGACGACCGGAGGCAGCGCGCCTGCCTTACGTGCTCAGCATCGGCGACCTGGCTGCCTACGGCGACGAGGATTCCGACAAATTTCTGGAAGAAGCCCGCGCGCTTTACCACGATGTCTCTTTCCACTCCCGCGGGGTTTTCTCCGACGTTTATAACGGCGGTTTGAAGACGGACCTTTCGGTAGCCTTCGAAATGCCCTGGTTCGGCGGAGAAGACGGCTGGGAAAAGGGCTTCCGCGACTATCCGCAATTCCACGGATCCGGCGAAAAGAATGAAATGGACTGGCTCGGCGACTTCGAAGTTCCCGAAAGCCAGAATTGGTGGACAAAACAGCCGTCCGACGGACTCGGTTTCGTTTACGAATTCGACACCAAGCAAAGCTCCTATCCGGCTCCGAACATGACCACCGGGGAAACGCGTATTCTCCGCGGGCCGACCTGGGACGTCTTCCGCAATTTCTATCGCCTCTACAAGCGCGAAAACGAAGAAAACGGCTATCGCGGACTGAAGGCGAGCGATGAAAAGAACTGGCTCGCCGTCGGGATGGCACCGTACAGTTACGTTAAGAGCTACGGCAACACGGCCAACCGCGGTCAGGCCAGCAAGGTCACTTCAACCTCGATCACGGTTGACGGCCGCACGATGACCTTCGAAGGCGTTTTTGGCGGGAAGGGCAATTACGGCGCGATTACAGACCGTGCGTCCGGTTTCGGCATGTACGGTGACAATCGTATGTTGCTCCCGCAATACGACGGCAAGCGCGGTCTGATTCCGCAGGCAATGCGCCTTTCGCCCGTCGTCCTGCGCTCGATTCTGCGCTTCTCGGTTGTTTTCAATACGGATACGGCGGCTATCGTGTTTGACCCGATTATGGTCATCCACAATCCGTACAACGTGCCGATTGAATTCTTCGGCCTCGGCTCCTATTTCACGAAGTTTTACCCGATCGCGTTCCGCTTTAATCGTACCGACGGCGGAAAGTGGAAATACTACACCGATCGCGGCCGTACCAATTACAACGAAAATACTTCCTTCGTGTTGGACCTGATGTTCTACTCCGGCAACTCCTTCGGGGTGACGGCGCACGCCATGCGTCTCTTTGCGGGAACGACGTCTTACAACAATGCTCCGAACGGCTCGCTCGTTCTCCAACCGGGCGAAATCAAAGCCGTTTTCCCGAATTCGGCAACGCGTCCGCTGAAGATGCAGAGCGGCTACGGTTTGGCTGCCAGCTTGGGTGGTTACGACTACGAAGAATACAGTAACGCATCTTACGAACTGCCTTTGGCATGGGATAAGATGACCGAGGAAGACCAGAATGCGACCTTCACCGTCGACATCGGTTCTTCTCAGGCTGCGAATCAGGAAACGGACATGGCGTTCTATTACCTGTTCTACCCGCGTAGCGCGACCGGCAAGTCCGCAACCTCGCGTGACGACCTCAAACGCAGCTGGAACAGTCCGTACATCGGCGACTGGCAGGACGCTTCCGACGAGACCTTCATTCAGGCTTTCGGTACGCCGCGCTGGGCCCTGATTAATCCGGGCGAATGGAGAAACAATTTTGCCGCCAAGACTTTCTCGCGCACGGGCGAAACCGGTCACGAGCACGCTCAAAAGCAATTCATTTTCGAATACGATATCTTCAAAGCAACGGCGGACGATTCCGCGCTCGCAGGCCCCTTGGTCTCGAATACGCGTCCGTGGGTTTTGGATCCGCGTTCTTGGGAAACCGACCTGATTGAACCGGACGGAAGCAAGAAGAAGAACTTCTCGACGCAGGGCGTCGGATGGGTCTCCGAAGTCCGTGCCGCATTGAGCGATTTGCCGCCGATTGAACACATCGACGGAAATGCCTTCTGGGGTGACGGCGATACCTCCGCAAAGGGACAGTCCTCGGTCGTGCTCTATGAAGTGCCGACCCGCCCGCTGACTTCCCTGGGTCAGCTCCAAAGCGTGGACTGCTCCGTTTTGGACACGGAGCCCAGCTATGTTGTCGGCAATTCGTATGCACCCATCGGCAACGAAGACCTGATGAAGCCCTTTGAATGGCCGACCGGCGGCCGTCTTGGCGTCCAACCGCGCGGAGACACGCCCTTTGCCGCCAATCAGGCGCTTTTCGACCGCTACTTCTTCTCCGGAATTAACTTCGGAAAGATTGCCGACCAAAAGGAAAATATTTCGCAGGTCGCCAATGAAATCCTGAAGGGCGAAAAGAATCCGATGGCAAATCCGCGCGTTTCCTTCATCCGCAACCGCGACGATCTCGACCGCACGGATGACGTGGTTCGCGAAGAATTCAAGGATCCGAACAAGATTGCCCGCAACTTCCTTTATGAAGGCACCTTCAACGTCAACTCGACCTCCGTCGAAGCGTGGAAGGCGCAGCTTGCAAGCTTGCATAAGCAGTATCTCAGCATCGACGGCAAGTACGTCGAAACCGACGACTTCCCGATTATCCGCTTCATGAACCTCATCGGGAACAAGCTCGGCGGAAACGGCAGTGTCGCCGACTCCTCCGGCGATGAGGGGCAGGGCTGGCGCTGGTTCCGCTCGCTCAACGAAAGCGACATCGAAGAACTCGCCAAAAATATCGTCGAAGAAGTGCGTTTGCGCGGTCCCTTCATGTCGATGGCGGACTTCGTCAACCGCCGTCTCAATTCGAAGAAGGAATACGCTTACAGCGGGACGCTTCAGGCGGCGATTGACAAGACTTCGCGTATCAACCAGTCCGTCGGCAAGGCCAAGGACAAGCCGGATACCAAGTACTTCCCGAATCTGATGCCGAAGGGCAGCCCCTCCAAGAAGGCGGGCGCTCCGGGCTACCTGACGCAGGGCGACATTCTTTCCAGCCTCGGCGCAGGCATGTCCGTCCGTTCCGACACCTTCACGATTCGTGCTTACGGCGACGTCTTCGGCCTGAGCGGTCTTCCGGAAGCTCGCGCTTACTGTGAAGCCGTCGTTCAGCGTCTCCCGGACTGGGTTGCGGAAGAACAGGATAATGTTCTCGAAAACTCGGATAAGACGGTTTTTGACGCATTGCAGGTGAAAAAGAATTACCGCAGCCAGGGCTTGGACAACGATGAATACTTCTTCGAGAAGTTCGAGCGCAACATGAGCCTCAAGGCGGTCAACCGCCTTCTCGGCCGCCGCTACAAGATTGTATCCTTCCGTTGGCTCTCGCCCGACGAAATTTAATTCGAGACTCCGGGGAGAAGCGGTATTAGCCGCTTCTCCCCTCATTTACCCGCGCGTGCGGGCGCATTTTCGTTCTTTTCCGGAGCTTTTCCGGCCCCTTTTAACAGCTCTTCAAACTTCACACATGGCACTTTTTAATTGGCTCAATCAACGCGGGAGCGGCGTGCTCCTGCACCCCACCATGCTTCCGTCTTCGCAAGGTATCGGAACGCTCGGAAAATCCGCCTACCGCTTCGTCGATGCGTTGGCGGAAATGCGCGTCAGCTACTGGCAGGTCTGTCCGCTCGGGCCGACCGGGTTCGGCGACTCCCCGTACCAGTGCTTTTCCTCCTTTGCCGGAAATCCTTATCTGATTGATTTCGAAAAGCTCGTCGAACTCGGTCTGCTGGAAGATGCCGACTTGGGCCTGCTCCGTAGCCTGCCGCGTGAACGTGTGGATTACGGACCGCTTTGGAGTGCGTTTTACGCGACGGCGCGCAAGCTCTACGCCAATATTCGCAAGGATCGTACGTTGCTTGCCAAGATCGGGGACTTCGAAACCTTTAAACGCGACAACGCTTACTGGCTCTCGGGGTTTGCGCTCTACACGGCGCTGAAGACGCATTTCAAGGGCGAAGCCTGGTACCGCTGGCCGGAAAAGGCGCGCAAATACGCCTCGGCAATCAAGGCGAAGTGGGGTGCCGAAGTCGCTGCCGAAGTCGAGATGACCGAGATTATTCAGTTCATTTTCTTCACGCAGTGGCGCGAATTGCGCGGGCATGCACGTCGCCGTAACGTCAAAATCATCGGAGACACGCCGATTTTCACGGCTTTGGACAGTGCGGACGTTTGGCAAAATCCCGAAATTTTCCAGATTAACCAGAAAACCGCCGCGCCGCTCGCCGTTGCCGGAGTCCCGCCGGACTATTTTTCGGCGACCGGACAGCTTTGGGGAAATCCGCTTTACGACTGGAGCGCGCTTAAGAAGACGAATTATGCGTGGTGGATTGCGCGTCTGCGTGCCTGCTTCGCGCTTTACGACGTTGTTCGCATCGACCATTTCCGCGCGTTTTACGATTACTGGCGTATTCCCGCGGGCGCGCCCGATGCGCGTACCGGCGAATGGGTGCTCGGTCCGGGCTTGGAATTCTTCGAAACGGTCCGCAAGGCGCTCGGCAATGCACAGCTTATTGCGGAAGACCTCGGCGACATGAACGACGGCGTCCGCAAGTTGCTCGCGGATACGGGCTTGCCGGGCATGGCGGTCTTGCAGTTCGCATTCGGCGGCGATCCGAAGAATCTTTACCTCCCGCACAATATCGGTGCGAACACGATTGCCTACCCGGGAACGCACGACAACAATACGGTCGTCGGATGGTACAATTCCTGCGGGGAACACGAGCGTGATTTCTTCCGCCGCTACCTTTGGTCCGACGGAAATGCTCCGCATTGGACGCTGATTAACGCTGCGATGAAGTCGCACGCGCGCCTTGCGGTTGTCTCCGTACAGGACATGCTGGGCTTGGGTGCGGAAGCGCGCTTCAACGAACCCGGAACGGATCAGAAGAACTGGCAATGGCGTCTTTCCGATGCCGAGTTCGAACGCTTCTGCGGCGAGCTTGTCGGCGCCTTCCGCGAACTCGTCGAAATTTCGGCGCGCAATTAGTTGCCTAATTCGCCTGAATGACAACAATGAGCTTTATGAAAAAAATCGGCATTCTTAACGGACCCAACCTCAATTGGCTCGGTAAGCGCGAACCCGAAATTTACGGGCATACGACGCTTGCGGACTTGGAGCGCGGGCTTGCCGATTACGCCGCGAATCTCGGCAATTGCGAAATCGAGTGTTTCCAGAGCAACCACGAGGGGGCTTTGATTGACAAGATTTACGATTGGGCGGAGCGCGGTTTTGAAGGCATTGTCTTCAATCCCGGCGCATTTACGCACACGAGCATCGCCTTGCGGGATGCCCTTGCCGGGGCGGGAATCGCAACCGTCGAAGTGCATATTTCCAATGTGCACGCACGGGAGGAGTTCCGTCACCGTTCGCTGACGGCACCGGTCTGCCGCGGGCAGATTTGCGGCCTCGGTCTGAAGGGCTACGCTTACGCGCTCGAAGCGCTTGCGAATCAGCGACCGGAGGTCAGTGAATAGAAACTGGTGAATGGTGACCGGTGACTAGATTTTTCTATTCACTATTTACCGGTCACAGGTCTCCATTCACCGGTTACTGTTGAAGGCTTGCAAGCGGAAGACGGAAAAGGGCTCCGGATTCCGAAGAAATGAGTAGGGTAGAATCGTCGAGAAAGGCGATTCCCTCGATTTGCCAGTCTGCAATGGGAACAGCGATTTTTCGGAATTTCGGTTTCTGGAAAAACTTTTTTTCGTCGCGCATTCCGCGCGCATCCCGTTCCGGTAAGTCAAAAACCCAAACGGAGTGATAAGTCAGGATCGCGAGGCGGTCTCGCTTCGGGGAGAGAGCTGCGTCCGTTACCAAGCCGCGAACATCGAAGCGCGCGACGGGCACGGCGGCCTGATAGGCTTCGGTTTGCGGATCGACGCGCCAGAGTACGGTCTCCGTATTCGTCCAATGTTTCGTGAAAAAGTAAATTTGTCCGTTGAGCGCAAAGCAGGACTCCGCGTCGAAGTTTTTCATCGGGTCGGGGAAGTGATCTTGGCTCGGATAGTAGAACGATATTTTTCGGGACGGGCCTGTTTTTTCGGCGTAGGGATCAGGCTCGGGGACGATGTAGAAGCAGAGATTGCGGCGGTTGCTTTCGTTGTTTCCGATGTCGGCGATAACGAGGTTGCCGGATTCGTCGGCGGCAAGGGCTTCCCAATCAATATTGCGCCTTCCCGTAAGATGAATACCGCGATAGGGTTTGGCGGACTTCGCTTCGATGACCTTGCCGTCGGCGGTGACGGCGAAGAGGTAGGGAGCGGAGCCGGAGTCGTTAATCGTCCAAAAGGTATTGCTACGTTTCCCGCAATTTTCGAGCGAGGAATTTTCTGCGATCAGCTTGGTTGAATGGCGTGCAGCAGGAACGAGTTTAAGCGTCGGCAGCTCCTGCGGCGGTTTCACGTCGAGGAGCGGCGGCAGCTCTGCGCGGACGGTATGATTGGCCGGGCGTCCGGCAGCACCGAGTGCGACGGCGAAAGCGATGAACGCCGATACGCAAACGGCGGCGCTTTTAATTCGCTTATTTTTTAAAATAAACCCTTGCATTTACTGACGTTGAAAACGAGATTGGAGAGAATGTCGATACAAATTGAAGATAATGCTACGGATGTCCTGCGCAAGTCCATGCTCGGGCGGGGAATTTCGTCCGAGATGCTCGCGGAAAAATCCGGCTTGCCGCTTGCCGCAATTCGACGTCTTCGCCGGGAGCGGGCCGATGCCGAAATCTGTTCCCGCGTGGCTCCCGCGCTCAATTTGTGTCCGGAGAAACTGAAACGTCTCGACGCGGATTTTGATGCCGGGGTTTCGGGAAGTTCCGCGAACGAACCGTGCATTCCGGAATCCTGTACGCGCCATATCATGTTCTGCGGCAATAAAATCCTGCCGAAGATGACCTCCAACGCCTACGCTTGGACCGACCTTGACCGCGGGGAAGCCGTGCTCTTCGACTGCGGCATGAACGGCGAAGCACTCGTCGAATTTCTGAAAGCACGGGAGATTAAAGATGTCAGCCTTTGCCTGACGCACCGCCATTTCGATCATGCGGACGGGCAGAAAGCCCTGCGTGAAGCCTTTCCGCAACTGCGTATTTTCAGCTTTTATACGCTTTTCGGTGAAAACGAAGAAACGCCTTGCGAACGTTTCGTTGAGGTGGCGACGCTGCGGCTGCGGGCGATTCCCGTTCCCGGCCACACCGTCGATTCCGTAGTCTTTCTTTGGGAAAATACTCCCGCTCCGTTTCCGCCGATTGCCTTTACCGGCGATACGCTTTTCCTCGGAAGCGTCGGCGGTTGTTTGCCCGGGCATTTGGAGCATTCGCTTTCGAGTATCCGAAAGCAACTGTTCGAAGCGCTTGATCCGGAAACGATTTTGTTGCCGGGACACGGTCCGGCGACAACTCTGCGGGCCGAACGGGAAAATAATCCGTTTTTCTAAGCTTCGCCGAATCCGGAAAATGGTAGCGTGATGCGGAAGCAACAGCCCTGTTCCGGACGGCTTTCCGCGGTTGCCGTACCGCCGTGGAGCTGCGCGATATGTTTTACAATCGCCAAGCCTAAGCCGGTTCCGCCGAGCTTTTGCGAACGCTCCTTGTGCACGCGGTAGAAGCGTTCGAACAGACGCGAAAGATGTTCCTCGGGAATGCCGACTCCGAAGTCTCTGACGCTGATGACGATGCTTTTCCCCTTACGTTCCTGCGCGACTTCGATGCGCGAGCCGCCGCTGTATTTAACGGCATTGCCGACAAGATTGATGACAGCCTGCTCGATAAGGCGCGCATCGCCGACGCATTCCTGCGGCTCGTTGCGGGTAATGCAAAGCTCGATGCCGGAGGCTTCGGCATTTTCCGCACAGGCATTGACTGCATTTTCAAGGGCCGCATCCAGTTGGAAGAGCTCGAAATCCTCTTTGCCGGCCAGCTCCCGCCGTTCGAGGGCGGCGAGGCTCAAGATGTCTTGAACCAGCGCGTTGAGGCGTTTGCCCTGCGTATTGAGAATTTTCAGGAATTTTCCCGCGAGCTCCGGCGAGTGAAGCGCGCCGTCGCTCAGGGATTCGAC